>JACCXK010000244.1 GCA_013697055.1 Alphaproteobacteria bacterium
CGGCCACGCGGCGATGCGGGCCAGGCATGTGAAGCTGGATGGCGCCGCCCCGCTCGCCCGGAGTCAGCAGCGGCCCGATGTTGCGGGCATATTCCCCGCCCGGATACAGCAAGGTGCCGCCGCCGGGACGCGCTGCCATCGGATTGACACGCACTTCCAGCCCGGAATCGATCCCTTCCGCCAGGCTTACGCCCGTGGCCGCCAGCCAAAGACCAGCCGCAACAGCGAGTGTTGGGGTAAGACGCATGGAAATGACAGCTCGAAAAGGGCCCGAAACGCAGCCTAGCGGTAATCTAACACTTTGCAACTATTACCCAAATGCCTCACATTTCCGCCGCTTAAGGAGAGCCCAATGAAGACCCGCGCCGCTGTCGCCTATGAAGCCGGAAAACCCCTGGTGATCGAAACCGTCGACCTCGAAGGCCCCAAGGCGGGTGAGGTTCTGGTCGAGATCAAGTCCACCGGCGTCTGCCACACCGACGAATTCACCCGCTCAGGCGGCGATCCGGAAGGGCTGTTCCCCGTCATTCTGGGCCATGAGGGCGCCGGCGTGGTGATGGATGTGGGGCCGGGGGTGACCAGCCTGAAAAAGGGCGATCATGTCATTCCGCTCTACACGCCCGAATGCCGGGTGTGCAAAAGCTGCACCTCGCACAAGACCAATCTCTGCACCGCGATCCGCAGCACACAGGGCCAGGGCGTGATGCCGGACGGCACTTCGCGTTTCTCCATCGGGGGCAAGAAGATCCATCACTATATGGGCTGCTCGACCTTCGCCAACCACACGGTGCTGCCGGAAATCGCGCTGGCGAAAATCCGCGAGGACGCGCCGTTCGACAAGGTCTGCTATATCGGCTGCGGCGTGACGACGGGCATCGGCGCCGTGATCAAGACCGCCAAGGTCGAACCGGGCGCCAATGTGGTGGTGTTCGGCTTGGGCGGCATCGGGCTCAACGTGATCCAGGGCGCGCGCATGGCCGGCGCCAACATGATCGTGGGCGTGGATATCAACCCGGCGCGCGAGGGATTGGCCCGCCAGTTCGGCATGACGCATTTCGTCAATCCCAAAGAGGTCAAAGGCGATCTGGTGCCCCATCTGGTCGAACTGACCAAGGGTGGCGCCGATTACAGCTTTGAAAGCGTCGGCAATGTCGATTTGATGCGCCAGGCCCTGGACTGCACCCATCGCGGCTGGGGGGAGAGCATCATCATCGGCGTCGCCGGGGCAGGGCAGGAGATCAAGACCCGTCCTTTCCAGCTGGTGACCGGCCGGGTGTGGAAAGGCACCGCCTTTGGCGGAGTGCGCGGCCGCACCCAGGTGCCCGAGATCGTCGACTGGTACATGGACGGCAAGATCAGCATCGATCCCCTGATCACCCACAAGCTGCCGCTGGAGCGCATCAACGAGGCCTTCGACCTGATGCATTCGGGCGAAAGCATCCGCACGGTGATTGAGTTCTGATTATTTTATTTTGAGCATCTTCATCTCATCGGCCATGACCCGGTCGATGGTGAAATAGTACGTGGTTTCCTTGCCGTCCCGCTCGATTACGGTCATGGCGTCACAGCTATGGCCACCATCCTTGCCCATGATCAGGGCTTGCTGTTTGGGTCGGGTACCCATGATGCGAAGCAGGTCGTATTCCTCCCGCACCATCGCCACTTCCCAGCCCGTCTCACAAGTTTTTCCATCGCCGGAACGCAGGATGGATTGTACCAGGCCTCGCCCCACGAACGTTGCCTGTTCCGTGCAAGGCGTATCATTCAGTATTTCGCACGCGGCACCCAGATAGCTCTGCGCTCTGACATTGGTATATTCCTTCGAAAGAACGGTGATGGCGCGATCACGCACCAGCTGGTTGTTGCGCGCCTGCGCTGCTTCCTGGATCGCGGTCGTGTCCATGTTCAGGGAAACTTTGGGATGTCGTCCGCGCGCCTTGTTGTCCAGCCACGCAAAACGCAAGGCGCGAAAATCCGTGGCCGGATCGTGCGCGGCGGCCTGGGCCACCATCCGGGAATAATCATCCCCATCGGCTGGCAGCGAGATGGCCGTGGCGGGGCTTGAGGTGGCCGGTTTGGGTTCGGGGTCGGCCAAGGCAGGCAGGACCGCGCATAACAGGACCAAGGCGATCATGACGCGCATGGGGTTTCCTCCGGCCTCTGTTGCGGGATGCCGCTTTTCCCGTCACCGTAGCCGCAACGGGGCCCGGCACAAGCCCCGAGGGAGGCCCAATGCGCTTGATATCCGCTATCGCTTTCATTTCATTCACAGCGCCGGCCCTGGCCCAATCCCTGGTGCCGCCGCCATCGCCGCCGGGCGTGGACGTGCCGGACTGGGCGCTGCCGGGATCGGCGACGCATAAGCAGGTGCCACCGCCCGCCGATTTCCATCGCGCCTCCGTTCCCGCCGGCGGCGCCATCGGTTCATTCGAAGGCCAGACCGATATCGGCGGCCCCCTGGCGCCGGGCAGCGCCAGCGAGACGGGCGGCACCTACACCATCAATTCCGCCGGCTATAACATCTGGTACCAGCGCGACGAGTTTCATTATCTCTGGAAGAAAGTTTCGGGCGACGTCAGCCTCGCCGGTACGGTGACATGGCCCAACATCGACGACTTCCACGATCGCAAGGTGGCGCTGGTGATCCGCGACAGTCTGGACGATGACAGCCGCCAGATCATGGCCGCCCAGCACGGCAACGGCATGGTGCATATCGCCTGGCGGGCGGAGAAGACGGGCCCCATGACCGACATCGAGTATCGCTCCATGCGCCAGCCGCGCCTCGGCACCGATGAAAAGGGGCCGCAGACCTTTCATCCCACGCGCTTCGGCATCGAGAAAAAGGGCGACCAGTTCCAGCTCTGGATCAGCTGGCAGGGCGAGACGCTGCATCCCGAAGGCGCGCCGGTGACCTTCAAGACCAGCGGGCCTTTCTATGTCGGCGTGGGTTTTGTCTCCCACCTGCCGGCCAATGTGCTGACGGCCAAGGTGAGCGACGTGGTGGTGGAGAACCGGGCCGGCGCGGTGCGCTAGGCGGAACGATGGTTACGGGTGCGCGGCGCGGATTTCCGCCAGCGCCTTGGCCATCTGGGCCTGGAAAGCCGGATTCTGCATCAGCTTGAGCGCCAGCACGGTGCCGAATTGCTGACCCGCCACGATGTCGCTGCGATAATGCACGCCGCAGACCAGCCGGCGCTCGGCATATTGCGAGGCGCGCGCCATGATCTCCTGCGACCTTGCGGGCACCAGATCCGCCAACACCACACCCATGGAGAATGCCCTTGTGGCGTGGCCGCTAGGATAGGAATTGGCGGCCTTGCCGGGCTTGACCGGCGTGCAGGCCTTGATCGCGGGTTCGGCGGCGTAAGGCCGGTCGCGATGGAAAAAGGCCTTGGCATCCTTGGTGTCGTCTTCTTCCTCGTCGCCCACCAGGGTGAGCAGCTTGAAGGTCTCGGGGCTGGCGGCCAGGTCGAAACCGGCCGCGTCGTTGAAGATGGTCGGCGTCTCGTTCTCGGCATCGCGTTTGGCGACGGCGCGGTCGTCGGCCGTGCTGCGGGCGGCGATGGCGTGCAGCTCGTCCATCTCGCGGTTGGTGGTGGCCGCATCGGGCGGCGGCGGCAGGTAACGGCCGGCGGCGAAGTCCCCAGGCGCCAACAGCCCGGCCTGAGCGCCGCCCGATCCCAGTGCCAAGGCGGCGCAAACAAGAAGTCCGTATCGCATGGTTCGTCTCCTAGAAGCGCGCCTTGATGGTGAACTGGATGCTGCGCGACGGCTGGTAGTAATACTGGTCCAGGCTAGAGCTGCGATTGCCGATGTCTTCGACGCGGCTGCCGCCGATCGGCGCCTTGTCGTTGATGCCCACGGCGGCGAGGCTGCGGCTGTTCAGCAGGTTGTAGAGGCCGACACCGAACTCCAGATTCTGGTAGCTGACGCTGGCCTTGGCATCCATGTTGCTGAAGGCGCCCAACTTGTAGAATGTGGTGTTGGTGGCGTCGGAATATTGCTGGCCGATCACCTTGTCGATCAGCGAGAATTTCCAGATGCCGGACTTGTAGAAGATGCCCTGCGCCGAGGTCCACATCGGCGCCTGCTTGACCCACTTGCCGCCGGTCTTGGACGAATTCAGCGAGCCGTTGAGGAACACCGACAGGCCTTCCAGCACGCCGTCGAAGGCGTAGGTGCCTTCGGCCTCGATGCCCTTGTAGGTCGCCACGCCGGTATTGACGCCGCAGGTCTCGCCCGAAGAGCCGAAGATCGGCGCCAGGTTGCAGGCCTGGTAGACGATATTGTTGTTGACGCCGATATAATAGATGTCGGCATCAAAGGTGAACTGGTCGGCATAATAGACCGTGCCGAACTGATAGTTGGTCGTGGTCTGCGCCTTGGGAAAGGTGGTGGCCACCGTCTTCTGTTCGAAAGCACTGATGTCGGGAACATAGATGCCCTGGGCATATTGGGCGTAAACGCTCCAGCTCGGCTGCAGCTTGTAGTTCGCCATCACGAAAGGCAGGTCGCGCGTGGTGGTGAAGCTGGTGAAGGCGGGGCCGACCGGCACGCGCTTCTGCTCCAGCGGGGCGCGCACATAATGGTCCCACGACACATATTTGAAGCCCGGCGTGATGGTCAGGTTTTCGAAGGGATGCAGTTCCAGTTCGACAAAGGGCTCATACTGATTCCAGCCGGAATGTTCCTGATATTCGAAGAAGCCACCGCCAAAGGGCGCGGCGGTCTTGCCGGCGATATTCCGGGCATCGGGAAACTGCGGTCCCTTGAACGGATTGCACTGTGCCGTCGTCAGGGCGAAGCATTGCGTGGCGTCGAAGTCCGAACGGGCGCGCTGGGACACCGAGCTTTCCCACCACACGCCGGCGCGAAGCTGACCGGTCAGCCAGCCGAAGTCGAAATCCTTGGCGCCACGAAAGACGTTGCCCCAGACCCGATAGGCATTCTGCTTGGTGTAACCCGGAACGTTGTTGGGGAAAACCGTCGCAAAGGGACTATTGAGCGTCACGAGCGTGCCGTTGTTTTCGGTGATGCCCTTGGCGATGTCGGCCGCGGTCTGCTGCACCGACAGGGTGCTCAGGGTCTTGTTGATATAGGCATAGGTGTAGGCGGTGTTGTCGATGGTAAAGCCGTTGCCCAGATCGCCCTGCAGGCGCAGGTAATCCAGGTCGGTCTTCTTGTGGACATGGTTGTAAGGCGCGTAGGTGCCGGCCCTGGGATTGTCGATCTGCAGCGCGTAATTCTTGCCGAAGGTGGTGAGCTGGGCCGCGGTGGCGCCGGCATTGTCCTCGAGTTGCTGGAACAGGCCGTTCCAGCTGCCGAACAGGGTGGCGGTCCAACCGGGCGCAAGCTCGGTCTGGAACTTGACGGTATAGTTCTGCGCCATGCTGGAATTGTAGGTCAGGTAACCCGACGTGTTGGTGTCCTGATAGTTGATCATCAACCGGCTGTTGAAACCGGCCAGGTTGAAATCGCCGGTCTGGTAATTGCCGTTGAACAGGCTGGTGCCCCAGCTGCCCGCGGTGGCTTGCAGCCGGGCGCTGCTGTTCGATGTGAGCATTTCTGAAAACAGGCTGACGGTACCGCCATAGGTGGATGGCCCGATGGTGCCGGCGTTGCCGGGGCCGCGATCCACCGCGATGGCGCCGATGGTGCTGGCCGGGAAATAGGATTCGGAATGATGGGTGGGGCCGTTGGTGTCGCCGAAGGGAATGCCGTCATAGCTGAGGCCGAAGCTGCCGTCAGGGAGGCCGCGCAGGGTGTTCTTGACGCCATTGTCGGAAAGGCCAGGGCCGTTCAGGTCGGTGCCGGTCATGCTGGGGGCGATGGCCAGCACGCTGGTATAGGTGCCGGTCTCCGCCACCGAATCCTCGATATAGGATCTGTTGATGATAGTCTGGGGCTCCATCGTGTCCAGCGAGGCCTTGGCGGGCGCGCTTTCCGGATCGAAGGCGGTGCCGGTGACCACCACGGTCTCGATACCGCCTGCGGACTCGGCATTGACAACGGCCGCGGTATTGGCCGCGACTTGCTGGGCAACGGCGGGTGCGGCCCAAAGCGTGCCCGAAGCGGCCAGAAGCGCCAGGCAGGCGGCGGAGTTGCGCAAGGCGCGGACATGGATGGCTGACATGAGATTCCCCTTTTCAATACCCCGAAGGCAAAGCGCCGGCGGCAGCGGACTCGCCTGTTTTGCAAATCCGCTTTTGCCGCGATGTGCCTCGTCTTTCGGGGCGGGTTTCACACGCTTTTTTGACGGTCCGGTGACGGCGGGTATACGAAAACCCAACCTCGCCGCGACACAGCGTCCAGCGATGAAAAAGCGGGCAACTGTCGCGCTTCTGTCATAGATTGCAGAGCATTGCGCGGACACAGATGGAAACAACGACGTGAAGTTGCTGTTGGTGGAGGATGACCGGGAAACCGCGGGGCATATCGTCGATGCCTTGCAGGGCCATGGCCATGCCGTCGAGCATGTCGACAACGGCGCGGACGGCCTGGCGCGGGCCCTGACGGGCGACCATGCGGCGCTGATCTTGGACCGCATGCTGCCGGGCATGGACGGGTTAACCCTGGTGCGGCGGCTGCGTGCAGCAGGGCACCAGACGCCGGTGCTGTTTCTCACCACCATGAGCGGGCTGGACGATCGGGTCGAAGGCTTGGAAGGCGGCGCCGACGATTACCTGGTCAAGCCCTTCGCCATTTCCGAGCTTCTGGCGCGGGTCAATGCCATCACAAGGCGCGCGGATGGCGCCGAGCCTACACGGTTGCGCCTGGAGACCCTCGAAATCGATTTGATCCGGCGCACCGCCAGCCGCGACGGCAAGGCGATCGACCTTCAGCCCCAGGAATTCCGCCTGCTGGAATATCTGCTGCGCAATGCCGGACGGGTGGTGACGCGCACCATGCTGCTGGAAAATGTCTGGGACCTGCATTTCGATCCCCGCACCAATATCGTGGAGACCCATATGAGCCGGCTGCGCTCCAAGGTGGATCGCGGTTTCGGTGTCGAATTGATCCGCACCTTGCGCGGCGTGGGGTATGTCCTGCGTGCGGATTAGGTTCCTCCATACCGAGGCGTTCCGGCTGTCGGCCATCTATGCCGGCGTGTTCGCGCTGTCGGTGCTGGTGCTGGGCGCCATCGTGCTGGTCATCACCGACCGGGCCTTTCGCGACCAGATGCTGCAATTCTCCAGCGCTGACATCGCCACCATCCAGGCCGGCTATGATGGCGAAGGCCTCGATGAAGCCCGCGAGGTGGTCGAACAAAGTCTGGCGGCGCCCGGCACCTCCGACTATTTCCTGTTGCAGCAGGGAAAAACCCGCCTTGCCGGCAACTTGCCCGTGATGACGCCGCAAACCGGACCTGTGTCGCTGCCCGGTTCTTCTCCCAGCCATGAGGTGCTGGGGGTGGGAGCTTTCCTCGCGCCGGGTCTTTACGCCTTCGCCGGCAGCGACCTGTACCGCGTGCACAAGGCGCAAGCGCACATTGTGCAGACCATGGCCTGGCTGTTCGCGGCGGCGCTGTTGCTGGCGATTTTGGGCGGCGCGCTTGTCAGCCGCTCTTTCCTGCGCCGCAGCGACGCCATGGCGCGCGCCTGCCGCGCCATCATGGATGGCGACCTCAAAGCGCGCATTCCGGTGCGCGGCACCCAGGACGAACTGGACCGGCTGGCCGGCACCATCAACGAGATGCTCGATCGCATCGCGACCCTGATGGAAAATCTGCGCCAGATCACCAACGACATCGCGCACGATCTGCGCACGCCGGTATCGCATCTGCGCCAGGGCCTGGAGCGCGCCCGCACAGACGCGGTGGAAACCCATTCCGCCGCCCTGGATGCCGCCATCTCCAAGACCGACGAAATCCTGGCGCTGTTCGCCGCTCTCTTGCGCATCGCCCAGATCGAAGGCGGCGCCAGGCGCGCTGCTTTCACCGCCCTGAATCTCGCGCCGGTGCTGGAACATATGCGCGAGATGTTCGGCGCGGTGGCGGAGGGCGCCGGACATCACCTGACCTCGGCTGCGCGGGACGCACCCGCCATCCGCGGCGACCGCGCTCTCATCATCCAGATGCTGTCTAACCTGATCGAGAATGCCATCCTGCATACGCCGGAAGGCACAACCATCACCCTGGCGCTGTCACAGGACCAAGACCGCGCCGCCGTCACCGTCAGCGATGACGGGCCGGGCGTTCCGCGCGAGGAGCATGGCAAGCTGTTCCAGCGCCTCTACCGGCGCGAGGCCAGCCGCACCAATCCCGGCTATGGACTTGGCCTGTCCACCGCGCAGGCCATAGCGGAATTGCATGGTGCGGATATCGGCGTGGTGCCCGGCGCGGCGGGATTTGCCATCCGTGTGCTGTTCCCCGCGGCGCGGAAATCCTGAACTTAAGTTGCCACCAGGATCGCGCCCAAAGCGATCAGGCCGATCCCGGCCCAGTTATGGGCCGACAGCCGCTCTCCCAGAAACAGGAACGCGAACAGCGCCACCAGCACCACGCTCATCTTGTCGATCGGCGCCACCCCTGAAGCCGGGCCGATCTTCAGGGCGCGGTAATAGCAAACCCAGGACGCGCCGGTGGCCAGGCCCGACAAAGCCAGGAACGCCCAGGTCTTGTGCGGCACTGTAGCCAGGGGCTGCCCGGCATGGGTTGCCACAACAAAGGCCGCCAGCACCACCAGGATGATCACGGTACGGATCAAGGTGGCGAAATCCGAATTGATGTTCTCGACGCCGATCTTGCCGAAGATCGCGGTGAGGGCGGCAAACACCGCCGAAAGCACGGCCCAGAAGGGCCAGGACGCCAGCATGATCCGCATCTTCGTCTCCCAACATTGGGAATAATTATTCCCGTCTCCGGATTGCAGCATACCCCTTGTCACGCGGCCATGGAAAAATACCGCCAACCAGGAGGCCGCGATGAAATCATGTCATTGGAAAATGAGTGCTGCGCTTTGTGTGCTGCTGGCCTTGCCGGCGATGGCGGCGCCCGCCGGGTATCATGTCGCGACGAGCTTCACCCTGGGCGGCGATGGCGGCTGGGATTATGTCAACCGCGATCCGGCCAGCGGCAACCTGTTCATCACCCGCGGCAGTCATGTGATGGTGGTCAATCCTTCAAACGGAAAATTGCTGGGTGACATCATGGGCCTGATGGGCATTCACGGCACGGCCTTTGCCAACGGCAATGCCTATGTCAGCGAAGGCGGCGCCAACCGGATTGCGATCGTCAACCCCAAAACCCTTGCCAAGACCGGCGAGATCGCGGTCGGCGGACGTCCCGACAGCATCATCTATGATCCCTTCTCCAAGCGTCTCTTCACCTTCAATTCCACCAGCAAGGATGCGACTGCAGTCGATCCTGTCACCGGCAAGGCGGTTGGATCGGTGCCGCTGGGCGGCAAGCCGGAAGCGGCGGTCAGCGATGAAGCCGGCACCATCTTCGTCAATATCGAGGACACCAGCGAGCTGGTTGCGTTCGACGCCACCACTTTGGCGGTGAAAAAGCGCTATCCCCTGGCGCCCTGCCAGGAGCCGTCGGGCATCGCCGCCGATCTTCGCCATGGCCGCGTCTTTTCCGGCTGCGACAACAAGATGATCGCGGTCACCGACATGAAGACCGGCAAGCTGGTGGCCCAGATTCCCATCGGCGAAGGCGTGGACGCCAACCGTTTCGATCCGGCCACCGGGCTGGTGTTCAGTTCCAACGGCGAATCTGGCACCCTGACGATTGCCCATGAGGACAGCCCTGATAAGTTCACGGTCCTGCAGAACTTGCCCACCTCGGAAGGTGCACGCACCATGGAATTCGACCCCACATCCCACAAGCTGTTTACGGTGACGGCGCAGCGCAAGCCCGGCACGCCGACGGCCGACCGGCCCAATCCCAGGCCGGTACCCGTTCCCGGCACTTTTCGGCTGATCGTTCTGGACCGCTGATGTCTTTCAGACACTGGGCCGGATTTGCGGCGCTGTTTCTGCTTGTGGCCTGCGGCAAGCCCACGGCGGAAAAGCCGGCGGAAAAGGAAGCCGAGGCTCCGGGCCTGACCCTCAAGGCGGAAGAGATCAGGGGCCTGGGCATCGCCACCGCGACGGCCGAGCCTGCCTCCTGGCGCCAGCAGATCAGCGGCTATGGCGTGGTGACGGCGCTGGACGCGATTGCCGTGAACGATGCCGAAGTCATGACCGCTCGCGCGGCGGCGGCGCAAAGCCAGGCCGCGGCGGCGCGCGCCCAATCGCTGTCCACCGGCGAGGAAGCCGCGGTGTCGCGCGAAGTGGTGGAAACCGCGCAGAGCAAGGCCGCCGCCGACCAGGCGGCGCTGATGCTGGCACAGCGTAAGACCGATGCCGCTTTCGGGCGCAGTGCGCCCTGGCATGACGCTGCCTCGCGCCAGGCGGTGATGGCGCGGCTGGCCTCGGGGCGAAGCGTGCTGGTTCGCGTCACCTTTCCGCTGGGCGCGCTGGGCAATGCGATACCCGGCACCCTCCAGATCGCCCGGCTGGGCGCCAATCCCAAACGCTGGACCACCAGCACGATCTGGGAAGCGCCCGCCGACAACAGCTTTCCGGGACGCGGCTTCTATGCGCTGCTGGATGGCAGCGACCTGGCGCAGAATGAGCACGTCACCGCCACGGTGCCGGTCGGTGGCGCCCAGGCCGGTGTGACCGTGCCCGCGGCCGCATTGATCTATGGCGACAATGAAGCCTGGGTCTATGTCCGGACCCAGCCGGAAACCTTCCTGAAAACCAAGATCGATATCGGCAAGCCGCTGGGCGACGGTTATTTCGTGGCGGACGGCGCCGGCATCCGCGCCGGGCAGAAGATCGTGACCAGCGGCGCCGGCCTGCTCCTGGCGCGCGAGACCAATCCCAGCACCGAAGCCGAGGAATAAGCCATGCGTTGGCTTGTCGATCTTTGCGTGCGCTTTGCAGGCACGATCGCGACTCTCACCCTTGTGGCGCTGGCGCTGGGCATCTGGGCGACACAAAGCGCGCCGCTGGACGTGTTTCCCGAATTTGTGCCGTCCACTGTGGACATCCAAACCGAGGCGCCGGGCTTCACCGCCCAGCAGGTCGAGCAGCTTGTCACCAAGCCGATCGAGAACGCTGTCAACGGTTCTCCCGGGCTTGCCACCATCCGCTCGGAATCCATTCCCGGCCTGTCGGTTATCACTGTGCAATTTGCCGACAAGATCGATCTCTACAATGCGCGACAGGGCATTGCAGAACACCTGAGCGAACTGGGCAGCGCGTTGCCGCTGGGCGTCGACACGCCGCGTCTTTCGCCGCTTACCTCCAGCACCATGGACCTGCTGAAGATCGGGCTGGTGTCCGACAAGCTTAGTCCTTTCGAGCTGCGCGACCAGGCGGACTGGGTGATGAAGCCCGCACTGCTGGCGGTGCCGGGCGTGGCGCATGTCCTGGTCTTCGGCGGCGCGGTGCGCGAAATTCATATCGAGCCCGATCTCAAGCGGATGACGTCGTATGGCTTCACCCTGACCGAATTGGCCGATGCGGCGCGTGCCGCCCTGGCGCTGAAGGGCGCGGGCTTCGTGGACCTGGCGCATCAGCGCATCCTGATCCAGACCCCGGTGGCGGCGCCTGATCCATCGTTCATCGCCGGCGCGGTGCTGGGCGTTCGTGCCAACACACCGGTCACTATCGGTGACATCGCCAAGGTCACCGAATCTCCCGCACTGCGCTCCGGCGACGCGCTCGTCATGGGCCGCCCGGGAGTCATGTTGTCGTTGGCCAGCCAGTACGGCGCCAATACCATGGAAACCACCCGCGCTCTGGAAGCCACGCTGGCGCAGTTGATACCGGCGCTAAAAGCGCAAGGCGTCACCGTCTATCCAGCCCTGCACCGGCCCGCCAACTTCGTCGAACGGGCTCTAGGAAGCCTGGAACAATCGCTGGTGATCGCCGCCATCCTGATCCTGGCAGTGCTGTACCTGTTCCTGCGCGACTGGCGTTCGGCGCTGATCACGTTCCTGGCCATCCCGCTGTCGCTGTTGGCGGCGGTGGCGGTGCTGGAACGCATGGGCTTGACGCTCAACACCATGACCTTGGGCGGATTTGCGGTGGCGTTGGGCGTGCTGGTGGACGACGCCATCATCGGCATCGAGAATATCCTGCGGCGGCTGGGCGAGAACGCAAAGGCGCCCCAGCCGCGATCACGCTTGGCGGTGATCCGCGATGCGACACTCGAAGTCCGGGGCCCCGTCGTTTATGCCACCCTGGTCGTCATTGCCGTATTCCTGCCTGAACTGTTTTCCACCAGCGTGCAGGGAAAGTTTGTCGGCCCGCTGGCGCTGGCCTTCATCCTGGCGGTTCTGGCATCGCTGGGTGTGGCGCTGACCGCCGCCCCCGCCCTTTGTGCCCTGTTCCTCAAGGCACGCGACCATCATGCCGATTTCGGCTGGATCCGCCGGATCAAGGCCTGGCAGACCGGGGCCGTCGCCCGCGTCTATGGCAATTTCCGCGTGGTCGTGGCGGTTTTGGCGGTGCTGACGGTGATCGCGGTGGCGTCGCTGCCATTTTTGGGCGGCAGCTTCATGCCGGACTTCCGCGAAGGCCATTTCGTGATGCAGGTGTCCAGCTCCACCCCTGGCACCTCGCTGGACGAAATGCTGGCGGTGGGCAAGCGCATCAGCCGCGATGTGCTGGCGCTGCCC
>JACCXK010000022.1 GCA_013697055.1 Alphaproteobacteria bacterium
ATATCACGGAGCGCATCCAGTTCCTGGAGCGTAGGAACAGCCCCGATTGGGAGCGGGGGGCGGGCGGTTGCCATTAGGTCGCCGGCCGCATCGGGTGGCGGCGTACCGGTGCTGCTGGCGCCCGCTGAACCGGCGCCGGCACGAAATCCGTAGGAGAGAAAGGCCTTTCTCGGGCCGCCGTGCAGTCCGCCTCGATTTTTGCGATCGCAGCAGGGCTGAAGTAGGCCTGGCCAGCGCGCCAAGCCTCAGTTTTACGCTTCAGGTTGCGGGCGCGCTCTTCAGGATCAGCGACCCATACGTCCGCGTCGAGTTCGGTCGGTTTGTCCTTGGGGAAGATTGCCAGTGCCAGGACAACCGCACCGACTGCCAGCAGAACGATAATAGCCATGGCGCACCATACACCTCGCAGTTGGTCTTAGCGAATGTTTGCCCTGGCGACGTGGATGGCCCGCAGTGACTCAAATTTAGGCCCCCGCGCCATCCGCGTCGCCGGGGCATCCGTGACCCGCCAAATCCGAACGCCCGCCAGCGGCCTCCGCTGAGTCCCAGAACCCCTTTTTCCGCTTTCACAAGGAGACGACGCCCCATGCCCAACCCCGCCACAGGCTACCCCGATTGGTACCAGTCCGAAGGCTCACAGACCACGGCGCCTCCGGTCCAGCCCACCCCCACGAACTCCAGCCGCCCCTTACCTTCTTGGTATGTTTCCGAGACGCCGCCCGTGGCGACGACGCCCGCCCCGGCGGCCGCTCCGGATAATCGTCCACTACCGTCTTGGTATTCCCCAGAACCGGAAAGCGTTACCGTCACCGCCGACAAGACCCCGACCTTAGGGGATGACGTCGGCGACTTCGCCGCTAACGTCGGCACGGGCGTCGCGCGCATCCCCGGCGCGATCATCGAACTGCCGCACATGATAAACCACACGTTGAACTGGCTCCAGGCAAAGGCCCAGAACCTCGGCGATGGCGGCAACCGCACGGGCGCGGACATCGACAAGGACGACCCCTTCGCAAAGCACACGCTGTCGTCCGAAGACGTCGACAACGGCGTGTTCAAGGGCGTTAGCGCGGTCGCCGGTCACGAGGTTCACCCTTATGAGCCCACCAGCTTCATCGGCAAGCTATTGCAGGCCGGAGTCACCGGGGCGGGGGCGGGCCTTATAGACCCGGCTGCGTTGCTGGGCGCGTTTCGTGGTGGCGCTACCGGCGTGCAGGCTTTAACAGGCGCAATGGAAGGCATGGGCGGCCGTGTGGCGAAGACTGCCATCGCTTCCGACGCCGCCAACGCCACCCAGCAGGCGTTCCCCGACGAGCCCGGCCTAGCCGCCCTATCAGCCCTTGTGGCGCACACGGGCGCCAGCACAGCCGAAGTTGCGGCGCGCGCCGGCGGGGGACTTGGCAGGGACGCGGTCCGACAGGTCTTCTCGCCGACTGCGCAAGGTGAGACAGAGGCGGGCAGGGCGCTCAAGCAGGTAGACAACACATTGCCGGGTTTGGCGGCGCCGCCGGCGGCTGACATCGCCGCGCGCACTGCGGACGTTCGGGCCGCGACAGACGCTATCGGGCCGGGCCTGCCAGATTGGCAGGCGGGCGCTAACTTGCGAGCCGGGCTCCAGCAACGTGTACAGGGCCTTGAGCAGGCGCGGGAGGAAGCGACAGCGCCGCTTCGCGAGGTGCGCGATAACTCGCCGACGCTTATCAACACCGACCCCATCCACGCCCTGATTGCAAAGAAACTTAACGTGGCCGCAGGCGCTCAGCAGGACGCCCTCAAGGGTGCTCTGTCTGACTTGCACCTAGCAGACGGTGGGCTGAGGGAAGATGCCGCGCAGCTGGCAGCGGCCCGCACGGCCATCAGTTCACGGATTAGTGATGCTACACGCGCAGGGGACGGCGCATCAGCGGCCCATCTGATGGACGTGCGGAAGGTGCTCGACGCGCAAATCAACGGAGCTGTGCCGGAGGCGGGGCAATACACGAGCAAGTACGCGGAGCTTTCTAAGCCGCTCGATCCCACCCAACACGGCGCGGTTGCCAAAGTGCTCGACCGGGACCAGTTCAATTCACGCTTTACGTTCCCCGAAGAACGTGTCCCCGACCTGTTCCTGCGGTCCAACGCCACCCGATCGGACTTGGCGCAGCTCGTCGCGGCACACGGTGGCGACAAGTCCGCGGCACTCGGTGCGTTGCAAGACCATCTGGCAGGCATAACGCAGCGGGCGGTCCAGCCTGACGGCACACTCGACACGGTCGCTTTTGCGAAGGTGATGCAGCCCTATCAGAAGTCCCTCGGCAATGTCGGCATGTACTTCCCGGAGCTTGCACGAAAGTTTGCCAGCGCGAAGGCGGCCCAGGGCACGCTCGACACGATGCTGGCGCAGCGCGGCTTGGCGGATGCGGTGGGCAACGGCGCCCTGCGCGACAAGGATGGCGTCGTAACAGGGGCCTCGTTTGGGCAGTGGGTTCGGTCTAATAAGGATGCGATCACTAAGACCCAAAGCCCGGGCGCCGCCATGCGACTGGAAAGCATTGCGACTGCGCTGCAGAAAACCCATCCTGGCGAGCTAGCCGACGTGCTCAAAAGCGAGTGGGCGCCGACTGCGATCGGCATGGCGACTGGGGGGTTGGAGGGCGGCGTGTTGGGCACATTGCTCCATAAGTCAACCAAAGTCGCTTTCGGCGGGCTGGACGCCAAGCGGATGGCGGCATTCTCGGCGGCAATCGAGCAAGCGACGCTGGACCCGGCGTATGCCCAGCGCCTTGCAGGTGCGGCAGCGAAGCGAGGGGGCGGTATTTCGCCAGTGCGCGGTTTGGTCCGAGCCATCCTGGCGACGCCCCTGGCCGTTAATTCTGGAAGGAACTAAGGGGCATCCAATGGGCCGCGCGATCAAACGCGCGCGCGGCCCAGCGGTGCAAGTGGTCCAATCGTGGTCCAGTGGTCCCGAGGCCTATGGTCCCGCAGTTGCGGCGCTTCAACCCTTGCTTCTTTCCCGGAAGCCGACCTTCAGGCTCGCTTTTTGATGCGGCGCAACGTTGGCGTTACAGAATGTTGGCACGGCATAGAGACAGGAACCATTGTTGGAGGCTCGGCGTTTCCGGCAGTGAAGGGCAAATGCATTTGGAGAAAAAACATGAAAAAGGTGTTCATTAGCGTTGCCGCAGCGGCCCTAATTGCCGGAATGGGCAGCGCCGCAATGGCCCAAGAAACCACGGTCGTTCACAAGGAAAGCGCTGACGGCGACTCTAAGACGGTCGTTCACAAGGAAAGCGCTGACGGCGGCTCTAAGACAGTCGTTCACAAAGACAGCGCCTACGGCGACTCTAAGACTGTCGTT
The DNA here is from genome assembly GCA_013697055.1 of Alphaproteobacteria bacterium. GTDB lineage: Bacteria > Pseudomonadota > Alphaproteobacteria > Micropepsales > Micropepsaceae > Rhizomicrobium. The sequence goes on from JACCXK010000022.1 coordinate 3,338, forward strand.
CACAAGGAAAGCGCTGACGGAGAGCATTCCAAGACTGTTGTCGCGCGCGAGGACGGTTCAAAGACTATCGTCAAGCGTGGCATGAACCATGTGAAGAAGGTCGATATTGACGCTAACGGCGACAAGACCGTCGTTAAAAAGACCACTGACTAAATCTCTTTTCTTTTGAACACCAACAATAAGGGCCGCCTCGCGCGGCCCTTGTCGTTTCATATACGCGGTCGCCGAACTGGCCTGGTCCAATCTAATCCTGCTTTCCGAACTTGCGCCGTTGCTCCGTTCTGAGTGCGAACAGAAGTGCGAGTTCTCTGCCAGTCTCGGTGGAGGACGTTGTATGGAATGTCGGAGCGCCGTTGGGCCTTAACGGCACGCTATGTTTGGCTTCAAAAGCTTCCACTTGTTGCTGGGATAACCTCACCACCCGCCCATGGCGCGTGCACTGTAGGTCGCCGGCCTCTATCCTGCGTTGTACCGTGCGGATCGAACAGCCGAGGTAAGCAGCTACGGTGGCCACCGTGTTACGGTTGCCTAGTACGCCAGCGTCGGGCCGGCAGGGGTCCACTGGTCCAGTCATTTCATCTTTGCGAAGCAGCGCTGTCCTCGTACCATCAGGTGCTAGATGCGCCGGCTCGATGTGCTCAGCGATCTGCCCGAGCTTCACGGCCAACCCAACGCAAAAAGGCGGCATTGCTGCCGCCCCCTGCCAGACAAGCGCGCCGCAACGCTACGCGGCAAGCGCCGAACTCGAACCCTTCCCTTTAGGCCTGAGGATACTTGCGGCAGAACGTAGAGCGGCGTGAGCGTTTTCAAGCGTCCAGCCGTCGTTGTTGATTTCGCCAAACAGCTCGACCATTTCAAGCGCAACGCTGACTTGGATAGCCGCATCGGCTCGGTTTGAGGCAACGCTGTTGGCGATAACCGTACTAAGCGCATTTACGTGGTCCAGTTCGGCGAGTGTGAGAGCCCGGCCATCTGCAGAAGCGGCGTTACTGAATATCGCCGCGCGCGATTGAGCCAAAGTTGCGATTGTTGAAGCCGCTATAGTATTATTGGCCTTAGCCATTCTTTTGATCCTTCCGTGATCAGGGTTTGGTCAGAACGCCGCGAGTGCTTCAACACCCGCGGCGTTCGTCTTTTATGAGTCCTGCTAGAGTCCGCGTCAAGCGGTTTAATGCAACAATATAAAGGGTTTTAGTTGCTACTCGTTGCTATGTCGTAGTGCTTCGCGCAACCACTCCAACACTTGCTGCGATGACAGGTCTAGGTGATCACTCTGCTTCCAATCCGCGGAGTATTTAATCGCACCGTTAGGCAAAGTGCCCACTGGCTCGTGCCAGCAACGGTAGAACTCGCTCATACCCAGTCGCACGTTTGCCAGTGCGGCTCTTTGCGGGGCGTTATGCTTGCGGCCGAACGCGTCTCGCCAAGCGTCCAACTGTTCGGCTGGTGTCAGACGCCTTCCGTACTGGCCGGGCTTCGCTTGGAGCAAATCGGCCGGGATCGCCGCCGCCACAAGCGAGAAGGCCGATTGCCTATCTAGGGGGAGGTTGTTCAGTTTTTGCAGCCATTCAAACGCGACGACGGCACAGGCTTGGGGCTCTAGCGGCTCTCTCTCGCGGCCTACGTTTAACGGTCTTGATGCTTTTACGATTGTCTCGGCTTCCGCGAGCGCTTCCATAATATCCAGGAGCGCGGCGGTCACTTGAGGTGTGGATGCATCCCGATTAGCAATTCGAGCCATCGCCAGCCGCGCCACGCGTAGGCCGGCGAGCGCGTGTTCGGTTTTGTCATTCGTAGACCCAATGACCTCGGCCGCATCCTCAACTGCTATATCCACCTTATCACCCAGGCAGCGAAACGGCTCGGAAGCGTCGTTGAAGTCGAGGGGGTTGTCCCTAGTCATGCTGCGCGCACTCCGATTTGCACGACGTTGTCGCCGATATGCCCTTCACAGAAAGCGGCCCAGGCGTTCATCATGGCCCGACGCTTTTCAAGCATCAGGGACCGCCAGTAAGCCTCTTCTGTATCGTCTGCGACTTTATGGGCGATCTGTATTTCCGCCAAATCGCGATCAAAACTGGTGGCCTCCGCCACCCAATCGCGGAAAGTGCTGCGGCATCCGTGCACGGTCACTTCACGTCCCATGCGTTGAACGAGCGCCAGAAGAGCCGCGTTGGAGAGGGGCTGGTTTCGCTTACGGCCCGGGAATACATAGACGCTATTACCGTGAAGCGCCCGCACCTCGCGCAGAATTTCTAATGCCCGCGCGCATAGCGGCACGCGATGTTCACGCTCGGCTTTCATTCGTTCCGGCGGGATGATCCAAACGGCGTTTTCCTCGTCCATTTCATTTGGCCGCGCGCCAAGCGTTTCACTCGTGCGGGTCGTTGTAAGGATCAGAAATTCGAGCGCCAAGGCAGTGACTAGATTGCGGCGCTCATGCAGTTCGTCGACAAAGGAAGGTATATCCTTGTAGGGCAGGGCCCGGTAATGCTTCCTTCTGCGTCGGGCGAGATTTTTACCAAGCAACTCCTTCAAATTGCCGCGCCAACGTGCGGGGTTTTCCCCGCTGCGTATCTCGGCGGCGTGCGCCCAATCCAGAACCTGTTCGATGCGGAGGCGGACTTTCGCAGCGGTTTCAGGGCGCGAAGTCCAAAGCGGGCCCCCGGGCATGAGTACACGGCCATCGCTAGGCGCCAGCAGAGGCGGCACTTCTTGCTGCAGTACTTTCAAAACGCGATGCTTGTCTAAAGCGACAATGGCGTCGGCCCCGAGGACTGGGTAGGCATACCTTTCAAGTAGGTCCAACCATTCGGTCTTGCGAGCTTCTGACTTCCAGTGTTCGGGCCGCATAGCCATGTAGGCGGCGACCCCCTCCTTAAATGTGATGGCGCGGGCCTCTTCGTCACGCCTTTGCTGTCGCTCTGCTCTGCGGAGCTGGGCAGGGTCTTTGCCTTCCGCGATGGCCGCGCAGCACCGGGTGGCTTCGATACGGGCCTTGGCCAGGGGCAGCGAGGGGTAGGGGCCCAGCGCCATGGAGTTTTCGCGGCTATCGAATTTCCAGCGGAATACCCACCGCTTTGCGCCCTTGGGGCTGACGAGGAGCCAAAGCCCCTCACCGTCGCCGTACTTGCCAGGAGCCAGTTCACCCCGGATCGCGGTGTCCGCCAGTTTGCCCATAGGTCCACTCCATAAGTGCAACCCGCGCTACGACCCACCGGTCGCGGTGAAGCGGGTTTAGGTGCGTCGACGGTCTAGGACGGAGGTAAGCGGAAAGCCATTGATTACAGGGCTTTCCGCGCTCTCCGTTTACGCCCGTAGACGTGGAGAGGAATATAACTGGTGCCGTAGGTGAGAATCGAACTCACGACCTATCCCTTACCAAGGGATTGCGCTACCACTACGCTACTACGGCAACCGTGGTATTTTGCGGACCTTAGCCCCCAACCCTTAACCGGAGGTTGGTCAAGGGAGCGCTGCTATAACGTAAGGATTCCGCGAAGGAAAGCGGCACTTTTCAGTTTCTCACCATGCCAAAATCCTCCCCCGAAAAGCTGGCCAAGGCCCTGCGCGCCAACCTCAAGCGCCGCAAGGGTCCGAAGGCCCTGGAGGGGCTGGAGGACGGGCGCGCGGCCAAGCGCGCCCCGGAGCAGAGGTCGATCGATACGCCCCCCGCGCCGCCCCCGGGACCGGCCCCAAAGCCCCCGAAAAACGTAAGCTAGCCCTGCCTTTTGCCAGCCTTTCCTTGAGGGGGCCCGGCGGCTACAAACGAGACATGGACCGTATCCGTATCCGCGGCGGCAACCGCTTGAAGGGGGAAATCCCCATCAGCGGCGCCAAGAATGCCGCCCTCAAGCTGATGGCCGCGTCATTGCTGACGGCCGAGCCCCTGGTGCTGGCCAATGTGCCGCGCCTGGCGGATGTGCGCGCCATGGCCGAGTTGTTGATGAGCTTCGGCGTGGGCATTCAGGTCACCATGTCGCCCGCCCTGGGCGAGGGCGACACCATGAAGCTGGAGGCGAGGCTGATCACCTCGGTGTTCGCCAGTTATGACATGGTGCGCAAGATGCGGGCGAGCTTCCAGGTGCTGGCCCCTCTCCTGACCCGCCAGCGCGAGGCCAAAGTCTCATTGCCGGGCGGCTGCGCCATCGGCGCGCGCCCGGTCGAGCTGCACCTGAATGCGCTGGAAGCGATGGGCGCGCAGATCGACCTGGCGGAAGGCTATGTCACCGCCAAGGCGCCGGACGGCCTGACGGGCGCGCAGATCGTATTCCCCTTCGTGTCGGTCGGGGCCACCGAGACCGCAATGATGGCGGCGACCCTGGCACGCGGCACCACCAAGATCGTCAATGCGGCGCGCGAGCCGGAGATTTCCGACCTGGGCAATTGCCTGATCGCCATGGGCGCGAAGATTTCCGGCCTGGGCACCGGCGAGATATCGATCGAAGGCGTCGCCAAACTGCATGGCGCGACCCACAAGGTGATGGCCGACCGTATAGAGGCCGGCACCTATGCCATCGCTGCCGCCATTGCCGGAGGCGAAGTCGAGCTGGTCGGCGCCTCGCAGGACACCATCGCCTCCCTGCTGTCGCTGCTGACCAAAAGCGGCGCCACGATCGCATCCACGCCGCGCGGGCTGAAAATCCACATGAACGGCGCGCGGCCCAGGTCGGTGGACGTCACGACCGCGCCCTTTCCGGGTTTCCCCACCGATTTGCAGGCCCAGATCATGGCGCTGATGACGGTGGCCGACGGCACGTCGGTGATCCGCGAAAAGATTTTCGAGAACCGCTTCATGCATGTGCCGGAACTGGCGCGCATGGGCGCACAGGTGCGCATCGACGGTGATACCGCGACGGTGCGCGGCGTGGAAAAGCTCAAGGGCGCGCCGGTGATGGCCACCGATCTGCGCGCTTCGGTGTCGCTGGTGCTGGCGGGGCTGGTGGCGGAAGGCGAGACCAATGTCGCGCGCATCTATCACCTGGACCGCGGCTTTGACCGGCTGGAAGAAAAGCTCTCCCGCGTCGGCGCCGACATTGCGCGGGTGCCGGAATGAGCCGCCCCGGCTTAAGCCGTCTGAAACTGGCGGCCGCCGATCCTGAGGATCTGCAGATCCTGTCGGCCCGGTTGCAGGACGCCGTGGTCAAGCTCAAGAATTTCATCTGGCTGCCGAAAAAACGGCGCTTCGCGGCGGTTGTCAATCGCCTCGCCTGGGAAGACGGCGGCAAGACGCGCGTGCGTTCGGGGCTGCATTTCGACGGCGTGCTGAAGGTGCAATCCAGCAAGGTCAAGCTGGGCGCCGGCGAAGCGGTGGTGTCGGTGTTGGCCGTTGGCTTCACGCCGAATAAATCCGAAGAGGGGGGCGGCGAAGACCCCGGCGGGGTGATCGAGATCGTGCTGGCCGGTGGCGGCGCACTGCGCCTGACGGTGGAATGCATCGATGCCGAACTGGCCGACATGAGCGGCCCCTGGGCGGCGCGCGGGACGCCTGATCACGAGGCCGCCGATGGTCCGTAGGTTGAACGCGTCCGACGCGGCCTTCCAGACGCAATTCCACGATCTTCTCTTTGCCAAGCGCGAGGAAGAGGAAGATGCTGCCGCTGTGGTTCGGGGCATCATCGCCGACGTACGGGCGCGCGGCGACGTGGGTCTGGTGGAACTGACCAACAAGTTCGACCGCGCCAACGTCACGGTCGCATCCTTGAAGCTGTCCGCCGCCGAGATCGATGCCGGCCTGGCCGCGGTAGCCGCGGAGCAGTTGACGGCAATCGAGACTGCCGCCACCCGCATCGAAAGCTATCATCGGCGCCAGATCCCCCAGGATGATCGCTACACCGACGATACCGGCGCGGTGCTGGGTTGGCGCTGGACCAGCCTGGACAGCGTGGGATTGTATGTCCCGGGCGGCACCGCGTCTTATCCGTCGTCCGTTCTGATGAACGCCATTCCCGCCAAGGTCGCCGGCGTGGCGCGCATCGTCATGGTCACGCCGGCCAGCGGTGGCAGCATCAATCCTTTGGTGCTGGCAGCCGCCAAGCGCGCCGGGATCACCGACATCTATCGCATCGGCGGGGCGCAGGCCGTGGCGGCGCTGGCTTACGGCACGCAAACCATCACGGCGGTGGACAAGATCGTGGGCCCCGGCAACGCCTATGTCGCCGCCGCCAAGCGCGAAGTGTTCGGCCAGGTGGGGATCGATTCCATCGCCGGGCCTTCGGAAATCCTGGTGGTGGCCGATGGCCAGAACGATCCGGAATGGATCGCCGCTGATTTGCTCAGCCAGGCTGAGCATGACCCGTCCTCGCAAAGCATCCTGATCACCGATGATGCCGGGTTCGCCGACAAGGTTGCGGAAGCGGCGGAACGCCAGATTGCGCTGTTGCCGCGGAAAGACATTGCCGCCAAAAGCTGGAACGACAACGGCGCCATCATCGTCGTGAAGTCGCTGGATGATGCCGCGCCGTTGGCCGATGCCATCGCGCCGGAGCATCTGGAGATTGCCACCGCCGATCCGGACGGCTTCTCCAAAAAGGTGCGCCATGCCGGCGCCATCTTCCTGGGGCGTCACACGCCCGAAGCGATGGGTGACTATATCGCCGGGCCCAACCATGTGCTGCCCACCTCGCGCACGGCGCGCTTTTCCTCCGGCCTGTCGGTGCTGGACTTCATGAAGCGGACCACCCTTTTGGGGCTGAATGCCAGGAGCATGGCGGCCATCGGCCCCGATGCCCTGACTTTGGCGGAAGCCGAGGGCTTGGAGGCGCATGCCCGTTCCATCGCCGCGCGCCTGAACCAAAAGGGTTGACGTGGGATACCGGCTGTCCGCGATCACCCTGGATGAAGCCAGCGTCGTCAATCGCAGCCGCGCCATCGAGCAGGAACGCGAAGTCGCGATCTATGACCTGTTGGACGAAAACCTGTTCAAGCCGGAAGGTTCCCCTGGTGGTCCCTATCACCTGACCCTGGGAATGGAGGAAAGCCGTCTGATTCTGGACGTTCGGCTGGAAGACGGCAGCGAACATGTCCGCCTGGCGCTGTCGCTGACGCCGCTGCGCAAGACGGTGAAGGATTATTTCCTGGTCTGCGACAATTATTACAAGGCGATCCGCACCGCGCCGCCCTACCAGATCGAATCCCTGGACATGGCACGTCGCACCTTGCACGACGAAGGCGCGCACGAATTGCAGGCGCGGCTGGCGGGGAAGGTGGAAACCGATTTTGGCACCGCGCGGCGGCTGTTCACGCTGATCTGCGTGCTCCAGATGCGGGGCTGAGAGATGGTGCAGGCCGTGCTCATCGCCTGCACCATGAATGCAGTCCGTTCGCCGATGGCGGCGGCGATGCTGCGCCATCTCGCCCGCGACCTGTATATCGAATCGGCGGGGGTGCGGGCAGGGGATCTGGATCCCCTGGCGGTGGAGGCGATGGACGAGATCGGCCTGGCCATCGGCAAGCACAAGCCCAGGTGTTTCGAGGACCTGGAAGACGGCAGCTTCGACCTGGTCATCACCCTGTCGCCGGAGGCCCAGCACAAGGCGATGGAGCTGACCCGCACGGCGGCCACGGTGGTGGAATACTGGCCCACCATGGACCCCACCGCGGTGGAGGGTTCGCGCGAGCAGCGCCTCCTGGCCTACCGCGCGGTGCGCGATGGGCTGATGGAGCGGCTAAAACAGCGTTTTTTGGCCTCTGCCGCGTCGGATACCTGAGGAAAACCTTTGGAAAGCCTTGCCTTTCGGGCTTTTCCCCCCTATCTCCCCACCTCGCAAACGGCTTTAAGAGGACCCATTGGCCAAAGAAGAATTGCTGGAGTTCGAGGGCATCGTCGAGGAGCTGCTGCCCAATGCGACCTTCCGCGTGAAGCTGATCGCCAATGACCACATCATCATCGCCCATACCGCCGGCAAGATGCGCAAGAACCGCATCCGCGTGCTGACCGGCGACAAGGTGATGATCGAGATGACGCCCTATGACCTGACCAAGGGCCGTATCACCTACCGCTTCCGTTAGGCGCGGGTCTTTTGCGCCCTGAGTTCGTCGCTCGTCGCTCATGGGCTAAGTGCCCACTTCGCTCCTCGCTCCTACTCAGGTCACAAAATCCCTCGCGCCTAATTCAAGGCAGGACACCATGGCGTTTCTGATCCTCGCCAGCGAGAGCCCGCGCCGCGCCGCCCTGTTGGCGCAGGCCGGCATCATCCCTGATGCCATCCGCCCCGCCGCGATCGATGAAGCGGTCCGCAAAGGCGAGCAGCCGCGTCTTCACGCGTTGCGCCTGGCCACCGAAAAAGGCCGCAAGGTGCAAGCTGAATCGAGCGGCAAGCCCGTCTTCATCCTGGCCGCCGATACGGTGGTGGCGCTGGGCCGCCGCATCCTGCCCAAGGCGGCGGATGACGATGAGGTGCGCGCCTGCCTCGCCATGCTGTCGGGCCGCCGCCACCAAGTGATCACCGCGGTGGCGCTGATCACGCCGGACGGACGCTTGCGCACCCGCGTGGCGCTGACGCGGGTCTCGCTGCTGCGGCTGACCGAAGAACAGATCAACGACTATGTCCAAGGCCGCGAAGGCGTGGGCAAGGCCGGCGGCTATGCCATCCAGGGCCGGGCCGAGATGCTGGTCAAGGAAATCTCCGGCTCCTGGTCCAATATTGTGGGGCTGCCGCTGGCGCTGACCGTGGCGCTGCTCAGGGGGTGCGGCTATGGCCGCTAAATGCCCTCTGTGCGGCAAACCGGCCATGGCGGCGTTCCGGCCCTTCTGTTCCAAGCGCTGCGCCGACCTGGACCTCAACCAGTGGTTCAAGGGCGGCTATGCCATTCCCGGCCCGCCGGCGGACCCGGCAAGCCCCTCAAACCCCTCGGAAAATGACCCCGAGGAGGACTAGGCCAGGGGTGCTGGACAGGGCCAAAACCTTCGCCTAAGAAGCGCCTCCCGCCACGGTGGGCCCAGGTAGCTCAGTCGGTAGAGCAGTGGATTGAAAATCCACGTGTCGGCAGTTCGATTCTGTCCCTGGGCACCATTCCCCAATACGCCAATGTTCGCGGGTTCGGGTGGGTTCAAATTTCTCAGACGTATCAAGCACATGTAGCGTGAAGGTGTTCAGGCTTGTTCGCGTGATGCTTGGAGCAGCCGTCGAATTTGATGGTATTTTTGATGGTATCCGAGCCGCCTTTGGAAACACGATACCATCATGTGTTTGACCGATTTCACTATCGGGAATGCCAGGCCTGCTGGCAGCCTTCAGAAGCTTGCTGATGGCGGTAATCTCTATCTGCTGGTGAGCCCAGCAGGAGGCAACCGGTCCATCCGCAACACGGCGACGGCTCTGTTGTACAGCGCATCGATTGTGCGGTCTGTTTCCAGTGCCTCATCAAAACAATCCAGCGCTTCAGCAGGGCGACCAAGGGCCGCCAGTGCAGTGCCGCGATTGTAGGACAGGTCGGGAAAATCGGGCCTGGCCTGTCGCACAGTCTCGAACGCCGCCAAAG
>JACCXK010000028.1 GCA_013697055.1 Alphaproteobacteria bacterium
GTCTTCGGCAACACCTACTGGCAGGCGAAGAACAAGATGGACGATTTTGCCGCCAACCTGACCGGAACATTGCTCGAAGGCTGGGCCGGTCCAATCAAGACCGCGGTCGGCATGGAATACCGCCATCAGTCCCTCAAGGTGATCACCTCCGAACCGAATGGCGTCACCTTCAATCCGCAGAACCTGCGGCTTGGCGCAGCGGGAAATTCTGCGACCGGCTCCTTCCCGGCCTCCAACCTCGCCTGGTTCAAGGAAGTTCAGTCCGGCGCCGTAGGATCGGAAGAGATTTCCGAAGCCGATATCGAGCTGGACGTGCCGCTGCTGAAGGATCTGCCGTTTGCCCAGATGGTCTCGTTGAACGGCGCCTATCGCTACACGCATTATTCGACCAACGGTCTGGTCGGCGCCGGATCGGTGTCCTCCGCCTTCTCGGCCAACACCTACAAGGTTGGGCTGGAATGGTCGGTGAACGACGATTTGCGCTTCCGCGCTTCGACATCGCGCGACATACGTGCCCCCACGCTGTGGGACCTCTATCAGCAGCAGGTGATCACCAGCTCGGGCATCACCGATGCCTCTTTCTGTGATACCGCCGCGCCCGCGGGCGCCAACTGCGTCGGCACCAACCTGAACGGTCCCGTCAATACCGTCACGGGCGGCAACCCCAGGCTGAGGCCCGAAGTATCCATCAACAATACGGCAGGCGTGGTTTTCACGCCGAGCTTCATTCCGGGCTTCACGGCGTCGGTTGACTATTACCATGTGAAGATCGGCAACGCGATCGGCGCGATCGGCGGCAACAGCCAGGCGGCCTACCAGCTCTGCCTGGAATCGGGCCTGACCTCGCCCTATTGCAATCTTATCCAGCGGCCGCTGGGATATACCAATACCACCGCAGGCAACTTCCCGACCCAGATCACCAGCCTGAACCAGAATGTCTCGCTGCTCGCGCGCGGCGGCTTTGACACGGAAATCGACTATGTGACCGATCTGAGTTCTTGGAGCGGCATGAACGGCTTCCTGAACTTCCGCCTGTTCTGGAATCGTCAGGAAGTCGCCGGATCGGTCAGCGTGGCGGGCATCCCCGGCGCGCAGTATGCAAACGCCGTCAATACTTTCGGTACGCCCAGAGACAGGGCGAACATCAGCGTCGGATACAGCTACGAAGGGTTCAGCGCGACGGTCACCGAACAGTATATCGCCCAGCAGAACTGGTTCGGCACCACAAACCCGCCCACCACCAGGTTTGTCAAAGACCCGCCGATCCCGGCCTATTACCTGACCGGTCTGGCCATGAGCTACGACTTCAAGGCCGAGGGCCAGCCGATCACCGGCTTCCTCAACATCAACAATCTGTTCGACAACGCAGGTCCCATCACCGGCGGATTCCAGGGCAGTCCCGGCTTCCTCTATCCGACACCGACCTATGCGGACATCATCGGGCGTTACTTCACGCTCGGGGTCCGCTTCAAGATGTAATTTCCCGAACCAACCCGGCTGCCGTCTCTATCTGACGGCGGCCATTCAAGGAGCGTGACGATGCGGCTGCTTTTCTCCTTCCTCGCCTTGGCTCTATCCATCTCCGCCGTGCAGGCGGGCGATGTGGGCCCGCTTTCGCCGGGCGCTCCCGCCGGCGTGAAACGCGCCCAGGAGGGGAGCAATATCATTCTGTATAGCGTGCTTGGCGTGGGCGCCATCGCGGGCTTTGCCGTTGCCTTGACCAGCGGCAACAACAGCAACCAGCAGGCGACGACTCCGACCGCAACCTCGATCGCGTCGACCGTCTAGACCGGTTCTTGTTCCTGTCTGGCTTGGTTTCCCCTGGGTCAGATCTTCAGCGCCCGGTGCCTTGCGGCATCGGGCGCTTTTTTAGGTCATGGTCTCGACAAGGTCGCAGACCAGACCGGCGCCGTCCTGATCGCGGAACAACGCACTCGCGCGCGCGCAGTCCTGCCGGACAGTTTCAGAAGCTAGCATTTCGCGCAGCTTCGCGGCGGCCTGGCCCGCGCGATAGGCATTGGGGGCAATGTCCCGGCCCACGCCGAGCGCAGCCAGGCGGGCGGCATTGTCAGGCTGGTCGAAAAACAGCGGCGTGGCCAGTTGGGGAATGCCGGCGCGCAGGCCCTGGGCACAGGTGCCGATGCCGCCATGATGCACCAGGGCCGCGCATCGCGGCGCCAGCCGCTGCAGGGCCAGATAGCTGAAATGGCGGATGCTGGGCGGCAAGCTTGCCGGAAGATGCTCGCGATAGGGCGTCAGGAAAATGGCGCGCAGGCCCAATTGCGCGCAGGCCTCCAGGGATTGCTGGAAGAACGTCGTGGCGCTCCGCATGAAGCTGCCGGGCGTAAAAATGACGGGTGGCGCGCCCGCGGCAAGAAAGCTTTCCGCGTCCGCGGGCAAGGGCGGGACCAGCGCATCCTCATACATCGCAAAACCGGTCGACCGAACGCCGGCATGCGTGCCGAACCAGGCAGGAAAAAGGCCGATATTGCGGTGCCCGAGTTCGTCCGCGCGGTGATCCTCATCCGCTCCAACGGCGCCGGGCGACAGGTAAACGGTGCAGAGAGGAACGCCCAGTTCGTCATGCGCGAGCCTTGCCCCAAAAGATGACCAGGATGCGAGAACCGTGCACGGTCCCTTTTGCAGGTGATGGGCGATGAAAGCGCGGGTGGGTGCGGCGGCGGGAACAAGCATGTCATCGCGCACCGCCGCCCAGGCCCGCAAGGGGTCGCTGGCGATCAGGCTGTCTATGGATTGTTGCGACCGGTCCCAGATGGCGGCGAATTCGAAGCCCGCCATCTTCACCAAGGCGGCATAACCGGCGTTAGAGGCAATAACGACGGTATGCCCTCTTTGACGCAGAGCTTCCGCAACAACCAGGAACGGCAACAGGTCGCCAATCGATCCCACAGTTGCGACCAGGAATTTCATGACGATTTATAGCGTCATGAATTGCAGAAAGGACAGAATTGTCCAGGCGTGGTGATGTGGCCGCGCGCCGCTTGGCGGAGCCGGGAATGTCGGCCAATGCCTTCCTGAGGCGCGGCTTCGCGAAATCCAGGAAGGCGCGCAGCTGATGGGCGTGAAACAATCTTCCGCAAGAAGCCCCGGCCGCCTTCATCCAGGCGATTTTCCGTCCGGCGAATAGGCCAGGCGAAAGAGCGGCGAAAGGCGGCCGTCATACAGCAAGGCCGGCGCCTTGCCCGGCTTCATGGATGACGACGCGGCCCAGATCGAACAGCGCCGCTACTGGCTTTTTCCGGTCCGGCATTGCTAGGGCAGTTTTTCCAGCCCCGTGCTCTTCCACACGGCTTGCGCCTCCGGCCGGGTGATATAGGCGAGGAAGGCGGCGGCTTCCTCGGCTTGCGCGGCATAGCCCGTCACTGCGCCGGTATAATCAAAGTGCATTTCCACTTCCCTGGGCATCAGGCCCACGACTTCGACGCCGGGCACGGTGACCTCTTCCGACATGGGGCCCAGGGCATACTGGACGCCGTCGCGCGCGATGGCCTGGCCGGGTGTGCCGGCGGTGGGCACCGGCTTGACGCCGGCGAAATCAGGGCGCGCCAGCAATTCCGCCACCATCTTGCCGGCGGCGCTGCCGCGGGTGGGATCGGTGAAGCCGACGCCGCTGCCGGCTTTCAGCACGGCGATGAATTTGGGCAGGGTCGAGATATCGGGATGCGGTGCACCGGCCTTGACCGCCAGGCCGAAATTGGCGCGGCCGATGGACTTGAAGGGCTCCGGCCTGAGGTTGGCCGCGACGTCCTTCAGGTCGGGCAGGGGCAGCAGCACCAGGTCGCCCGGAACCTTGTTCTTCACATTGTCATGCGCCCAGGTGACGGTGCCGCCGACGATGGTGACATTCTTGCCGGTTTCGGCGGTCCAGGCGGGGCCGAGTTTTTGCAGGCCCGGATTGGTGCCGCCCGAGGTGAAGACGGTGATATCGGCCTGGGCTGCGGTAGCCGTCAGCAAGGTCAAGACGAGCACGGCCCTCAACATTGTGTTTTCCTTCTGTCCCTGCGGGGCTGTGATACTGCCTGAAATAGAGGCATGGCGGTGAAGGATTTCCGCGCCAGAGCAACTGTATTCCAGCTTGCATTATTTCGCGCGCGGACATGTAAACAGACCTCATTGCCCTAACTGTCACATTCGCAAGCCATTAAAATGTCAGGACAAAAAAACGGCGCGGGAATTGCTTAAGGGTTCCTTAACTCCGGCCTCCGGCCTACCGCCGGGAGTCCGTGAACCGTCTTTTCAAGGCTGGGGAGCCGTCGCTCATGAACAAGTTCATTTCTCGTCTGATGCTGGCCAGCGCCACCATTGCCCTGGGCACTGCGCTCACGCCGATGGCGGCGAATGCTTTCCAGGTCGTGACCGGGGGGAACTGTCCGGGTGCCAGTGGGTGCCCAACCGATGGACTGCCGTGGACGGTAACCGGCGGGGCATATCAGCTCACAAGTGGAAATACCTTCAGCCCCTCATCGCTTGTCGTTAATGGCGGAGGCAGCGTGATGGTCAACCCCGGCGCGACGCTGAACGACGACGCCATCATCGGCGACACCAGCTTCGGCACCTTTACGAATAACAGCAACCACAACGTCACCGGCAATCTGGTTCTCGGCAATCAATCGGGGGGCAATGGCACCTATTTCCTCGGCGGCAATTCCACCATAACCAATATTGATTTCAAGCCCGGCGGCAACGGCACCAACGGCACGATGGTCGATCCCAACAATCCGGACGGCCCGCAGATTCCCCGGCCCAATTTCAATGGCGCCCTGATCGTTGGTAATGGCGGTATTGGCAGCTTCAACCAGGGCACCAGCGATTCTGATTCGGGAAATCAGGTCAATGTGGCAGGCGACCTGGCGATCGGCCACCTCGCAAGCGGGCAGGGCTCTTATGTGCTCAATTCCGGTACCCTCACGGTCGGCGGACAGCTATCGGTTGGCGGACAAAGCACCGCCGACAATATTTTTCACCAGGTTTCCGGTTCTGTGATTCTAACCGGGTCGGCCGCCGCTCTGGGTGAGGATCATCAGCCCCTTCATCCAGACTATGTCGGCGTTGCCGATGGCGTGTTCTCCGGCAAGCTGGCGATCGGCGGCGGCATCGACAATGGCGGCAATGATGGTGGCTCCGGTACCTATTATCTCGATGGCGGCACCATCGACACCACCGCCAACGGGATAGAGATCGGCGCGTCGGGCACTGGCGTGATGAATCAGTCGGGCGGCTCGGTCAATACCACCTACCTGACCGAAGGCTTCGCGGGTAACGGCACCTACAACCTGTCAGGCGGCACCATCAATGCCTATTCGTCGGCGGTTGGCTACGCAGGCACCGGTGCTTTCAACCAGTCGGGCGGCGCATATACGATCGGACTGAATGAGGACGGATCGCTGCGGGATACCACCGGCGGCGCCGCGCTGACGATTGGCGCGCATTGCTGCGACAATGCCCTGGGCAGCGGCATCTACACCATGACCGGCGGCGAACTTCACACCGGCAACATGGTGGTGGGCGATGGCGAGCAGGGAACCTTCATTCAGACCACGCCGGCTGCTGCGTTGGATCCCCTTGTTGAAGTCACCGGCAACCTGATCGTGGGCGGCGCGCAGAATGGCAGCGTCGGCTCCTATTCGATCACGGGCAACGATTCCTTCCTGAACGTCAAGTTCGCCCCGGGCGGAAACGGCAACGACGGCACCAACGGCACGTACGACGATGGCACGCCCGCGCACAACCAAATTTCCCGGCCCAATCCCAATGGCGCGCTGATCATCGCCCAGGGCCTTGCTGACGGCAGCGCCACTGTCTCGGGCACCTTCACCCAGGATGTGGACAGCCATGTGAATGTGGCGGGTGATGTCGTTGTTGGTCAGCATCGGAACGCCACCGGAAGCTACACGCTGGACAGCGGCGATCTCACGATTGGCGGCAAGCTGCTGGTGGGCAATTCCGGCGTCGGCACCTTCGACCAGAGCGGTGGCGCCGTGAACGTGACGGGCACGGCATACGGCAATCCGGACTATTCCGCCATCGGCAACGCCAGTATCAATGGCCAGTATGACGGCGCCGGCATCGCTTTCATCGGCGGCTCCTGGGGCAGCGACAGCGGCACCGGCACCTATACGATGTCCGGCGGCACGCTCGACGCGGGCGGCATCGAGGTGGGCTTCACCGCCACCGGCGAGATGGATCAGAGCGGCGGCGTTGTCACCACCCAATTCTTGGCTATGGGTGGTTGCGGCGGTTGCGCCGGGCGCAACTCGGTTGGCATCTATCGTCTGTCGGGCAATGGCGAACTAAATGTGACGTTCAGCGGTGAACAGGTCGGCCAGTTCGGTCATGGCGAGTTCTACCAGACCGGCGGCACGAACAATGTGACCGGCGGCTTGAACATCGGCGACGCGCCCAGCCTCTATACCGACCATAACGGCTTCCGCTACGGCGAGCCGGGCTAAACGCCCAACCCCAGCGACAGTATCCAGCCTGATCGCAGCGGCTATTATCAACTGAGCGGCGGTGTTCTCTCGACCGACACCACCGTGGTCGGCAGTGTCGGCCTCGGAAGATTCCTTCAGAATGGGGGCGAGCATGACGTCGCCGGGAACCTGGTCATAGGCCGCGATTTCACGCCGATTGAACGTGGCTGCGGCGATACCGCGCCTGTCGACACGACCACGTGCGGCGTGGGTGGTCCGGCACGGGGCACCTACACGATGACGGACGGCACCGCGACCATCGGCGGGGACGTCTTTGTCGGCGACAAGGGCATTGGCAAGCTTGACATCAGCGGTCCCAGCCAGTTCTCCGTCACCGGCGCGATCGTTATCGCCAACCAGCTTGGTTCTGCCGGCAGCGAAATGTCCGTCAGCGGCAATGGCGAGGCTGGCAGTCCCACTGTCAGCAGCACCTATCTCACCGTAGGCGCTGGAGCCGAGGGTTCGTTGACGCTGAGCGGTGGAACCATCACGGTCAGCAATCAGACCTTTGTCGGCGGCAGTCCGGATGGCCTGGGCCATGTGACGCAGACTGGCGGCAGCCTTGAAACCGGCGGCCTCCTGATCGGCACCGTGACCGGCAATGGCAGCCCGAACAACAACTATGACATGAGCGGTGGCTCGCTCACTGTCCATGCCGCCTTTGTCATCGGCAGCGGCGCCCAGGGCGGCACCTTCTCTGAAGGCAGCGGCGGCACCTTCACCCAGTCGAACCTCTTCACCCAAGTCGAAGTCGGCGCCGCCTATATCAACAACGGCACTTACAATCTGCAGGGCGGTTCCTTCACGTCCGACGACTTCCTCAAGGTTGGCGACACCAAGACCGGGGCCCTCTTCAACCAGACCGGCGGCAGCGCCGCGATCACCAACGACCTGCTGATCGGCGGCACCTACGCTCCGGCGCCGAACGCCATTGCAGGCACCTACAACCTGTCAGGCGGAAATCTCACCGTCGGCCGCGACATTGTTCTCGGCCAATTCGCGCATGGCGATGGCACCTTCACCTACACCGGCGGTTCGCTAGGCTTCTCCGCGAACGAGGGCGGCCATCAAATCGTTGTGGGCGCCGCCGGCAAGGGAACGTTCAACCTGGGTTCGGTCGGCCATACGGTCGATATGGACCTCGGTGCCCTGGGCGCTACCCTTGTGATCGGCCAGCAGGCCGGCAGCAACGGTACCTTCAACATTGCGGCGGGCAGCTCGCTGGAAGACAGCCTCATCGTGGGCGATGCGGGTGCCGGCAACTTCAACAATGCCGGCGGTACGCACAGCGTCACCGGCGACCTGACTCTGGGCAACCAGGCCACGGGCAGCGGCACCTACAATCTCACGGCTGGCGGCGTCACCACAGTCACGCCGACGGGCGCCACAGATGGCTTCACCTTTGTCGGCCGCGCCGGCCAGGGCACGTTCCTGAACGATGCCTCGACCCATAACACCAAGAATCTGGTGGTGGCTGAGGGCGCCAGCTCGACCAGCACCTATACGCTGCAGAATGGCGGCGCGCTGAATGTCGGCACCTCGGGCAATACCGGCTTTGCCGATATTGGCGGCAAGGGCAACGGCAAGCTGGTCCAGAACGGCGTGGCCAGCAGCACCACCATCTATGGCGCACTGGATGTAGGCCGGTTCGCCGGCGGCATCGGTCAGGTTGACCTCAATGCCGGCAGCATGACGGTCAATGGCTTCGCCGTGGTCGGCGACAGCGGCACCGGCACCTTCAACCAGGGCGGCGCCTCGACCATGGACGTGGTGGGCGGTGGCCTGTTTATCGGCCGCGGCCAGAGCAACGAGAATGGCAATACCGTGATCACCGGCACGGGCACCTACAATCTGTCCGGTACGGCGGGCTTGACGGTCACCGGCGGAATCGAGCTCGGCAGTTTGGCCGGCAACACCGGCACCATGACCCAAACCGGCGGCACGGTCATCGCCGACAGCGAGACCATCGGCAAAAATGGCATTGGTCATTGGAACCAGAGTGGTGGCAGCAATACCGTCTCCGGTGCCGTGATCGTCAATGATAGCGGAACGCCGAACGGCTCCAGCCTGACCGTGAGCGCTGGCTCGCTCAGTGCGGCGAGCGTCACCAACAACGACCTGATGACCATGACGGGTGGCACGGTCACCGCCCCTGTGACCAACAATCACCAGTTCAAACTGAACGGCGGCACGGTGGTGGGTTCGGTCACCAACAAATCCGCCTTGGACAGCAACGGCGGCGGCACGGCGACCATCACCGGTCCGCTGAGTAACACTGCCACCGGCACCACCCATGTCAGCAACACCTCGACCCTTGTGGTCGATGGCGCAGTGACGAATGCGGGCACCGTGACGGTTGATACCGGCAGCAAGCTGGATGCCAGCGGTCACACCTACACCCAGAACTCCGGCACCACGACGGTGGACGGGCAGGTTGCCGCCAACCTGGCTCAGATCATCCTGGGCACGTTGCAGGGCACCGGTACGGTCACCGGCAATGTGAGCAATGTCGGCGGCAAGGTCCGGGGCGGCGACAATGGCGCGCCCGGAGCCCTGGCGGTGACGGGAACCTACGACCAGCAGATCACCGCTGCCTTCGAAACCACCATCGCCGGCACCAACCCGGCGCAGGTCGGCAGGCTGAATGTCGGCGGCGTGGCCACCTTGTCCGGCGCGCTGGATGTCGTCACGCAAAGCTTCACCTTTGCCGCCGGCGAACTCTTCAACATCATGAACTTCGCCAGTTCGATCGGGGATTTCACCTCCTTCAACCTCAACGGCAGCGCCTGCTCCGCCTACATCGTCGCCCATTCCTATACCTGCAGCGGTTTGGGCAGCGGCCTGTACTTCCAGGAACAGTTCGCCAACGGTGACACCGCCCTCAACCTGTTCATCGCTCAAATGACTGTGGTAGAGCCGCCGACGGATGTGCCGGAACCGATGACCATCGGCCTGTTCGTCGCCGGCATTGGCGGCGTGGTCGTGATCCGCCGCCGCCGCAAGGCCCAGAAGAGCGACCTGGCAGCCTGATCTTGCATCCGGCCGTGAGCATCTGGCTCACGGCCGCTTGCCAGCCAAAGCCCTCGAGGACGACACAGGCGGCCGGCCACGCTGTGGCCGGTCCATGTTGAGCTTTGGGATCGGATCAAGAAGAATGCGCCCGTAACCGTCCCGGTCACGCGTCATGCCCAATCGCCGCGACATGCTTGCCGGGGCCCTGGCGTCCGGCCTGCTGCCGCCCAGTATCCAGCGCGCCCTGGCGCTGCCCGCCGCGCGAACCAGCGGCAGCGTGCGCGACGTGCGCCATGTCGTGATCCTGATGATGGAGAACCGGGGGTTCGACCATTATTTCGGGACGCTCAAGGGCGTGCGCGGTTTCGGTGACCGCCATCCGGTGCCGCTGGAAAGCGGCAAGCCGGTGTGGTTCCAGTCCGACGGGACGCGGGAGATTGCGCCCTATCACCTCGACACCGCCACCACCAGCGCGCTGCGCGTGCCCGGCACGCCGCACAGTTTCCGCGATGCCCAGGCCGCCTGGAACCAAGGCAAGTTCGGACATTGGCCCAAATACAAGACGCGCTATGCCATGGGCCATTACCGGCGCGCCGACCTGCCGTACCAGTTCGCGCTGGCCGACGCCTTCACCCTTTGCGACGCCTATCACTGCTCGGTGACCACCGGGACCGATCCCAACCGCATCGTTTTCTGGTCGGGCACCAATGCCGATCCCGGGCTCCGTGGCGAGAATGCCACCGCCGGCAATTCCGAGCCCGACAATCTGCGCTGCTGGATCAAGGGCGCGCTGCCCGAGCCCGGTTACACCTATGCCGGATCATCCTTCACCTGGCCGACCATTCCTGAGGTGCTGGAAAAGGCCGGCGTCAGCTGGCGCATCTACCAGGACCCCAATGACAATTGGACCGGGGCGATGCATGGGGGGCTGGCGTTCGAGAGCTTCCGCACCGCCAGGCCGGGTTCGCCGCTTTATGAAAAAGGCATGTCGCACTGGTCGCTGGAGCACTTTGCGCAAGACGCCCGTAATGGCGCCTTGCCTGAGGTTTCCTGGGTGTTGCCGCCGATGCTGATGTCCGAACATCCCGGCCCTTCCAGTCCCGCCCAGGGCGCGGAGTTCACGTCGCGGGTGCTGGATGCCCTGACGGAGAATCCCAAAACCTGGGGTGAGACGGTGCTGTTACTCACCTTCGACGAAAATGACGGCATGTTCGATCATGTGCCGCCGCCGGCGCCGCCGTCTTACAATGTGGACGGCTCGCTGGCGGGCGGCGCCACCGTGAGGCTGGACGGACTGTATTTCTCCGATCCGGCGCGGGCGCATCTTTTGGCCGAGGACACGATCAGCGGCACGGTGCGGCCCTGGGGGCTGGGACCGCGGGTGCCGATGGTTGTGATTTCGCCCTGGAGCAAGGGCGGCTGGGTCAACAGCCAGACCTTCGATCACACTTCGGTGGGACAATTTTTGGAAAAACGCTTCGGCGTCACCGTTCCCGGCATCAGTCCCTGGCATCGCGCCGTGTGCGGCGACCTGCTGTCGGCGTTCAATTTTGTTTCGCCCAATGATCCTGTGGGGCCGCATTTGCCCGATGCAAAAGGATCGGCATCCCTGGTGGTACAGGCGCAAAAACGTCCCAAGCCCGAGCCGCCCGCCACGCCGCAAAAACCATCCCAGGAACCGGGCAGCCGGCTGTCGCGCGCTTTGCCGTATGTGTTGCATGCGGTCGGAATGGTGGAAAATCCGGTGCTAAGAATGAACTTCCGCAATGACGGCAAGGCGGGTGCGGTGTTCCAGGTCTATGACCGGCTGCGTCTGGATCGCATCCCGCGCCGCTACACGGTGGAAGCCGGCCGAACGCTGGAAGCGCGCTGGGATGTCGGTGACCGGTATGATTTGTGGATCCTGGGTCCCAACGGTTTTGTGCGCGAGCTGGCAGGGCGCAAGACAGACGCGGCAATCGAAGCCGCGCTGGATTATCATGCCGCGCAGCGGGCGGTGGATCTTCGGGTGATCCATCACGGCGACCAGCCTTGCAAGCTGGTGCTGGAATCCCAGGTCTATGCGCCCGCTTCGGCCAAGCCCGTCGAGGTCAAGCCCAAGGGCACAATGATCCTGCGCTGGGACGTTTCCAAAAGCGGCAACTGGTACGATCTGACCTTGAAAGCGGAGACAGGCTTTGTCCGCCGCTTCGCCGGCCGCCTGGAAACCGGCAATGACAGTGTCAGCGACCCGGCGATGGGTTAGGGCACGGGATATTTGCGCAAGGCTTTCGGCTTGAGCATATACGCCGCCACGCCCCGGCGGTATAAAGATGGGGTTCAACAGCGGCGGGGCTGGTCATGAAACGACACACCAAAATCGGGCTTTTGGCCATCGGCCTGACGCTTTGCGCGGTCGGCGCCGATGCGCAGCTTGCCACCTCCACCTGCAATGACGGCGCGGCCAATCCGCCGGCCTGCAAGGCGTTCCATGGCGACCGGGCGGATGGCTGGCCGGTCCAGGGGCGCTCCGAAGTGATGGGCCGCAATGGCATCGTCGCCACCAGCCAGCCGCTGGCGGCGCAAGCCGGGCTGGAAATCCTGCGCAAGGGCGGCAATGCGGTGGATGCGGCGGTGGCCGCCGCCGCGGTACTGAACCTGACCGAGCCGATGAATGTCGGCATGGCCGGTGATCTCTTCGCCATCATCTACACCGCCAAGGACCACAAGCTGCATGTGCTGAATGCCAGCGGCAAGGCGCCCGGCGCCGAGACCATCGCCTTCCTGAATTCCAAGGGCTATCGCGCCGATCCCGCCAATTGGGGTCCGGGCTCGGGCATGCCCCAGCGCGGCATTCTTGCCGCCACCGTGCCGGGCTCGGTGTGGGGCTGGGGCGAAGTGCTGGAGAAATACGGCACGCGCACCTTCAAGGACGTACTGGAACCCGCCGCCACCTATGCGGCCCAGGGCGTGCCGCTGACCGAACGCGCGGCGTTCGACTGGCGCCTGCCCAACGCTCTCGGCCCGGTGCCCTCCGATCCCAGCCATTGCTGCGTGGGCCTGGATCCCGATTCCATCCGTGCCTGGTACATCGACGGCAAGCAGCCCAAGGCCGGACAGATTTTCCGCAATCCCGATCTGGCCAAAGCCTTCCGCCTGCTGCAGGCGCAAGGTCGCGATGCTTTCTATAAGGGCGATATCGCCAAGGCCATTGTCGCCAAGGAAAAGGCGCTGGGCGGGGTCATGACCCTGCAGGACCTTGCCGATTATAAAGGCGAGTGGGTCGAGCCGGTGCTGAGCGAGTATAAGGGCTTCACCCTGGCCGAGCTGCCGCCGCCCAGCCAGGGCTTTGCCGCCAATGAAATGCTGAGCATCCTGAATGCCTGCACCGCCAAGGTTTATCCGGGCATGAGTTTGGCCTCGCTGGGGCCGACGGATGCGCGCTACTGGCATATGGCGGTGGAAGCCAAGAAGCTGGCTTATCGCGATCTGATCGCGGTCAATGCCGATCCCAATTTCACGCCGGGTCTCAAGGACAAGGTCAAGATGCTGACCTCGCCACAGCATGCTCAGAGCCTGTGCGCCAAGATCGATCCGGCCAAGGCCTCGGATACCGCGCCGGGCCGCGCCGACGGCACCGGCGACACCATCGTCCTGGCCACCGCCGACCGCTGGGGCAACATGGTGTCCTGGGTCAACAGCAACTTCTCCGGTTTCGGTTCGGGTGTGACGGTGCCGGGCTATGGCTTTCTGCTGCACAATCGTGGCGGGCTGTTCAGCCTGGATCCCAAGAGCCCCAATGCGCTGGCGCCGAACAAGCGGCCGTTCAACACCCTGGCCGCGGCGTTCCTGATGCAGGGCGGCCGCATGGATGGCCAGTTGATGGCGTTCCAGCTGATGGGCGGCGACATGCAGTCCCAGGGCCATGCCCAGATGGTGGTGAACATGGTGGACTTGGGCGCCAACCTGCAGGCCTCCACCGACATGGCGCGTTTCCGCCATGCCCAGGTTGGTAACGAACTGTTCCTGGAATCCCAGCTCTACAACAGCGTGGGCCCCAAGCTTCGCGCCATGGGGCACAAGGTGAGCCTGGCCAACGGTTCGGTGATGGGCGGCTTCCAGGCCGTCCTGTTCACGCCCGATCCCAAGGAGAAGGCACCCAATCCGTCACCGGCCTCCCAGCAACCGGTCAACGGCATGTACCGGGCGGGCACCGATCACCGCAAGGACGGCCAGGCCACCGCCTGGTAGTCACGTCAGGTTCAACTTGCGGCGGATCATCGGTTCAGCTGCGAACAGCGCGATGGCGTTGAGCGTGCCGCCGCCCGCCAGAGTTGCGAACATCACCCAGGCCGGCACGTCGGCCAAGGTGCCGCCCAGCCAGCCGGCGCACAGGCTGCCAAAGCCCATGGTGAAGACCCAAAGCCCCATCAACACGCCGGTGACGCGCTTGGGCGCGCGCTGGCTGATCTCGGCCAGGCCGATGGGAAAGACGCAGAGTTCGGCAAGGGTGATGACCAGGTAGAATACCACGATCCAGATCGGCGCCACCAAGCCGCCGCCCGCCTGCATGTCCACCGCCACCATCAGCACATAGGACAGGGCCATCAGCACCGTGCCGGTGAAAATCTTGGTGATGGCAGGAAGGCGCTTTGCCGTCAGGTCGTGTTTGGCCCAGTATTTCGACACGAACGGTCCGCCCAGGATGATAATTAGGGGATTGAGCGACAGGAACCATGTGGTGGGGACGTCGAAGCCCAGCACCATCTTGTCCACCCGGTCGCGGACATACAGGTTCATCACCCCGCCATAGGTCTGCTGGCCGATCATGTAGATGGCGGTGAAGAAGACCATGATCAGCACCAGCTTGACGCCGGGATCGCGCCATACCGACGCTTCGGTGCTACCCGCCTGTTTGGGCAGCGGCTTGATGAACGTTTCGAACAGGCCGCGGCTGAGCCACAACAGGGTGAAGAGGCCGATCATCATCCCCACGCCGGCGGACAGGAAGCCCCAGGCCCAGCCGGTGCGCTCACCCAAGGTGCCGGCGCCATAGGGCGCGCAGAAAGCGCCCATGTTGATGCCCATATAGAACAGCATGAAGCCGTTCTTGCGGCGATGGTCGCCCGGTGTGAACAGTTGGCCCATCAGTGAGCCGACATTGGACTTGAACATGCCGGCGCCCACAATCATCGCCGCCAACCCACAGTAAAACAGTACGAACTGCAGCCCCGCGGCATGGGCCGCCGGCGTGCCGGCGGCGGCGAGCAGGAAGTTGGCGCCGGCCAGGCCCAGGCATCCGATGATCACGGAGCGGAACGGTCCGATCAGCCGGTCGGCGATCCATCCGCCCAACAGCGGCGCCATGAAGATCATGCCGACGGTGATGCCGAACAGCTTTAGGGTCGCGCTTTTTTCCATGCCCAGCCCGCCGGTGGCGGGATCGGCGGCCATGAACAGGGTCGCGAGGCCGGTAAAGCCGTAATAGGAGAAACGCTCCCAGAACTCGGTGGCGGCGATCAGGCGCACGCCGCGCGGCTGGTCCAAGAATTTCGTGCCTGTCATCGTCTGTCCCCAGCGCGGTTTTTCCGCTTTTGCAGGCTGACCGCCCTTCAATGTCGCTGGCAAGTGTTTATTGTTGTCCCGGGGACAAGACGAGGGGCCAGCCCATGCGCATCACAACCCGCGGCGCTGCCATTGCAGCGATGCTTTTGTTGCCGCTGGCGGCGCAAGCTGCGCCTTCCCAAACCTTGTCTATGCCCGGCCTCAGCCAGCCGGTGGAGATCATCCAGGACCGCTGGGGCGTCTCGCATATCTACGCCAAAAACGAATCCGACCTATTCTTCGCGCAAGGCTACAACGCGGCGCGCGACCGGCTGTTCGAGCTGGAAATGTGGCGGCGCCAGGCCACCGGCACGGTCTCCGAAATCCTGGGGGCCGGTGAGCTGAAGCGCGATATCGGCAACCGGTTGTTTCAATATCGCGGTGACATGAAGCAGGAGTTGAACTGGTATCACCCGCACAGTGAGGCGATCATCGAATCCTTCGCCAAGGGCGTGAACGCCTTCATCGCCCAGACCGAACGCGACCCCGGCCTGCTGACGCCCGAGTTCAAGATGCTGGGGATCAAGCCCGGCAAATGGACCCCGGCCATTGTCGTGTCACGCTTCAATGGCCTGGCGCGCAACCTGGACGATGAAATGAACACCGCCCTGGCGGTGCGTACGCTGGGCGCCGACAAGGTGCGGTCGCTGGCCAGCTACCAACCATCCAATCCCAAGCTGGAGATTGATCCCGGGATTGACGCTTCATTGCTGTCCAAAAGCATCCTGGAATATTACGACGCCATGCGTGCGCCGCTGCACATCCAGCCCGAGCAAGTGCTGGCGGAATATCGCAGGGCCAAGGTGGCGTCAGCGGGCAGCACGGTTCACGTCGCCAGCGTCGCGCCGACGCAAGCCGAACTGGCCGACCGGCGCGCTGACATGGGCAGCAACAACTGGGTGGTAAGCGGGCGATTGACCGAAAGCGGCTTGCCGATGGTGGTGGGCGATCCCCACCGGGTGCAGGAAATCCCGTCGCTGCGTTATTGGGTGCATCTCAATGCGCCGGGCTGGAACGTGATCGGCGCGGGGGAGCCCTCCATTCCCGGAGTTTCCTACGGCCATAACGACTATGGCGGTTGGGGCTACACCATCTATGGCGCCGACACCGAAGACCTCTATGTCTATGACATCAACCCGGCCAATGTGCTGCAATACAAGTTCGGCAATGGCTGGGAGACCATGAAGGTGGTGCATGAGGCCGTGCCCGTGAAAGGCCAGGCAGCGCAGGACGTGGACCTGAAATTCACCCGCCATGGTCCGGTGATCTTCGAGGACAAGGCGCATCACAAGGCCTATGCGGTGCGCGCGGCCTGGCTGGAGCCGGGCGGGGCGCCGTATCTGGCCATGCTGCGCGCGGACCAGGCGCAGAATTGGAGTCAGTTCGACGATGCGATTTCGGCAGCCCGTACCCCGGCGCTCAACATGGTCTGGGGCGATAAGAGCGGCGATATCGGCTACAACGCCGCCACCATCGCGCCGCGGCGGATGAATTTCAGCGGTTTGGTGCCGGTACCGGGCGATGGGCGCTATGAATGGAACGGCTTCCTGCCCATCAAGGAATTGCCGCATGTCCTGAACCCGGACAAGGGTTTCTACAATACCTCCAATGACTGGCAGGTGCCACAGGGCTATCCGCACATGGAAGCGATTCATTATGTCTGGACCGATCCCTATCGCGGCCGCACCGTGGCGGAGTCCCTGGGCGGACAGAAGAAGTTCTCGGTCGCCGACATGACCAACCTGCAGAATTACAATCTCTCCATTCCGGCGCGCAGCATCGTGCCTTTGCTGCGCGATATTGCGATCACCGATCCGGTGGCGCGCAAGGCGGCGGCGCGGCTGCTGCATTGGGATTTTGTGCTGGACAAGGATTCCGTCGAAGCCGGTATCTATGAAATGTTCGAGCGCAAGCTGATGGAGAATGTGAAGAACACCATCGTGCCGGCGCCGGCGCGCGCCTTTATCACCCCGCCCATGACCCGCATCGTCGCCACCCTGGCGGCGCCGGACGGCAGCTTCGGCCCCGATCCCCTGGCCGGGCGCAATGCCGTGCTGGTGAAAAGCCTGGAACAGGCTTGCGCCGATCTGACCGCACGGCTGGGCGCGGACATGGAGAAGTGGACACTTGGCGCCTATCACTATGCCCGGATCATCCATCCCATCGCGGCGGCGCTCAGGCCCGATCTGGCGGACAAGTTCGATGTCGGGCATTTCCCGCGCGGCGGCGACGCCTATACCATCACCGCCACCGGCGCTACCGACAACCAGGGCTCCGGCGCGTCGTTCAAGATCGTCTCGGACACTTATGACTGGGACGCCTCGGTGGGCCAGAACAATCCGGGCCAGTCGGGCGACGTCAATGATCCGCATTATCGCGATCTGTACGAGCTGTGGGCGCGAGGAAAATATTTCCCCATCTTCTTCTCGCGGCCCAAGGTGGAGTCGGTGGCAGAGAAAACCATCCTGCTGACGCCGCAATGATGCGCCGGGCCGCAGTGATCGCGCTGGTGCTGTGCGCCCCGGCGCAGGCTGCGCCGGCGGACGGCTGGGTCACCCATCCCGATGCGGTCTCGGTATCGGGACCCGTCGTGCTGCATTTTCGGCATGTGCTGGATGTTGCCAAAGTGCCCAAGGCGCTGCCGGTCATGGTCACGGCCGACAATCGCTTCATCCTGTTCGTCAATGGCCGCCGCGTCGCCACCGGGCCATCCACCGGCACCCTGGCGCATTGGCGCGAGGAGAGCCTGGATTTGGCGCCGTACCTGAAACCCGGCCGCAATGTCGTGGCGGCGGCGGTGTGGGATTTCGTGCGCCGGGCAACCAATGGACAGCCGCCCGAGGCAGGTGCACTGCCGCCGCAAATCGCGCCAATTCATCAGCAGAGCGCCGGATTGGGTTTTCGCATGACCGGCGAAGGGCTGGCGACCGGCGATGCAGGCTGGCGGGCGAAGATCGATACCGGGCACACAGCCGCCAACGGCCGCGCCCAGGTGCCGCGCGGGCGCTATTATGTCGCCAGCGCGCCCGAAGTGATCGACGCCGCCAAGGCGGACTGGAACTGGGCCGGCGCGAGCGAGAGCGGCGGCTGGGTAGATGCCGTGCCTGCGCTCGAGGCCGCCAACCGCACCTTGATAGCCGATTCCTTGCCGCAGCAGAGCTTCGCGCCCGCCACACCCGGCGTGACGGTACGCAGCGATCTGGCCGGCGATTTCCCCAAGCATCGACTGAACGTGCCGGCGAACACCCACACCCGCATCCTGCTGCGGCGGGAAGCGATGATTTCCGGCTATCCCGAACTCACTGTGTCGGGCGGTGCGAGCGCGACCATCAAGCTGACTTACTCCGAGGCGCTCTATGATGCCGACCTGAAGAAGGCCGACCGCGACCTGGTGGGCGACCGCCAGGCGCTGGGCATCTACGATACTTTCATGCCCGATGGGCCGCGCCGCAGCTTCATGCCGCTGTGGTGGCGGACCTGGCGCTATGCCGAGCTGGACATCCAGACCGCCGCCGCGCCGCTGATTCTGGAATCGTTGCGCGTCCACGAAACCAGCTACCCCTTCAAACAAGTGGCGCATTTCATCAGCAGTGATCCGCAGCTCAACAAGATCTGGCAGGTGGGCTGGCGCACCGCCCTGATCGATGCCCATGAAACCTATATGGACAGCGCCTATTGGGAGCAGCTGCAATATACCGGCGACACGCGGCTGCAGATGCTGATCTCCTATGCCGTAACGGGCGATCCGCGCCTGGCGCGGCAGGCGATCGAGGCCTTCGCCGAATCCGATGTCGAGGGTGGGTTGGAGCAGGGCGCCTATCCCAGCCGCAGCGACAATGTCATCGCCACCTTCTCGCTGGCCTGGGTGGGGATGCTGGCAGACTGGTCAATGGAGCAGCCGGATACGGCGCTGGTCGTGCGCAACCTGCCGCGCATGCGCACCATCCTCAAATGGTTCGAGCCCTGGCGCACCGCCGACGGGCTCTTGGGCAAGAACCCGCAATGGAATTTCATCGACTGGGCCGGACCCAAGGGCAACAACCGCGACACCTTTCCCGCCACTGGCGCGGACGGCGGCAGTTGCCTGATGACTGTGTCCTGGCTGGGCGCGCTGCGCCAGGGCGCAGCGCTGGAAACGGCCTATGGCGACAAGGCCCAAGCCGCCGTCGATACCGCGCGCGCCGACGATGCCCGCGCCGCCATTCGCGCCCATTGCTGGGACAAAAGCCGCGGCTTGTTCGCCGACACCTCGGACTTCAAGCCCCTCAGCCAGCACATGAACATATTGGCCGTGTTGTATGACGTGGCCACGCCGGAGGAAGCCGCCGCGATCCTGGACAAGATCACCGTTCCGGGTCATGGCATCGACGCGCCGGAGGACCTCTATACCTCCACCTATTATTTCGCCTGGTATTTGATCCGGGCCTTTGAAAATGCGGGCCGCGCCGATCGCTATCCCGCCTTGCTGCAAACCTGGCGCGATCTGTTGGCACTGCATTACACCACCTGGCCGGAGTCGCGCGGCGAGACGCGCTCCGACACCCATGCCTGGAGCGCCCATCCCACCGCCGATCTGCTGGGGCTGGTGGCGGGCATCCGTCCTGCGGCACAAGGCTATGCCCGCCTGAGGGTCGCGCCGAATTTGGGCGATCTCACGTCACTGGATGCGGCGGCGGCAACGCCCAAGGGCAAGGTATCGGTTCGCTACGCGATCAAGGGCGACAGCCTGACGGCAGAAATCGATCGCCCCGCCGCACTACCCGGCGAATTTGTCTGGAAGGGAAAGTCTTATCCCCTGACCGGCACCCACAGCAGGTTCGTGCTGCCGCGCTAGTTGGTGGTGCTGAACGTGAACTCCGTCACTTCGTGCAGCGGCTGGCCCGGCGCCACCAGCTTGGACGGGAAGTTGAGGTGATTGATCGCGTCCAGATAGCCCTCCGTTTCCAGGCTCATGGAATAAAAAGTGCGATAGGTCTTGCCGCCTTTGCCCACTTGGGTGCGGGTGCCGATATTGTCGCTGTAAAGCTGCAGCCCGGGCTGGGTGGTGGACACGTCCATCACAATGCCTGTGCCCGGATCGCTCAGCCGCGCGGCGCGGCGCAGGGTGCCCGGCTTGCCGTTGATGATCATGCATATGTCCAGACCGCCGCGCATGGCGATCTGGTCGAAGGAGGAGTTCAACACCGTGCCCAGCCGCACGGGTCTGCGAAAATCAAACGGCGTGCCATCGACCTTGGCGATCTCGCCGGTTACCAGATTGTCGGCGTCCTGCGGCGTGTAGTGGTCGGCAAAAACCTGCAAGGTCTGGTTGGAAATGTCGCCATTGCCTTCGCCCTGCAGCGCAAAATAGGAGTGGTTGGTCAGGTTGGCGATGGTCGGCCGGTCGGAGGTCGCCTTGTAGTCGATGCGCAAAGCGCGGTCCTTGGTCAGCGTATAGGTCATCACAGTAGTCAGCACGCCGGGAAAGCCGCCATCGCCATCCGGGCTGACCAGGGTGAGGATCAGGCTGGGCTCGGCCCCGTCCTTCATTTCCGCCTGCCACAGTTTCTTGGAAAACGCCGCGGTGCCGCCATGGATCACGAATTTGGCGTCGGGGCTGTTTTTCTCCAGCTGATAGGTTTTGCCATCGATGCTGAAACTTCCGCCATGGCTGACGCGCCCCACATAGCGGCCGATCACCGCGCCGAACACGCTGCCTTTCTGGTAGGAGGCGGCGTCGTCGAAACCCAATTCGGTATCGATCTTGGTCCCCTGCTTGTTGGGCACCATCAGGCTGACGATCATGCCGCCAAAATTGGTGATGCGCGCTTCCAGCCCCTTGGGGCCGGTCAGGGTGAAGAGCTGGATCTTGCCGCCGTCGGCGGTGGCGCCCCAGTCCGCTTCGGTGATGTTGGCGGCGTGCGCCGACGATGCTGCCGTCACCAGCAACGCCAGTGCAATGACGCGTTTGAAGCCCTGCATTGTCACGCCCCCCGGATTATTTCATGGTTGGCGCCAGCATAAGCGCAATCGGTTCGCAGGGGCTAGGTTCGCTGCAATGCATCATTCGGGGAGATCATCATGCGGCGCATCGTCATCACAGCGGCAACGCTCACCATCGCACTGACCGGCGCGTATGCGCAGGTAGGCGGGCAGGGCACGCCTTGGCGCGGTGCTGGGGTGCAGCCTTGTTTCGGCATGGATGGCGGCGCCAACAAGTGTCCTTCTGCCTCGCTGACGCGTGCGGTGCGTGCCGGACATCTGTTCGACAGCAAGAGCGGTACCTTGCTGGCCAACCAGGTGGTGGTGATCGAAGGCGACAAGATCATCGACGTGGGTCCCGCCGGCAAGGTGAAGATTCCGGCGGGCGCGACTGTGACCGACCTCAGCCACGAGACGGTGCTGCCCGGCCTGGTCGACATGCACACCCATATGTTCAACGCTCTCAAGCCCGGCATCTCACGCGAGACCGCGACCCTGCTGGCGGTGCAGAACACCCAGGCCGACCTGCATGCCGGATTTACGTCGGTGCGTGACATGAGCACCCATGGCAACGCTTATGGCGATGTGGACATCCGCGACGCCATCAATCGCGGCGAAATCGACGGTCCGCGCGCGCAAGTATCCACTCGCGGCATCGTCTGGGGGGCGCCCGGCGCCAAGCCGCTGGAGCCCGGTGAAAGCGCGGTGGTGCACAATGTCGAGGAAGCCCGCGCCGCCGTACGCGACCAGATCAACCATGGCGCCGACTGGATCAAGCTGTTTCCGGCCGGCGCCTATTCCTTCGGCGCCGACGGCAAGCCCGCCTATGTCCTGACCTATCCCATGCCGGTGTTGCAGGCGCTGATCGACGAGACCCACAAGCTGGGTCACAAGACCGCCTGTCACGTTTACGGCGGCGAAGGCCAGAAGAACGCCATCATCGCCGGCTGCGACAGTATCGAACATGCCTTCGGCCTGGATCAGGAACAGGCCGACATGATGGTGGCCAAGGGGCTGTCCTACGATCCCACCCTGCAGCGCTATACCGAGCCCTATATGGACGACAACGACGCCAAGTCGACCGGCGGCAAGTACCGCATGATTCCGATCTTTGAGAATGCCGTCACCCTGGCGTCCCGCACCAAGGGCATGAAGATCACGGTGGGCAGCGGCGTCGACGGTTCAACCTTCCCTCACGGCACCCAGGCGCTGGAGCTGGTGGCGCTGGTCAAACAGGCGCATCTTACCCCGGCGCATGCCATCCAGGCGGCCACGGTCAACAGCGCAGACGTGCTGGGCTGGCAGGATCGCATCGGCTCGCTGGAAAAAGGCAAGTATGCCGACCTGATCGCCGTGCCCGGCAATCCGCTGGCCGACATCACCGAGCTTCAGCGCGTGAACTTTGTGATGAAGGGCGGCAAGATCGTGCGCGACGATCAGCCGGTAAAGGCGCGCACGGTGAAATAGAGGATCGACGGCCCTACCAGACAACCGACGCCGGTGTGGAAGGTGGCGATCAGCGCGCCATAGGGCACCAGCTTGGGGTCGGTGGCGGCAAGACCGCCGGTGACGCCGCTGACCGTGCCCATCAGCCCGCCATAGGTCATGGCCGAGCGCGGATTGTTCAGCCCGATAAAGGGCGCGAGGAACGGCGTGCCGATCATCACGATGATGGCTTTCAGCACACCGACGCCGATGCTCAGCGCCATCACCGGCGACGACGCGCCCAGCGCCGCGCCGGTCACCGGTCCCACGATATAGGTGATGGCGCCGGCGCCGATGGTTGTCAGGCTGACCGCGTCGGTATAGCCATAGAAACGCGCCACCGCGACGCCGATGGCGAAGGGGATGACAGTCCCCAGCGCCAGGGCGAAGGCGCCCAGCAGGCCCGCGCGCCTGGCCTGGGCCACATCCACTTCAAAAGCGGTGGCGACGATGGCGAAATCCCGCAGCAGCGCGCCGCCCAACAGGCCGATGCCGGCGAACATGGGAATGTCGGCAATGCCTTTCTGGCCGCCGGTGATCACGCCGCCGGCATAAGCCAAGCCCAATCCGGCCAGGATGGCGATGGCCGAGCCATGGATGCGCCCGCCGGTGAGGCATTTGGAAATCAGGTGCGACAGATAAATAATCGCACCGACAACCGCGAAGGCGGTGATCAGGCCCTGTTTGGTCAGAAGATCGACCAGGAAGCTCATGGCCGATCCCCCTTGTCGATCTTGCTGATCAGCGCCACCACAGCGGCGCAGGCCGCCACGGTCAGGACGGCGGTGATGATCACCATGGGCCCGCCGCTGGCGGCGGAGAGCACATTCTGCTGTGCCGCCATGGCGACTACGATGGGGATATACATGGTGGCCCAGAATTCGGTACCCAGCTTGATGCCCGCCGACAAGGCGCCGTTGCGGGCCAGCCAGATCCGCGCCGAGTTCAGCAGCACCATGGCGATGCCGACGCCGCCGACATTGGCCTTGACGTGCAGGGCCATGCCCAACAGATCGCCCAGGCCCACACCGATCAGGGTGCAGATCGCCAGCAGCGCCACGCCGTAGATTGTCATTTGTGTCCCCCGCGACAGTTTACAGGGGCGGATTGTTCTGGTCAGCCCCGGTCCTGTAGCATTGCCAAAACGC
Source organism: Alphaproteobacteria bacterium (assembly GCA_013697055.1). GTDB lineage: Bacteria > Pseudomonadota > Alphaproteobacteria > Micropepsales > Micropepsaceae > Rhizomicrobium. Next base: position 23,681 of record JACCXK010000028.1, read on the forward strand.
TAGAGCAGCCGTCCCATCCAGGCAACATGACCGATAATCTCTTCACCCGCTTTTCCGCTCCCGCCTTGCATCGCAACAAGGTTTTCCTGGCGCCGCCGGGGCGCAAGACTGTCACATTCGCGCAAGCCTTCGGCCAGGCAGGGCGTTATGCGCATGTGCTGGCGGCGCATGGCGCCAAAAAGGGCGACCGTATCGCGGTCCAGGTGGAGAAGAGCGCCGAGAACATCTTTCTCTATCTGGCCTGCCTACGGGCGGGGCTGGTCTATCTGCCGCTCAACACCGGTTATACCGCCAGCGAGTTGCGCTATTTCATTGGCGATGCCGAGCCGGCGATCTTTGTCTGCGCACCGCGCGATCAGGGCATGCTGGCGGGAATTTTCCCGAATGGCACCGTGCTGACCCTGGGCGATGACGGCAAATGCGGCAGCCTGTTGGAAGAAGCCGCCGGTCAGTCGCCGGATTTTCCCGACGCCGTGCTGGGCAAGGATGATTTGGCCAGCATTCTTTATACCTCCGGCACCACTGGCGTGTCCAAGGGCGCCATGCTCACCCATGGCAATCTCTGGTCCAATGCCGAAGTGCTGCGCCGGGAATGGCGTTTCAGCCATGACGATGTGCTGCTGCACGCGCTGCCGATCTTCCATATCCACGGCCTGTTCGTGGCGATCAATATCTGCCTGGCGGCGAGGGCTTCCATCATTCTTCTGCCCAAGTTCGACATCGAAGAGATTTTTCGCAAGCTGGCCGCAGCCACGGTGATGATGGGCGTGCCGACCTTCTATGTTCGGCTGCTGCAGGATCCGCGCCTGAACAGCGAGACAGCGGGCCATATGCGGCTGTTCGTGTCCGGCTCGGCGCCGCTCTTGGCGGAAACCCATCGCGAATGGTCCGCGCGTACCGGCCAGGCGATCCTGGAACGCTACGGCATGACCGAAACCAACATTAACACGTCCAATCCTTACGAAGGGGCGCGCAAGCCCGGCTCGGTGGGCATGCCGCTGTCAGGCACGGAGCTGCGCATCGCCGATGGCGACGGTAAACCGCTGCCGCAAGGCGAGATCGGCATGATCGAGGTGAAGGGCCCCAACGTCTTTGCCGGCTATTGGCGGATGCCGGAAAAGACCGCGGCGGAATTCCGCGCCGACGGCTTCTTCATTACCGGCGACCTGGGAATGATCGATGACGACGGCTATGTCCATATCGTGGGCCGCGCCAAGGACTTGATCATCAGCGGCGGCTTCAATGTCTATCCCAAGGAGATCGAAAGCCTGATAGACGAGCTGCCGGACGTGGCCGAAAGCGCGGTGATCGGCCTGCCGCATCGCGATTTCGGCGAAGGCGTCACCGCTGTCGTGGTGCTCAATAAGGGCGCGGCGATGACGCAAGACCAGGTGATGGCTGCGCTCAAAGACAGGCTGGCCAGGTTCAAACAGCCCAAGGCGGTGCTGTTCACCGACCAGTTCCCGCGCAACACCATGGGCAAGGTGCAGAAGAAACTGCTGCGCGACCAATATAAGGACCTGTACGCCTGATGGACCAGACGCGCGCTGCCTGCGAGCTTCTCTATCGCCATTGGGCGGACGGCACCCAGTTGGAAAGCCTGCCGCCCGACCTTCGCCCCGCAACCCAGGCGGATGGGTATCGTGTGCAGTCGCATCTGGAGTCTTTCACCGCTGCGCCGCTCTATGGCTGGAAAATCGCCGCCACAAGCATCAACGGCCAGCGCCATATCGGTGTAGACGGGCCGCTGGCGGGCCGCATCCTGGCGGAGCGTGTCATCGCCGATGGCGGTAATTTCACCCTCGGCACCAGCCTGATGCGGGTGGCCGAGCTGGAATTCGCCTTCCGCATGGGGGCCGATCTGGCGCCGCGCGCCGACGAATACACACAGGATGAAGTGCTTTCGGCCGTTGCAACCTTGCATCCGGCAATCGAGCTGCCGGACTCCCGCTTCGCCCATTTCGAAACCGCCGGCCTGGCGCAACTGGTGGCCGACAATGCCTGCGCCCATTTTTTCGTGCTGGGGGCGGCCACGGATGCGGATTGGCGCGGGCTGGATCTGGCGGCGCATCCGGGCAAGGCATTTCGCAACGGTGCGTTGGCGGAAGAGGGCGTTGGCGCCAACGTGCTGGGCGATCCGCGCATCGCCCTGACCTGGCTGGCCAATGAACTGTCGCGCCATGGCATGACGTTGAAGGCGGGACAGGTGGTGACCACCGGCACCTGCGTCAAGCCGCTGGTGATCGCGGTGGGCGACCATATCGAAGGCGATCTGGGTGTGTTGGGCAGGGTGTCGGTGCGGATTACCTGACCGGACTATTCTGCGGCAACAGGCCGGCGGTAAGGCGCTGGCTGTGCCGCCGGATACAGCTTCTGCCGCAAGGCCGCCGCTGCTTCCTGCAAGGCATCGCGCACTTCCAATTGCCGCTGCGGGTTCATGCGGTCTGCGTCATCGCTGGCCGACAGCGCCGCCACGGCGCGCCCCTCCCGGTCCAGCACCGGCACGGCGATGCAACGCATGTTCGCCTTATGCTCGCGGTCGTCCATGGCATAGCCCTGGGCGCACACTTTCTTCAGCTCGGCGCGCAGGCCTGTCTTGGTGGTGATGGTATAAGGCGTCAGGGCGATCAGCTCGCCATCCATCACAAAGCTGTCGACTTCCTGTTCGGGTAGCGCGGCCAGCAGCACCTTGCCCAGGCCCGAACAATAGGCTTCCAGCTGCGCGCCAACCCGCGTGTGCACCGGGAATGCGCCGGGCACGGAAACCTTGGCGACATAGGTCACCATCCCCTGTTCCAGCACGCCGAGATGAACGGTGAGCTGCAGCCGTTTTGCCAGCTCGCTCATCAAACTCTGTCCAGCGTCGCGCAACAGATCGTTGATGGTGACATTGTGCGACAACGACAGCAGCAAGAGGCCCGGCCGATAGCGCCCGCGCGGGCCCCGCACCAACGCGCCGATTTCCTCCAGGGTCTGGATCAGGCGATAGCCGGAGGCTTCGGGAAGATTGGCGCGGCGGCTGAGCTCGCTGCTCGTCACCCATTCGGCTGGATCGTGGAAGGCTTTCAGAATGGCGAAAGCCTTCATCACCGAATAATTCTTGGGTGTCGCCACGCCATTCGCCCCTGATTGGCGTCACACCGATTGTGACGCACCGCCCGCGTTTTCCCCTTTGCCGCTTGCCGCGGTCTGTGCCGCGGGCGATGCCGGCAAATGATGGTCTTGGCCGCGACCATAACCCAAAGATGACGACATGTCATCTCTCACAGAGTGAAATACTGCCTTTGATCTGGCCAAGCACTGCCGGTACCCAAGACGGCTCAGGGGGGCGAAATGATCAGACTTGGCGTGTTTGTTTTGGGCTTGGCGACGGCTCCGGCCATCGCGCTGGAGGAATGGCCGACCTATGGCCATGATTATGGCGACAGCCGTTACTCGCCCTTGGCCCAGATCACGCCGGCCAATGTCGCGAACCTCAAGCCCGCCTGGACCTATCACATGCGCCCGCCGGGTCGCGAAGCCCGTGGCTTTGCGCCGTCGCAGAACACGCCGCTGGTGGTGGGCGGCACCATGTATGTCTCGACTCCTTACGGCCGGGTGGTGGCGCTGGACGCCGAAACCGGCAAGCAGCGCTGGGCCTATGAAGTGCCCGGCAGCGACCAGCCGGCGACACGCGGTGTCGCTTACTGGCCCGGCGCGAAACCCCAGATCGTGTTCGGTACACGCGGCGGGCTGCTGATCGCGCTGCATGCGGACAACGGCGCGCCGGTCAAAAGTTTCGGCAAGGATGGCGTGGTGGATTTGCACAGCGCTGCGGTGATGCAGGGCTTTCCGCAAGCCGCGCTGGGCGTCACATCCGCGCCGGTGATTTACAAGGATATCATCATCACCGGCTCGCGCACCCAGGAGACGCCGCAGCAGGGCGCCTCCGGCCGGGTGCGGGCTTTCGACGTCCGTACCGGCCGGGAGGTCTGGCACTTCAATGGCGTGCCGCAGCCGGGCGAGAAATTCCACGATACCTGGGACGGCGAAAGCTGGGTCAAGCGTTCCGGCGTCAATGTCTGGGTGGGTCTGACATTGGATGCCAAACGCGGCATCGCCTACCTGCCGTTCGGCGCGCCCACCTTTGACCAGTCGGGCAATGACCGCAAAGGCGAATCCCTGTTCTCCAATTCCCTGGTGGCGGTGAATGCCGCGACGGGCAAATATCTCTGGCACTTCCAGGCGGTTCATCACGACCTGTGGGATTATGACCTGCCGCTGACGACCCTGGTGGACGTGAAAAAAGACGGGCGCACCATTCCGGCCATCGCGGTGATGAGCAAGGCCAGCCTGCTGTTCCTGCTGGATCGCGTCACCGGCAAGCCGATCTATGACATCAAGGAAATGCCCGTGCCTACCGACACCGACATGGAAGGCGAGAAGGTTTCGCCCACCCAGCCCATGTCGATCACGCCGCCCTTGGGCCGTATCTCGTTCAAGATGTCCGAGATGGCCAACCTGACGCCGCAGCAGGCCGAAGGCTGCAAGAAACTGATCGAAGAGCAGAAGGTGATTGAAGCCGGCTATTTCCAGCCGCCGCGGGTGGATCACGCCGTGGCGCGCTTCCCCGGCAACTGGGGCGGCATCGACTGGAGCCATGCGGCCTTCGATCCGAAGAGCGGCTATTACATCGTCAATGCCAGCGAGATCGCCTCGCAACAGATGATGATCAAAAAGCCCGATGGCAGCTACGACATGAAATATGGCTACCAGTGGTTCTGGGACAAGGTCAGCCACATACCCTGCCAGGTGCCGCCCTGGGGCAATCTCTACGCCATCGACGTCAACACCGGCGCCATTGCCTGGAAGAGCGTGCTGGGTGTCACCGACGGCCTGGCGGACCCCAATACCGGGCGGCCCAATGTTGGTGGGCCCATCGTTACCGGCGGTGGGCTGGTCTTCATCGGCTCCACCGACGACAAGCGGCTCAGGGCTTTTGACACCAAAATAGGCAAGGAGCTGTGGACCTTCAAATTGCCGGCATCGCTCTATGGCACGCCACTGACCTACCAGGGCCGCCACGGCAAGCAGTATGTCGCGGCCGTCACCACAGGCGGCTTTTGGGGCGAAAATGCCGGCTCCGACGAGGTCACGGCGTTCGCCTTGCAATAGGCGAGCGGGCCTGTAAATCTCCCAAAAAAGGCGCTTACGCCGGTTTGGGGAGCAATATGCGATCGAAATTCCGTCTCTGTGTGATGGCCGTTTTGCTGGGTGGCACCGTACTCGGCGCCCAGGCGGCGACCGACTGGCAGAACTATGGCGGTGACCGCGGCGCCCAGCGCTATTCGCCCCTGACCCAGATCACCCCGGCGAATGTGAATTCGCTCAAAGTGGCCTGGACCTATCACATGAAGCCGGCGGATGCGGCCCGGGTCGCTACCTCCCAGACCACGCCGCTTGTGGTCGGCAACATCATGTACCTGGGTTCGCCCTATGGCCGCATCGTGGCGCTGGACGCCACCACCGGCAAGGAGCTGTGGGTCTACAAGATGCCGGGCAACCAGCGGCCGGCGCCGCGCGGAATGGCGTATTGGCCGGGCGAAGGCGATTACGCGCCGGAGCTGATATTCGGCACCAACGACGGCAAGATGATGGCCATCGACGTCAAGACCGGCAAGCCGGCCGAACGGTTCGGTGAGCATGGCGTGGTCAACCTGAAGACGCCTGACATCATGCGCGGCTATGACAAGAATTACGCCCTGACCTCGCCGCCGGGTATCTACAAGAACCTGGTGATGACCGGTGGTTCGGGCCCGGAAGAATCCCGCAGCATTTCCGGCGACGAGCGCGCCTGGGATGTGCGCACCGGCAAGCTGGTCTGGACCTTCCACGGCGTGCCGCATGACGGAGAGTTCGGCGCTGACACCTGGGCCCCCGGCAGCCGCAAGGACCGCGCCGGCACCAACATCTGGAACATGATGACGGTGGACGACAAGCGCGGCATCGCCTTCCTGCCCTTCACCGGGCCGGGGCCGGACCGCTGGGGCGGCGACCGTCATGGCATGAACCTGTTCGGCAACAGCCTCGTGGCGGTGGACGCCAATACTGGCAAGCGGCTGTGGCACTTCCAGCTCTTGCACCACGAAGTGTGGGACTGGGACCAGCCCACCCCGCCGATGCTGTTTGACGTGAAGAAGGACGGCAAGATCATTCCCGCCGTGGCGGCGATGAACAAGTCGGCATACCTCTTCATCCTGGATCGCGTCACCGGCAAGCCGCTCTATGACGTCAAGGAAGTGCCGGTGCCCAAGAGCGACGCCGAGAACGAAGAGACCTGGCCGACCCAGCCCATCCCGGTAACCCCGCCGCCGCTGGCCAAGCAGAGTTTCACCGCCGCCACCGACGTGACCAACATCACGCCGGAGCTGGAAAGCTTCTGCAAGAACCTGATCAAGACGAAGAAGATCCATGACACCGTGCCCTTCTCGCCCATCACCAGCGATTCCCAGAACGCGCGTTTCCCGGGTTCGGGCGGCGGGCCGGAATGGGGCGGCGGCGCCTTCGATCCCCAGCTGGGCTATTTCATCGTCAACACTCAGGAATTGGGTTCGATCGAACAGCTGGAAAAGAAGAAGGATGGCTATTGGGCTTCCGCCAACATCCCCGACAGCTTCTTCGAGCAGGAGATTCCGGGCAAAGGCTATTATCCCTGCCAGAACCCGCCCTGGGGTGATTTGTGGGCGGTGAACGTCAACACCGGCAAGGTCGCCTGGCGCGTCAATCTTGGTGTCAGCGACATCATGCCCGAAGGCAAGCGCGATACGGGGCGTCCCAACCTGGGCGCGCCGTTGACGACGGCCAGCGGGCTGATCTTCATCGGCGCCACCGATGACAGCCGCTTCCGCGCCTTTGAGACCAGGACGGGCAAGGAACTGTGGACCCAGAAGATGGAAGCCTCGGCTCATTCCTCGCCGATCACCTATCAAGGGACCAACGGAAAACAGTATGTGGCGGTGGTGGCGACGGGCGGTTCCTTCGTGCACAGCCCGGCAGTCGGCGACAGCCTGATCGTGTACGGGCTGCCGTAGACCGCACGTTCGGGGCAAAAGAAAAGGCGCAGGTCTTGGGACCTGCGCCTTTTTGTTTGAAAATCGCCCGGTTACTTCGACAGCCGCCAGATGGCGTTGCCGACATCGTCGGCCACCAGCAGCCCGCCCGTCTTGTCGATAATCACACCCACCGGACGGCCATAAGCATTGCCGTCTTCGCCGACAAAACCGGTCAGCACGTCGCGCGGCAGCCCTGCGGGCTTGCCACCCTTGAACGGCACAAAGGCCACGCGATAGCCGTTGAAGGGCTTGCGATTCCAGGAGCCATGCTGGCCGACAAAGGCGCCGCTGGCATATTGCGGCCCCAGTTGTGCGCCTTCCGCGAAGGTCAGGCCCAAGGAGGCGGTGTGCGAGCCCATCGCGTAATCGGGCGGTATGGCCTTGGCCACCATGTCAGGCTTCTGTTCCTTCACCCGGTCGTCGACATGCTGGCCGTAATAGCTGAACGGCCAGCCGTAAAAGGCGCCATCCTTCACCGACGTGATATAGTCCGGCACCAGATCGCCGCCCAGATCGTCGCGCTCATTGACCGCCGCCCACAAGGCGCCGTCCGGGCCCCAGGCCATGCCGTTGGGATTGCGCAGGCCCGAGGCGAAGATGCGGTGACTGCCGGTGGCGGGATCCACCTCCCAGATCGCGGCGCGGTTCTGTTCCACCGCCAAGCCGTTTTCGCCGACATTGGAATTGGAGCCCACAGAGACATAAAGCTTGCTGCCGTCGGCGCTGGCGACCACATTCTTGGTCCAGTGATGATTGATGGTGCCGGCCGGCAGGTCCACCACCTTTTGTCCATTGTCGCTGATCTGGGTTTCCCCGGTCTTGTAGGGGAAGCGCAGCACCGCATCGGTATCGGCCACGTAAAGCGTGTCGCCGACCAGCGCCATGCCGAACGGCGAACTCAGGTTGGTGAGGAAGATCGTGCGGATATCGGCGCGGCCATCGCCATTGGTGTCGCGCAGCAACAGGATGCGGTTGGGGCTCTTGGGGCCCGCGCCGGCCAGCTTCATCACCTGTTTTTTCACAAAGCCTTCGATGCCCTTGCTGTCGTCCGGCTTGGGCGGGGCGTTGGTTTCCGCCACCAGCACATCGCCATTGGGCAGCACATACAGCCAGCGTGGATGATCCAGCCCGCGCGCAAAGGCCGTCAGGGTCAGGCCCGGTGCGGCGGTCGGGCCGCCGCTCTCCTCCCAGGGTTTGGCGGGCGCGATATGGATATAGGAGAGCAAGGTCTTTTGCGGCGCCGGCAGGGTGGGATGGGGTCCATAGCCGGCTTCCCTGGAGAGATGCGCATTGTCGCCGCAGCCGGCCAACGCGAGCGCGGCAATGCCGGACAGGAAGACGGATTTCAAGTTCATGGAAAGTCTCCTAATGGGCAAAGGGCGCAGCCTTCCAGCCGCGCCCCCTGTTCGATCTCAGCGTCCCTAGTTCGACGCGCTTTTGGTCTTGGTATCCAGCTTCTGCGCCATGGACAGGTGCATCTTGATGTCCTTGTCGGTGGCGCCGGCAAAGTCCTTGATGGCAGCATTGTCGCCGTCCTTGGCATAACCGCGGAACAGGATATCGGCCTCCTTGTGAGCCGCGACCTGCTGGGCGATATAGCGGTGATCGAAGTCCTCCGCCTTGGCGCCGCGCAGATCGTCCAACATGCCCTGGCGGCGATTGTCGACATGGGCTGGCGGCGTCACCGTGATGTTGTTGCTGGCGATGATGCCCTTCAATTTGGTGGTGGTACCGGTATGGGCCTTGACCATCATGGCCGCGAATTCCTTCACTTCGGCGGACTGGGCGCGGCTCGCGGCCAGCTTGCCGGCGGTGACTTCATACATGTCGCTGGTGGCGGCGGCGGTGACAAAGCCCTGGGTGGTGCTGGTCATCTGGGACGAAACCTGCCCGACGACACCGGCGGTGGTGTCCTTCACCGCGCTCATGGCTTCGGTGTTGCTGCCCGGTTTGGGGCTGACATGGCCGGGTTGGTCGGCGGGCGCAGCAAAGGAGCCGCCGGTCATCAGGAACACAGCCGAGGCGGCGCCGAGCAGAGTGTTTTTCATGGGGTTATCTCCAAAGACGTCTTCAGTCCCGTAAACGCTCAGCGGAACCCAAGGTTGCCGCTCACGTTGTGCAAGTGCCGGTTTTCGCAAGGAGTTCCGTGCCCAAGGCGATTGAAGGTTCCTGCCGGTGCGGCGCCGTCCGTTTCTCAGTTCAGAGCCATGCGCCTTATCCCTATCAGCTTTGCTATTGCTCGATATGCCGCAAGACGGCGGGCGGCGGCGGCTTCGCCATCAACCTCCATGCCAATAACAAAAGTTTAGAAGTGCGCGGCAGAAAAGCCATCGGCGTCTTCCGCGCCAGGATTGAGGACGAAGACGGCCACTGCCATACCAGCACGGGCGAGCGCAGCTTCTGCAGGAAATGCGCGACGGCGCTGTGGCTGTTCGATCCCGAATGGCCGGAGCTGGTGCATCCCTTCGCGTCCGCCATCGACACCAGGTTGCCGGTGCCGCCGTCGAAAGTGCATTTGATGCTGAAATTCAAGGCGCCTTGAGTGAAGCTGGACTTCGCAAGGGGCGACGCGAAATTCCGCGAATATCCCAAACAGTCGATCGAGGAATGGCACAAGAAGCGCGGGCTGTGGATCGACTAGCCTTTAGCGGCCGGAGGCGCTGCGGGTTCTGGGATCCAGGTCCTGCGCCATGGCCAAATGCGCCGCCACGGTCTTGGCCGTCGCGGAGGCAAAGTCCCGCATCCCGTAGATCTTGCCGCTCTTGGCATAGTGGCGCATCAGGATGTCGGCTTCCTTATGGGCCGCCACCTGCTGGGCGATATAGCGGTGATCGAAATTCTGCGATTTGGCGCCGCGCAGATCGTCCAGCATGCCCCGGCGGCGGGCATCGACCCGGTCCGGCACGGTGGCGTTGATATTGTAGTTGCGGATGGTCTTCCTCAGCCTGGCCGTGGACTCGGTGTGGGCGTCGATCATCCGGCGGGCAAAGGCCCGCACGGCGGGCGAACGGGACCGCTGCAGGGCGATCTTGCCGGCCTCGACTTCATATATGTCATTGATGGCGGCGGCGTTGACGAAGCCCGGCGTGGTCCGGACGATCTCGGCCGAAAGCCGGCCAAACACGCCGGCGGTGGAATCCTTGACCGCGCTCAGGGTCTCGAAGCGGCTCGTCAGGCCGGGGCGGGCTGGCTTGTCCGGCGGGGCCGCCAAGGCGGCGCCACTCAGCAGGATCAACGCCGACACAGCGCCCAGCAGCTTGCCTTGCACGGATAGTCTCCCCTACAGCCTGGGCGCAGTGTACCAGCGCCGGTTTGGGAAGGAAATACGGGGAAAGTTCCGTCTCAGCTATGGGCGGCGTTGTAGGCGGCCAGGCCCGCGGCTCCGGGGCAAAGGTCCTTTTCCGACAGCCGGTTCAGGGCTGCATCCACTGTATTGAGATTGGCGTGCATGTCCTTGGCGGCATTGTCCATATAGATAAGGCCGGTCACCAGCTCGCCCACGGCGGCGCGGCTTTGCAGGTAATTCATCGCCCCGATGCGATCGAACGGATCGTAATCGGCCGCCACCTTGGACAGGCGCAGGGTCGAGCCGTCATGCAGCGCCACTTCCTCGGTGGTGCCGGGGGCATATTCGACCTTGATGGCTTCGCGCGGCTCCATCACGTCCAGCCGGTTCACCGCTTCATTGTGCTCGCGCACAAAGTCATAGGCCTTGGTCGAGCCGGCATGGTTGTTGAAAGCGACGCAGGGGCTGACAATGTCGATGAAGGCGGGGCCGGGATGGCTCATCGCCGCCATGATCAGCGGCACCATCTGCGCCTTGTCGCCGGAGAAGCTGCGGCCCACGAAAGTGGCGCCCACCATCAGCGCCATGCTGACCAGGTCCAGCGGGCTGTCGGCATTGAAGCCGCCCGCCTTGCTCTTGGAGCCCTTGTCGGCGGTGGCGGAGAACTGGCCCTTGGTCAGGCCGTACACGCCGTTATTCTCGGTAATATAGACCATGTTCACGCCGCGCCGCACGCAATGCACGAATTGGCCCAGGCCAATGGAGGCGGAATCGCCGTCGCCCGACACGCCGAGGTACAGCAATTCCTTGTTGGCCAGGTTGGCGCCCGTCAGCACCGACGGCATGCGGCCATGCACGGAGTTGAAGCCGTGGCTCTGGCCCAACAGGTAATCCGGCGTCTTGGAAGAGCAGCCGATGCCCGACAGCTTGGCGACCCGGTGCGGTTCGATGTTCAGCTCGAAACAGGCCTGGATGATGGCGAAGGAAATCGAGTCATGGCCGCAGCCGGCGCACAGGGTCGAGATCGAGCCTTCATAGTCGCGGTGGGTGAAACCCAGTTTGTTCACCGGGATGCCAGGATGGCGCAGCTTGGGCTTGGCGATATAGGTCATTCCGCGGCTTCCCTGGATGTGAGCGACATGCGTTCGGCGATGGCGGCGATGATGAAACGGGCGGTGATCACCTGGCCGTCATAATGCAGGATGGAAATAAAGCGCGCCGGGTCGATGCCGCATTCATTGACCAGCAGGCTGCGCATCTGGGCGTCGCGGTTCTGCTCCACCAGGAAGACCTGGTCATAGGCATTGATGAAATCGGTCACCGCCTCGCTGAAGGGGAAGGCGCGCAGCCGCATCGTGTCCAGGTGAATGCCGTCGGCGGCCAGCGCCGCCAGCGCCTCACGCATCGCCGGTGCGGTGGAGCCGAAATAGATCACCCCGCATTTGGCTTTCTCGCGGGCCTTTTCGATCACCGGTGCGGGCACCAGGCTCTTGGCGGTTTCGAACTTGCGCAACAGCCGCTGCATATTGTCCTGATAGACCGCGCCTTCCTCGCTGTATTTGGCGAAACGGTCTCTGGAGGAGCCGCGGGTGAAATAGGCGCCCTTGCTGGGATGGGTGCCGGGGAGGGTGCGGTAGGGGATGGCGTCGCCGTCCACGTCCAGATAGCGGCCGAAGGTCTTGCCGGCTTCCAGTTCCTCGGCGGTCATCACCTTGCCGCGGTCGTAAACCCGCTTGTCGTCCCAGGTGAAAGGTTCGCACAGCCAGTCGTTCATGCCGATATCCAGGTCTTCCAGCACGAAGATCGGGGTCTGCAGCCTCTCGGCCAAGTCGAAGGACTGGGCGCAAAATTCGAACAACTCGCGCGGATCTTCAGGAATCAACAGCACATGCTTGGTGTCGCCATGGGAGGCATAGGCGCAGATCAGAAGATCGGCCTGCTGGGTGCGGGTGGGCATGCCGGTCGAAGGGCCGCCGCGCTGCACGTCAATAATCACGGCCGGGACTTCGGCGAAATAGGCCAGGCCCAGGAATTCCTGCATCAGGGAGATGCCGGGGCCTGATGTCGCGGTGAAGGCGCGGGCGCCGTTCCAGCTCGCCCCGATCACCGTGCCGATGGCGGAGATTTCGTCTTCGGACTGGACGATGGCGAACTTGTTCTTGGCCGAGTCGGCGTCGACCCGGTACTTGCGGCAATGCTTGGCGAAGGCTTCCGCCACCGAAGTGGACGGCGTGATGGGATACCAGGCCGCCACCGTGGCGCCGCCATAGACGCAGCCCAGGCCGGCCGCGTCATTGCCGGTGACGAAGATGCGCTTGCCCACCTCGTTGGCGCGCTCGACCTTGAGGCTGCAGATGTCCGCCAGATGCTCCTGGGCATAGTCATGGCCCATGCGCAGCGCCTGCTGGTTGGGCGCGATCAGGGCTTCCTTTTTGCTGTACTGCTCTCCGATCAGCTTCTCCATCACCTCGGGCTCTATGCCCAGAAGCTGCGCCAGGGCGCCGATATAGATGATGTTCTTGAACAGCTGGCGCTGGCGCGGGTCCTTGTACGCTGCATTGCTGATCTCGGTCAGCGGCATGCGGATGATGTTGATGTCGTCGCGGAATTTCGAGGCCGGGATCGGGCGCGAGGAATCGTAGAACAGGTAGCCGCCCGGATCGATGGAGGCGATATCCTTGTCCCAGGTCTGGGGGTTCATCGCCACCATCAGGTCGACGCCGCCGCGCCGGCCCAGCCAGCCCTTGCCGGAGATGCGCACTTCGTACCAAGTGGGCAGGCCCTGGATGTTGGACGGGAAGATGTTGCGCGAGGTCACCGGTACGCCCATGCGCAGGATGGAGCGAGCGAACATCTCGTTGGCGGACGCCGAGCCCGAGCCGTTGACGTTGGCGAACTTCACCACGAAATCATTGACGGATTTTATCGCCGGCATGCGTACTCCGTCTTGGGCGCGTTCAGCAGGAATTTCTGCATGTCCCAGGCGCCGGTGGGGCAGCGTTCGGCGCAAAGCCCGCAATGCAGACACAGGTCTTCGTCCTTGGCCATCACCCGGCCGGTCTTGAGAGCGCTGGAAATATACAGGTCCTGGTCGGGATGCAGCGCCGGCGCCGTCAGCCGGTGGCGCAGATCGCCTTCGACGCCATTGGCGGTGAAGGTGATGCAATCCATCGGGCAGATATCGACGCAGGCGTCGCATTCGATGCATTTGGGGGTGTCGAAGACGGTCTGGACGTCGCAGTTCAGGCAACGCTCGGCTTCCGCGAAGGCCTGGGCGATGTCGAAGCCCAGCTCCACTTCCAGCTTCACATCCTTCAGCGTCTTTTCGATGGGGGCATGGGGCACCTTGAAGCGGTGGTCGTTGGAGATGTCGTTGCCGTAGCTCCATTCATGGATGCCCATTTTCTGGCTGGACAGGTTGACCAGGGGCGAAGGGCGTTGGGTGGCAACGTCCTTGCCCTGGCACAGCAGGTCGATGGAGATGGCGGCATCATGGCCATGCGCCACCGCCCAGATGATGTTCTTGGGGCCGAACGCCGCATCGCCGCCGAAGAAGACGCGGGGATTGGTGGACTGGAAGGTGGTCGGGCTCACCTTGGGCATGTTCCATTTGTCGAATTCCACCCCCGTATCGCGCTCGATCCAGGGGAAGGCGTTTTCCTGGCCCACCGCCACCAGCACATCATCGCATTCCATAACCAAATCCGGCTCGCCGGACGGCACCAAATTGCGACGGCCCTTGGCATCGGTCTCGGCCTTCACCTTCTGGAAACGCACGCCGGTCAGCTTGCCGTTCGTGTGCAGAAATTCGGCAGGCACCAGGAAATTGTGGATCGGGATGCCTTCATGCATCGCGTCTTCTTTTTCCCAGGGGCTGGCTTTCATTTCCCCGAAACCGGAACGCACCACGACATTGACCTGTTCGCCGCCCAGCCTCCGCGAGGTGCGGCAGCAATCCATGGCGGTGTTGCCGCCGCCCAGCACGATCACGCGCTTGCCGATCCGGGTGGTATGGCCAAAGGACACGGACGCCAGCCAGTCGATGCCGATATGGATATTGGCGCCGGCTTCCTTCCGGCCCGGAATCTCCAACTCGCGCCCGCGCGGCGCGCCACAGCCGACAAAGATGGCGTCATAATTCTCGGCCAGCAAATCTTTCATCGACGTGATCTTCTGGCCCAGCCGCAGTTCGGGCTTGAGGTCCAGGATGTAATTCACTTCCTCGTCCAGCACCGTTTCGGGCAGGCGGAATTTCGGAATCTGGGTGCGCATCATGCCGCCGGCATTGGCGTCACCGTCATACAGCACGACTTCGTATCCCAGCGGCAGCAGGTCGCGCGCGACTGTCAGCGAAGCGGGCCCTGCGCCGATCAACGCCACGCGCTTGCCGTTCTTCTGCGCCGCGGGCGCGGGCATGCGGTCCTTCACGTCATCCTTGTTGTCGGCGGCGACGCGCTTGAGGCGGCAGATGGCGACCGGCTCGGCTTTCTTGGTGACTTCTTCCACGCGGCCACGGCGGCACGCGGGCTCGCAGGGGCGGTCGCAGGTGCGGCCCAGCACACCGGGAAACACATTGGAATGCCAGTTGACCATATAGGCGTCGGAATAACGCCCGGCCGCGATCATGCGGATATATTCGGGAACGGGGGTATGGGCCGGACACGCCCATTGGCAATCCACCACCTTGTGGAAGTAATCGGGATTGGCGATATCCGTGGGCTTCATCCCAGCGGAAGACTGACCATTTACCGCGCCCGACGGTTGCCGGGACGCTTCACTCACCGATGCACCACTCATGCTGCCGACTGCTTCCCCAATGACACGCCCCAAAAGGACCAACGTCTGATGGATACTCAGCTATGTGTGCGGATGGTCCTTAGATCGTTCTGTGCTCTTTGTTATTGTTGTTCAGCACGTCCGGAAAATTGGCCGGCGGCTTTCCTTGAGTCCCTGTACGCCCATACTAGCGAGGGGTAAAGCTGCGCAAAAGGCTTGTTGCACCGCGTCATGAACGTGGCGGAAAGCCGTTCGATGACAAGCGGTTAAGAAGCCGCCGCCAGGCGCTGTTCGGGCTTCATGGTAAAGGCCAGGGCCATGCCCAACAGCATCAGCACAATGCTGCCCAGGAAAGGCAGTTGCCAGTCGCCGGTCCGGTCGATCAGCCAGCCGCCCACCACCGGCGAGACGATGGCCGCGAAGGCCGAGCCGGTGTTCATGATGCCGCTGGCGGTGCCGGAATGGTCCGGCGCGATGTCCATGGGCACGGCCCACATCGGACCGATGGTCATTTCTGCGAAGAAGAAGCCGGCCGACAGGCTGATCGCCGACACGGTCAGGTCGTGGCTGAACATCATGGGCAACAGCGACAGGCAGGTCAGTCCCATGCACACCGACACCATAAGGCTGCGGGCGCGATTGAGATTGCCGGTACGGGCATAGAGGCGGTCGGTGACGATGCCGCCCAAGGTGTCGCCGACCACGCCGGCCAGAAATACGCCGGACGAGAACAGCGCCATGCTTTTCAAGTCCTGGCCCTGGTGCTGAAAATATTGCGGGATCCAGCTGAGGAACAGCCACAGGGTCCAGCCGTAGCAGAAATAGACGATGGTGACCGGCGCCATGCGCTTGACCAGTGGTCCCCACGGCACCGGCTGCCCCTTGGGCTTGGGCGGCGGCAGGACGGCACATTCCTCCACCGTCATGCCGGGATGATCCGCAGGATTTTCGCGGAAGACAAAAAACCAGATGACGACCCAGACAAAACTGACGGCGGCGCAGACAAAGAAAGAGGCGCGCCACCCGTATGTTGCCATCACGCCCACAATGAGTCCGGGCGCCAGGGCATTGCCCAGCCGCGCCGCCGAATGGGTGATGCCTTGCGCGAAGCCGCGGTCCGCGGGCTTGACCCAGCGCGACATGGCGGCAGTGGCGGCAGGAAAGGTGGCGCCTTCGCCCAGGCCCAGCAGCACGCGCGCGACCAGCAGTGAGACCAGGCCGCCCGCCAGTCCGGTCAGGACCGTGGCCGATGCCCAGATCAGGCTGCAGACGATCAGGGTGCGGCGGGTGCCGAACCGGTCGCTGACCCAGCCGCCGATGACCTGGAAAATCAGGTAGGGATAGGCGAAAGCGGAAAAGACCAAGCCGATCTGGGTCTTCGAGAGGTTGAATTCCTTGCCGAAGCCCAGCGCCCCGACCGAAGCGGTGCTGACATTGACCCGATCGATATAGGTGATCAGGTACATCAGGCACAGCATCACCAGCACGATGCCGGTGGGGCGAAAGAGCTTCATGTCCGTTCCCTCCGCGCCTTGTCGGCGCTTTTGTCATTATGACGTCGCCGTTATGACACTTTATGCCGGGCGCGCCGCGAAATATTCCATGGCGGCGTCCACGCCGCGCCCCGCCAGATTCACCCCCGCAAGCTTCAATCCCATCTCGCAGCCCGCCAAGGTCGCCAGCAAGGTCAGGTCATTGCTGTTGCCCAGATGGCCGATGCGGAAGGTGCGGCCCTTGAGCTTGCCAAGCCCAGCGCCCAAAGAAAGATCGAAGCGTTCCAGGATCGACTTGCGCAATTTGTCGGCGTCGATGCCTTTGGGCAGGATAATGCCGGTGAGAATGGGAGAGTGCAGCTCCTTGTCGGCGCATTGCACCGGCAGGCCCCAGGCTTCCACCGCACCGCGCACGCCGGCCGACCAGCGTTTGTGGCGGGCGAATATCTTGTCCAGAGTTTCGGCCTCGATCATCTCCAGCGCTTCGTGCAGACCATAAAGAAGATTGGTGGCTGGTGTGTATGGGAAATAACCCGTCTTGTTCATCTCGATGATTTCGTCCCAGGCCCAATAGGATTTGGGCAGCTTGGCGGTCTTCGATGCTTCGATGGCGCGCGGCGACAGGGCGTTGAAGCTAAGACCCGGCGGCAGCATCAAACCTTTCTGCGAGCCGCTGATGGTGACGTCCACGCCCCATTCGTCATGGCGGTAGTCGGCGCTGGCCAGTCCTGAGATGCTGTCCACCACCAGCAGCGCCGGATGCTTGGCCGCGTCGATCGCCTTGCGCACGGCGGTGATATCCGACGTCACACCGGTGGAGGTTTCGTTATGAACCACGCACACCGCTTTGATGCGATGCTCCTTGTCCTTTTCCAGCCGCTCCTGGATCAGCGCCGCCTGCACGCCATGGCGCCAGCCCGGGGCTTCGGGCAGATCGGCATCGTCGCCGCCTTTCCATTCCAGGATCTCGGTGGAAACACCCAGCCGTCCCGCCAGCCGTGCCCACAGGGCGGCGAACTGGCCCGTCTCGTACATCACAATGTGATCGCCGGGGCTGAACAGATTGACCAGCGCCGCTTCCCAGGCGCCGGTGCCGGAGGAGGGATAGATCATCACCGGATGCTGGGTCTTGAAAATGCGCCTGATGCCCTGGGTGAGCTTCAGCCCCAGCGCGCCGAATTCAGGCCCGCGATGGTCGATGGTGGGCAGGCTCAGCGCGCGCAGGATGCGATCCGGCACGGGGCTGGGGCCGGGGATCTGCAGGAAGTGATTGCCGGTGGGATGGAAATCGAGCGTCAGCATGACCCGCCTGTTGCTTTGTGTTCTTTGGTCAAAATGCTAGGGTTCCGGGGACAGAATTGCAAACGAAGAGCGGGCACCCCCGCCGCGCCAAGGCCGGATTTCCTGTGCTGAACAAACCTGTTTCCGGCGCGGCGTCCAACGATACCACCCAGTCTCTTTCACGTCGCCTTGAGACTGAAACCGAAGGCGAAGTGCTGTTCGAGGATGGCGATCGCGGCCGCTATTCGACCGACGCCTCGATCTATCAGGTGATGCCTCTGGGCGTGTTCGTGCCCCGCACATCGCGCGACGTGGCCATGGCCATCGACATCGCCCGCGACCTGAAAGTGCCGATCGTGCCGCGCGGCGCCGGCACCAGCCAATGTGGCCAGACGGTGGGCACAGGCCTGGTGATCGACAACAGCAAGTATCGTCGCGCCATCCTGGATGCGGATGTCGAGAACCGCACCGCCAAGGTCGAGCCGGGGCTGGTGCTGGATCATCTCAATGCGGCATTGAAAAAGCATGGGCTGTGGCATCCGGTGGATGTTTCGACCAGCGCGCAAGCGACCTTGGGCGGCATGGCCGGCAACAACAGTTGCGGCTCGCGCTCCATCGCCTATGGCAACATGGTGCACAATGTCCTGGGCGCCACCGCCTGGCTGTCGGACGGCAGCGAGGTGAAGTTCGGTCCGGTGGACAGTCTTGGCGGGCTGGGCATCAGCATTGCGGATTTTGTGCGTGGGTTGGCGGCCGAAAACCGCAACGAGATCGAAGCCAACTGGCCCAAGGTGCTGCGGCGAGTGGCGGGCTACAACCTCGACATTTTCGACAACCAGAATGAGCGGCCCTACACCGACGACGGCAGCGTGAACCTGGCGCATCTTCTGGTGGGTTCGGAAGGCACGCTCGCTTTCACCAAGGACCTCACGCTCAAACTGGTGCCGCTGCCCAAGAACAAGGTGCTGGGCGTGGTGAACTTCGCCAGCTTTCACACCGCGATGGATTCAGCCCAGCACATCGTCAAGCTGGGCCCCAGCGCCGTGGAACTGGTCGATCGCATCATGATCGAACTGGCGCTGTCCAATCCCGCCTTCCGCCCGACCATGGAAACGGCGCTGATCGGCAAGCCGGAAGCCATTCTGCTGGTGGAATTCGCCGGCGAGGACAAGCCGGCGCTGGTGAAAAAGCTGAAAGACCTGGTGGCGCTGATGGGCGATCTCGGCCTGCCCGGCAGCGTGGTCGAGTTGGAGGCGGATGCGCCGCAGAAGAATCTGTGGGACGTGCGCAAGGCCGGCCTCAACATCATGATGAGCCTGAAGGGCGACGGCAAACCGGTCAGCTTCATCGAGGATTGCGCCGTGCCAATGGTGCATCTGGCTGAATATACTGCGGCCCTGACCGATGTGTTCGCGCGTCACGGCACCCATGGCACCTGGTATGCCCATGCATCCGTCGGCACCCTGCATGTCCGTCCCATCCTGGACATGCGGCGCGGCGGCGCCGCCAACATGCGCAGCATCGCCGAAGAGGCGAGCGCGTTGGTGCGCAAATACAAGGGTGCCTTCAGCGGCGAACATGGTGACGGGCTGTGCCGCGGCGAATGGATCGCATGGCAGTTCGGCCCCCGGATCAATGAGGCCTTCCGCGCCATCAAGCACCATATGGACCCCATCGGCCTGTTCAGCCCCAACCGGATCATCGATCCGCCGCGCATGGATGACGGCAACCTGTTCCGCTACCCTCCGCCCGGAGCTGCGCAGCCCTATACCGTGCGGCCTTTGACGACGGCGCTGGACTGGTCGGATTGGGATGTCCAGAACGATCCGGTCACCGAACAGACCGGCGCGCCCGGCAGCGGCGGCGATCCGGCCCATGGCTTCGCCAAGGCGGCGGAGATCTGCAACAACAATGGCCATTGCCGCAAGTTCGATGGCGGCACCATGTGTCCCAGCTTTCGCGTCACCCGCGATGAGCAGCACGTCACCCGCGGCCGCGCCAATGCGTTAAGGCTGGCGCTGTCGGGGCAGTTGGGCGCCGATGCCCTGACCAGCCAGGCGATGCATGACACAATGGACCTCTGCGTCTCCTGCAAGGGCTGCCGCCGCGAATGTCCCACCGGCGTGGATATGGCCAAGATGAAGGTGGAGTTTCTCTCCCACTACAAGGCCAGACATGGCTTCACCTGGAAGGAGCGGCTGGTCGCCCATCTGCCCGACTATGCCGATGCCGTCAGCCGGATTGCGGGGCTGGCGAACTTGCGGGACCGCATTCCCGCTTTGGCCTGGCTGAGCGAAAAGCTCATCGGCCTTTCTGCCCAACGCCCCTTGCCGCGATGGCGCGGCGACACGTTCTGGGCGGCGCATGACACCAACCTGTTTTCCAGCCGCGAAGCGGCGATGGCCGCGGCGCCGAAAGCCGCTGCCCTGTTCATCGACACTTTCAACGGCACGTTCGAAGCGGAGAACGCCCATGCCGCCGCGCGCATCCTGAAAAAGGCGGGCTATACGCTCTATTTGATCGCCAAGGATCACGGCCAGCACTGCTGCGGCCGCACCTTCCTGGCGGCCGGCATGGTGGACAAGGCCAAGGCCAAGCTGTCGGCGTTGCTGGACGATGTGCTGCCGTTGGCCAAGGCTGGCATCGCCATTGTCGGCCTGGAGCCGTCCTGCCTTCTCACCTTGCGCGACGAAGCCCTTTGCATGGGCTTTGGCGAAACGGCCAGGACCGTATCGGACCAGGCCCTGCTGCTGGAGGAATTTCTGGCGCGCGAAGCCAAGGCCGGCCGTTTTGCCCTGCCGCTGAGGCCCGCGCCCGCGCCCATCCTGCTGCATGGCCATTGCCACCAGAAAGCCTTCGGCGCCGTGACGCCTATCCTGGATGTATTGCGGCTGATCCCGGGCGCGTCGCCGGAGCTGATTGAAACCTCCTGCTGCGGCATGGCCGGCAGCTTCGGCTATGACGCCGATCATTATGAGGTTTCCATGCAGATGGCGGAATTCAGCCTGCTGCCGGCGGTGCGCCGGAATCCGGGCGCCATTATCGTTGCCGACGGAACCAGCTGCCGCCACCAGATCGCCCATGGCGCGGGTGTCGCCGCCCGCCATGTCGCGGTCCTGCTGGACGAACTGTCTTGAGCGTCGTGTCTCAAGTCCCGAAGGTCAGGACCAGCCGGTTGCCGCCGTCCCGGGGCTGGTAGGTGATGTCGGCGCACAGCCCCACCACCATGGCAATACCGGCCAGCCCCACAGGCCGTTCCCCAAGCCCCTCATCCGGCGGCAATTTCCAGCTTGTGGGATCGAACAACGGGGCGTCATCCTCATAGATGATGGTGAAAAGGGGCAGGGGTTGGAGCCGCAGCCGGACCGGCTTCGCGCACTCCCCGCCATAACCATATTTGATGGTGTTGGAGAAAAGTTCCTCGACCACAATTAACGCCCGTGATACCAAGGCAGCATCGATTTTCCAGGCGTTGCAGGCCTGTTCCAGCGCGCGCATCGCCGCAAACAGGCCGTCCATTGTCGCGGCATAGTTCAGTTCTATGGGCTCGGGAGAATTTTCCATGCGCATCAGGTCATTGGGCATATTGGGCTGCGCTGTCGCGCTGACGCTGGCATCCGCCGGGGCTGCGCCGGCAGACGATGCCATCGGCCAGGTCAAGACCGCCAAGGGTACGGTGCAGGTTGTGCATCAGGGCCAAACCCTGCCTCTCAAAGTCGGCGACCATGTTTTCCAGTCCGACACCATCATGACCGACAAGGCAGCCTCGGTCGGTATCACTTTCACCGACAACAGCATGATGTCCCTGGGCTCCAACAGCAAGCTCGCGCTGAGCCAGTACCGTTTCGATGCCACGACTCATGTCGGGGTTTTCGACTCCGTCCTGTCCCAGGGCACTCTGGCGGCCAAATCCGGCCAGATCGTGAAGCAGAGACCCGAAGCGATGCACATCAGCACGCCGACTGCGCTTTTGGGCGTGCGCGGTACGGAATTCGTGGTGCGGGTCGAAGGAAAAAGCTGATGTCGCGCGCGCTTCGCTTTTTTGCGCCGGCATTGGCGTGCGCGTTTCTGGCCGGCTGTGCCCGTGATGTCGTCGTGGTGATGCCGGATTCCGATGGCCATATCGGCGGCGTGGTGGTGCAGACCGGCGGCGGCAAGTCCGTGGTGCTGGACAAGGCGTATGCATCGGATACGCCGGGCGACAGCAAGGCGGGCGTCGCGAATGCCGAAGACGTCAAAAAGGATTTTTCCGAGGCCCTTGCGGCGCGTCCCAAGGAACCGGGACATCACAAGCTCTATTTCCTGAACGGCAGCGATACCATGACGGAAGAGTCAAAGGCCGAATTCGAGACCAAGGTCAAAACCGATGTTGATGACCGCCTGGCGGCCGAAATCGTCATCATCGGCTATACCGACCGGGTCGGTTCCCTGGAGGACAATGACAGGTTGTCGCGTGAGCGCGCCGAGTCGATTAAGAAACTCCTGCAGGAGAAGGGTAACCTGCGTCCCGGCATCCAGATCACGACGGATGGTCGCGGTGAACGCGATGACCCGGATGCGGACGGCACGCCGAATCCCAATGAGCGTTACGTCGACATCATTGTGCAGTAGGCCCGCGCCAGCGCACCGCCAGGATCGTCAGGTCATCTGACGGCTCCGCGCCCGCCACGAAATCGTCTGCCGCATCGTGCAAGGTCCGGGTCGCGCCATCGGCGCTGATATCCGCGGGCAGACCCGCCAGGACGGTTTGCGCCCGCGCCCGGCCCATCACTTCGCCCTTGGCCGTCATGGCTTCGGTGATGCCGTCGGTGATGACGCACAGCATGTCCCCGGGGTTGAGCTGGAAGCGCTCTTCCGGATAATCGAAATCCTCCAGGACGCAGAGCGGCGGACTACCCTCCGCCGGCAGGGAGTAAGGCGCCGCGCCGGCGCGCAGCAGGAAGGGCGCGTCATGGCCCGCATTGCAGAATCGCAATTCCCCCGACCGCAGATCCAGGACGCCCGCAAACAGCGTGATGAACAGCATTTCCGGATTGTCGCGGCTGATTTCCCGGTTGGCGCGGTTGATGATGGCGCCGATATCATGCTCCCCGCGCAGGGCGCAGCTTTTGCACAGGGATTTTCCCAGCGCCATGAACAGGGCGGCGGGCATGCCCTTGCCGCTGACATCGCCCACCGCGAAGAACAGATGGTCCCGGTCCATCTTGAAGAAGTCGAAGAAATCGCCGCCGATCTGCCGCGCGGGGATCATCAAGGCATCCAGGTCGAAGCGGGAATCGCCCGCCACGCTGGCAGGCGCGGGCAATATGCCCGCCTGGATACGATGGGCTGCTTCCAGTTCGCCTGCGGTCTTGGCGGCAGCCAGCCGCAGGCGGCGGCGCTGGGCGTCGGCTTGGGCGAAGCCCGCGATCAGCAGCGCCGCCAGGGTGAGGCCGAGGCCGATCGCCGGCGTGACGATGTCGAGCAGGATTCGATATTGCCACCACAAGCCGATTCCCAGGATGGCGAATTCCAGCGACAGAAGGACAATGGCGAGAAGCTGCAGGCGCGCCCGCACCATCGGCAGCACAAGGATCATCGCCAGACCGGCCAGCGCCGTCAGCGCCAGTTCCACGCCCAGACTCCAATCGGGCCTTCGCGCCAGTTTTTGCTGAAGAATGTTCTCCAGCAGCTGGGCCTGGATTTCCACTCCCGGCATGAAGCCCACCGGCGTGTTGCGCTGATCGGGCAGGCCCAGCGCGGTGACGCCCAGGAACACCAGCTTGTTGCGGAAAATCTCCGGCGACACCGGATTTTTCTTGCGCAGGATGCTTTGCGCCGAAACAAAGCGGCGATCGTCATGGGGCGAGAAATTCACCAGTACGGTGCCGTCGCGCTGGGTGGCGACGAAATACTCCCCGATCCGGGCGGCTATGATCGCATTGCCATCGAACAGGATGCGCGGAAAGCCGCCAGTGGCGGCGACGCGCAGCATCTCCGGGACCAGGCCAGGCGCCAGCCGTCCCGACAGCCGCGACATGATGGGCAGGCGCCGGAATACGCCGTCATCATCGGGGCGGACGGTGAGGCTGCCATGCGCCGACGCCGCTTCGTCCAGCACCGGGATGCTCCGTAGCGTGGTGCCGAAGCTCAGCAGCACGTCCGGCGGGTCCGGCCGGTCAAAGGGCGGCCGCAGATCCTTGGTCTGCACCGGGGTCATCGGGCCCTCATCCTCCCGCAAAGGCGTGTTGAAGAGCCCCCCGATCCCCAGCACGACGGGACCGTTCCCAAGCGCCTTCGCCAATTGGTCATCGCTGTGCGGCAGTTGCAAAATCGCATTGGCCAGGGGCGCCGGCAGATCACCGGCCTCGCGCAACCATTGTTCGGGCGACTGGCGGTCGGGCTCGGCCCAGATCATGTCGATGCCCAGCGCCGCGGGCTTGGCGTCCAGAATGCGGGAAATCAACTCCGCCAGCTTGCGATGGGGCCAGGGCCATTGTCCCACCAGCTTCAGGCTGGCCTCGTCGATCGCCACGATAATCGCGCCGTCATGACGCTGGTCGCGGGGCATGGTGCGCTGATAGGAATCGAACAAGGTCATGCGCGGCGTGTCGAACAGCGCCGGTGCCGCGATCTGCAGGATCAGAAAGGGGATCAGCACCGCCCAGGCGGCGCGCCGGCCCCAGCCGCTCAGCACCAGCCGGCCCAGGCCCTTAAATTTCAAGGACCAGCCCGTCATAGGCGATGGCGACCTCCAGCTTCTTGTCGGCGCGGGTGATTTCCTCGAAGCGGATGGTTTCCTTGAACACCCCTTCCAGCCGCGCATCGTCATAGACCGGCTCGTGATGGAACAGGCACAGCTTCCTGGCGCCCGCCATCTGGCAAAGCTCCACGCCCATGACATTGCTGGAATGGCCCCAGTCTTCCTTCATCGACACCGAGTCGGCCAGGGAATACATGGCGTCGAAGATCACCAGGTCGGCGTGCCTGAAGAACTTCGCCGCCCGCTCCATCTCGGCCCGGTCCTCGGGCTTGTGTTCCGAATCGGTGGTGTAGACCACCGTCTTGCCGTCCTTCTCGATGCGGTAGCCATAGGAATCATTGCCATGCATCTGCGGCGTGCCGGTGACCTTGGCGCCGGCGATGTCATAGGGCTTGTCGATCTCCA
Organism: Alphaproteobacteria bacterium; assembly: GCA_013697055.1. Classification (GTDB taxonomy): domain Bacteria; phylum Pseudomonadota; class Alphaproteobacteria; order Micropepsales; family Micropepsaceae; genus Rhizomicrobium. The sequence continues at coordinate 48,755 of JACCXK010000028.1, forward strand.
TTTTCACGAATTCGATGGTGGCGCCCAGCGCCGTGAACTCGACCGGGAAACAGGGCTCGTGGTTCTGGCCGCGGATCGCCTGCTCGAATTTGTCGTGGCAGCTATAAATGATGACTTTGTTGCCGGGAATAAAACACGGGATGAAGAAGGGAAAGCCCATGATGTGGTCCCAGTGCACATGCGACACCAGGATGTGATAGGTCTGCGGCGCCTTGGGGCCGTGGCGGGCGATGGCGGCCAGCGAAAACTCGCGCACGCCCGAACCCAGGTCGCAGATCAGATAGTCCGGCCCGCCCACATCCACCTGCACGCAGGAGGAATTGCCGCCGAAGGTCCCGGCTTCGGCGAAGCTGAGTTCCTGCTCGCAGAAGGCGTCCGCCTTTTCCGGCGTATCGAGATTTTTCCCCGCGGCCTTGACCAGCGCATTGACCAGCTTCTTGCGCACGCTCCTGGCGCCCAGCGGCGTGGGCAGGGAGCCGCGCGTTCCCCAGAAAGTGACTTTCATGGCGCGTCCAGCCCCGGCAGCGAGTCCGGGTCCAGCTTGGCGACGGCGTCGTGCACCGTGTCGAACACCACCAGCAAATGCTTGAACCCGCCGATGTCATAGACTTCCTTGACCAGCGGCCGCAGGCTCGTGATGGCGAAGCTCTTGTTCTGGGCCTTGGACGCCTTCTGCACGATCACCAGGACGCGAAAGCCGCCGCTGGTGATGAGGTCCGCGGCCGACAGGTCCAGCACCAGCGCGGTGCCGGCCTTGGCCAGGCTGGCGGACAGCGCGACCTGGAATTGATCCGCATTGGACAGATCGATCCGTCCCGGCGCGGCGGCGATGATGGCGCCGCCGGCGCTTTTGTCCTTCAAATCCATGGTGCCCCGGACGCCCCAAAAATAACGCTTATGGTATGGACAAGCCTAAGCCGCCTGCCCCTTGGCGGGCAAGGGCGGGCTAGCCCCGCGAACGGGCATAAAATCAAGCAAAACCAGCTATTTGACAGGCGGCCGCTCACCAATTTGTGAGGGAGCCGTCTTCCAGCCGGTTCACCGGCAGATAGGCTCTGCTGTAGGGATATTTGGCCGCCAACGTCTCATCGATCTCCACCCCCAGGCCTGGGCCTTCGCCGGGATGCAGCGCGCCGTCCTTGTAGGTGTAGGTGCGCGGGAAAACCGCGTCGGTCACTTCGGCATGGTGCATCCATTCCTGGATGCCGAAATTGGGGATCGAGACATCGAAATGCAGCGCCGCCGCCATGCAGACCGGCGACAGGTCGGTGGCGCCATGGCAGCCGGTGCGCACATTATAGAGGTCGGCCAGGGCGGCGATGCGGCGCAGATGGGTGATGCCGCCGGCATGCACCACCGTGGCGCGGATATAATCGATCAGCTGTTCTTCGATCAGCTGCTTGCAGTCCCAGATGGAATTGAACACTTCGCCCACCGCCAGCGGCGTGACGGTGTGCTGGCGGATCAGGCGGAAGTTGGCCTGGTTCTCGGCCGTCACCGCATCTTCCAGCCAGAACAGGCGATAGGGCTCCAGCTCCTTGCCCAGCCGTCCCGCTTCGATCGGGGTCAGGCGGTGATGCACGTCATGCAGCAGGTGGACGTCCCATCCCAGCACATCGCGTGCCTTTTTGAACAGCTCGGGCACCGAACGCAGGTATTTTTCGCTGGACCAGGAATATTCGGAGGGAATATCGCTGTCGGCGGGATCGTAAGGCTTGCCCGCCTTGCCCACGCCGTATGTGGCCTTCAGGCCCGGCACACCGGCCTGCAGCCGCACGGCCTTGTATCCCTCAGCGATATATTTCTGCGCTTTCTCCAGCGCTTCTTCGATGCTGTTGCCGTTGGCATGGGTGTAGACCATGGCGCCGTCGCGGCTCTTGCCGCCCAGCAATTGATAAAGCGGCAGGCCGGCCACCTTGGCCTTGATGTCCCACAGCGCCATGTCCACCGCGGCGATCGCCGCCATGGTGACCGGCCCGCGCCGCCAATAGGCGCCGCGATAGAAATATTGCCAGGTGTCCTCGATGGTGTGGGCGTCGCGCCCGATCAGGCAAGGCACCAGATGGTCGGTGAGATAACTCGCCACCGCCAGTTCGCGGCCGCTGAGAGTGGCATCTCCTAAGCCCGTCACGCCGTCCGAGGTTTCGATCTTCAGGGTGACGAAATTGCGTCCCGGACAGGTGACGATGACCTTGGCGGAAACAATCTTGAGCACGGCAATTCCTCCCAGCGGGGTCGCGGTTTTGGCCCGTTCTACGCGGTTTCCGGCTCATGCGAAACGCCGCATGGGGCTGGGCTTTACGGCTCCGGTGCCCGGTCTATTATCCCCGCCAAATTACAGGGAAACCGCCATGCGTTTCAGGACTTTTGCCTTTGCCTCTGCTGCACTTGCTCTGTCAGCGGTGGTGGGTTTTTCGGCGACAAAGCCTGCGGCGAAGAAGGGACCCCTGACCACCCAGTTGAACAAGCCTTGGCCGGCCAAGGTTCAGACCAAGCAGCCCAAGTTCCCGCCGACCTTGTCGCCGGCGCAGGAATTAAAAACCTTTCACATGGCGCCGGGCTTCCAGTTGCAGCTGGTCGCCTCCGAGCCGTTGGTGGTGGACCCGATCTTGGCGGAGTTCGACGGCAACGGGCGTCTTTGGGTCGTCGAGATGCAGGGTTATGCCGTGGGCCAGAAGATGGTCAACATGACCGAACCGGTCGGCGATGTCGCGATCCTGGAAGATACCGATGGCGATGGCATCTATGACAAGCGCACCGTGTTCCAGGACAAGCTGGTCTTGCCGCGCGCACTGAAGATCCTGGATCATGGCTGCGCCCTGATCGGCGAGCCGCCCAACCTGGTGAAAGCCTGCGACACCAATGGCGACCTGGTGGCCGACACCAAGGAAGTCATCAAGGACGGCTTCGGCCGTGTCGGTAACATCGAACATGCCGCCAACGCGCTCTATTGGGGCATGGACAACACCATCAATATCGCCGAGCACAATTACAACGTGCTGCCGAAAGATGGCGGCAAGTTCGAGATCGTCACCAACCTGGTGCGCGGCCAATGGGGCGTCACGCAAAATGACGGCGGGCTGATCTTCCGCAATTTCAACACCGATCCCCTGTTCGCCGACTATGTACCGGCGCAGTATTATGTGCGCAATTCCGATCTCACCCGCACCGCGGGCCTTTATGAAAACCTGGTGGACCAGTCCAAGTCGGCGGTGTGGCCGGTGCGCCCGACACTCGGCGTCAATCGCGGCTATCGCCCCGAAGTGCCGCGCCCCGATGGTTCGGCCTATTATTATCAGGGCGTTTCCTCGCCCATGATCTATCGCGGCAACGCGCTGCCGAAGGAATTCTACGGCCAGGCCGTGGTGGTCGACAGCCCCACCAACCTGGTGCATCTGCTGAAACTGAACGAAGGCGCCGACGGCAATCTCACCGGCGCCGATTACTATTCCAAGGGCGAGTTTCTCGCTTCGACCGACGAGCGTTTCCGGCCCACCTGGCTGGTGCCCAGCCCCGACGGCAGCTTCCTGATCGTGGACATGTATCGCGGCGTGTCGCAGGACGAGCCGATCCAGAGCGACTATCTGAAGAATTATATCCAGCAGCACAAATTGTGGGACGGCATCCACAAGGGCCGCATCTGGCGGGTGATCCATACCGGCATGGTCAAGAACGCGGCGCCCAAGCCTCACCTGATCGACGAAACGCCGGCGCAGCTGGTGGCGCATCTGTCCGATCCCGGCGGCTGGTGGCGCGACACCGCCCAGCAGCTGCTGGTCCAGCGCGCCGACAAGTCGGTGGTGCCGGCGCTGAAGCTGTTGGCGGCCAGCGCGCCCGACTGGCGCACGCGGGTGCAGGCCGTCTGGACCTTGTCGGGCATGGGCTCGCTGGACGCCGAGACGGTGAGCAAGGCGCTGACGGATTCCAACGCTTATGTGCGGCTGGCGGGTGTGCGCGGCGCCGAACCCTTTCTGGCCAAGGACGATGCCGCCATGAAAGCGGCGGCGCTGAAACTGTCCGACGATTCCAGCTGGACGGTGCGCCGGCAGTTGGCCGCGTCGCTGGGCGCATTGCCGCGCGAGGGCCGGGTGATGCCGGTGGTGGCGCTGATCAGGAAATACGGCAGCGATGCCACGACGGTGGATGCCGGGATTAGCGGGCTCAAGGGATTGGAAGCCGACGCGCTGGACGGGATTTTGGCGAGCAACGACGCCAATGCCGACACGGTGGAAATGCTGGCAGGCGCCGCCGCCAAAAGCCGCGATGTTGCGCAGGTACAGAAGCTGCTGGCGGCCGCCACCGATGCCGCCAAGCCGGCAAAGCTGCGGCTGGTCCTGTTGAACGGCGCCGCCACCGGCTTTTCCGGCGTTGATGCCCGCCCGCCCGCCGTGGTGTCCGGCGGCCGCGCGGGCGGCATGGAAGGCATCATCACCCGGCCCCGGCCGGCGGTGAAGCCGATGGCGCTGGCGAGTGAACCGGTGGCGTTGTCATTGCTGGCGAAGGAAAGCGGCGACATGGGCGCCGCTGCCAAGGCTGTGCTGGATGACCTGACCTGGCCCGGCAAGCCGGTGCCGCCCGCGCCCAAGAACACGCGCACGGCGGAAGAAGAAGCCTTGTTCAAGGCAGGACTGGGCGTTTACGCCACCAACTGCGCCGGCTGTCATCAGGACAACGGCCAAGGCGCGCCGCGTGTGGCCGCCGCCTTGGCCGGCTCCAGGCTGGTCATTGGCCGCGCCGACATGCCTATCCGGGTGCTGCTGAACGGCAAGGAAGGCTCGATCGGCGAGATGCCGCCCTTGGGCCAATCGCTGAATGATGAGCAATTGGCGCAGGTGGTGACCTATATTCGCGGCGCCTTCGGCAACACCGCGGCGCCGGTCAAGCCGGTCCTCGCCAAGGAATATCGCCAGCTTTATGCCTTTCGCAAAAAGCCCTGGACCGACCAGGAGCTGCAGGCGCCAATCCGTTAGTGACCAAAGCACTGACCGTCGCGGGACTGTCGCGCCGCCATGGCGCGGTGCAAGCTGTTGACGGGATCGCTTTCGAAATTGCGGTCGGTGAAGTGTTCGGCCTGCTCGGGGCCAACGGCGCAGGGAAAACCACCATAATCGAATGTGTCCTGGGACTGGTGCGGCCCGATGCCGGGAGCATTCATATTTGCGGTGTTGACGCGCGGGCCGATGTGCAAGCCGCGCGGGCGAAGACCGGCGCGGTGCTGCAGGCGACAGAATTGCCGGACAAGATCACGCCGCGCGAGGCGCTGGAGGTGTTTGGTGCTTTCTATTCCCAGCCGTTGAATAGCGATGCCTTGCTGGACCGCTTCGGCCTGCGGGAAAAGCAGGATGCGGCTTACGAAAGCCTGTCCGGCGGCCAGAAGCAGCGGTTGGCGCTGGCGCTGGTTTTTGTGGGCGATCCGCAACTTCTGGTGCTGGACGAACCGACCGCCGGATTGGATATCCAAATGCGGCGGGAGTTGCACGATCATATCCGAGACATGAAGGCTGCCGGCCGCGCCGTGCTGCTCGCGACCCATGACATGGACGAAGCGGCGCAACTCTGTGACCGCATCGCGGTGATCGCGGGCGGCAAGATTGTGGCGATGGGCGCGCCCGCCGAACTGATCGGCGGCTCGGGCCACACATTGGAAGACGTGATCCTGAAGCTGACGGGCGGGGTGCGATGACGGCGCTGCTGCATCTGACCCTGCTGGGCCTGAAGCTGAATTTCCGCAACCGGATGGCGATACTTTACGGCTATCTGTTCCCGCTGATTTTCCTGGTTGCCTTCTGGGCGGTCTATCGGGGCGATCCGGTGCCGCTGGCGCTGCATGTCGGGCAATTCCTCACCGTCACGATATTGGGCAGCGCCTGTTTCGGCCTGCCCACCACCATCGTCAGCGAACGCGAGCGCGGGGTGTGGCGGCGTTACCGCTTGTTGCCCGCGCCCGGCTGGGTGTTTCTGACGAGCGTGCTTCTGGCGCGGGCCATGCTGCTGGTCACCGCGGCGCTGCTGCAGCTGGCGCTGGCTTTCGCGTTCGGCATGCCGGCGCCCACGCATCCGCTCGGCTTGTTCGCCGCTTTCGCCATGGCGTCTTTCGCTTTTCTCGGCGTCGGCCTGGTGATCGCCATGCTGGTCGACAATGTCCCGGCGGTGCAGGCGCTGGGCCAGTGCATCTTCCTGCCCATGCTGATAATCGGCGGCGTGGCGGTGCGGCTGGAAAGCCTGCCCAACTGGGCGCAGCATGTCTCGCTGTTCGCGCCCGCCCGCTATGCGGTGGAGGCGCTGCAGCTTTCCGCCACCGGCGCCGGGCTGTCTCGTGCAGGATTTGATCTTGCCGCGCTGCTGCTGATCGGCGCAGCAGGCGCCGTCGCGGCCGGCGCTATGTTCCGCTGGGACCGGGCTTTTATCCCGCGCCGCGCCTGGCTGCTGCTGGCCGTCGGCATGTGGGTGGCGGTCGGCGTTGCCGCGGAAACGCGCGGCCGGGCAACCGTCAGCGCCGTGTCGGATACGCGCGAAGTCGGCACCGCCCGCGACTATGTCGCCGCCGCACCGAAGCCGCAAACCGCATCCGCCTCCTGGAAAGATGTCACCCAATCCGACATCGACGGAATCGATTTCAAGCGCCTGCCGGCGGATGAAGGCATCATCGCGCCGTTGTCGCGTGGCGACGAGGCGCCCGATCCGGCCATTCTTCCCACCCTGGACCGCATCCGCGACGCGATGCCGGGCTGGGCGCCGGGCACTGTCAGCGATCCGGTGCAGCGCGCGCGCAACCTGCTCGGCATCGCGGCGGTGCCGGACATCCTGCAGATGGAACAGGTGGAGCGCTTTGTACCGCGGCTGGTGTTCGCGCGGCTGCAGGCGGTGATCCCGCCGCGCGATTTGCCGAAAATCCTGTACTGGATCGCGCTGCATCCCGATGACGGCAGCGATGCGGCGATGCATCAGCTGGACGCGTTCGGCCTGCCGGACATCACCGGCCCCACCAGGCCGGTAAGGGGACGGGTAATGCTCTACGCCTTCAAGTTGCTGGGCCGGCTGGCGGGTCCGCTGCCGAACAACTAAAGCGATGCGCTGACGCCGCCGCGCATTACCACGCCGGGGGCAGGAAAGCCCACCACATCCTCGTAGCGGCGGTCGAAAATGTTATCGACTCCCAGCTTCAGCGCCAGATTGGGCAGCACTTTATAGGACACGGCCAGATCCGCCCGCACATGGCCGGGCAGCGCGACATCGCCGGTGGGGACGGCATTGTCGGTCATGCGGCCGGTGTGGTTGAGGTCGAAGCTGACATTCCAGGCCGGATCCGGCCGCCAGTTCACCGTCGCGCCCGCCAGCCAGCTGGGCACATCGCGCAGCGCCGCGCCGGTCAGGGTGTTGTGGGCGTTGGTGTAGGACAGACGCGGGGTGGCGCTGAGCGTGCCCCATGTCAGTTCCAGCGACGTCTCGATGCCCCGCACATGCACGGTGGAGAGATTGATCAGCTTCGGCACCGCGCCGGGGCGAAAATCGATAAGGTCGCGGTAATTGGTGGCATAGGCTTCCACTTTCCAGCGTCCGAAATTCCACAGCTTTTGGGTGACGCCGGCTTCGAAATTCTCCGCTTCTTCCGGCTTCAAGCCGGGGTCACCCACGATCGGATTGCCCAGGGCATAGAAGCTGGGAAGCTTGTAGGCCTTGCCCCACAAAAGCTGAAACTGTGTGCCCCAATCGGTGAGCGCGTAGTCGGCGCGCAGTTGCGGGCTGAAATGATGGGTAGCGCCGGTATCATCATAACGCCCGCTGGCCGACAGGCTGAGCTGCGGCATAACCTGATAACGCGCTTCGGCAAAGCCGGCCCACAAGGTGCGGTCCAACGCGAACCTGGTGGGCAGCCTGGCCGGTGCGAACTGCAGGAAGCCGTCATCCACGCCGTGATCGGCCTGCATGTCCACGCCCAGCGCCGCTTCCAGTCCCGGCAATGGCGTCAGGCGATTGGTCCATGTCACTTCGTGACGATTGAAACGCGCTTTGTCGCCATTGGCGGGAATGCCTGTGGGCGTCTGGGCGCTGGCGGCGACGCCGGGCGAAACTGCGTCGGAGGCGCGATCATAAAAGCCGTAATCCAGCACCATGGTCCACCAGCCGGTGATACCGCGCAGGGCGTGGGCGCCCAGCACGCCTTCCTGAATGTCGCGGTGATCCAATGTGCGAAGCACAGAAAGCCTTGGCCCGCCGCTGGAATCGGGAAAGGAGGTTGCCGTGCTGTCGCTGTAGCGGCCGGTGAGATTGATCGCTGTGCCGCCGATCTCCGGCAAGGCCAGCGCGCCATCCAGCGCGGTGCTCTTCAATGTGCTGCCTGCCACCGGCATGCCATTGTCGGTATAAGAAAGACCGATATTGCCGGTCGCAGCCCCAATGGGGCCGCCCACATGCCCCGCGGCGCGGACATAGCCGAAGCTGCCGCCTTCCGCCTGCAATCCGGCATCGAATGTTTCGCCGCCGCGCCGCGAAATGATGTTGATCACTCCGCCCACCGCGTCGGAGCCATAGACCGCCGAAGCCGGCCCGCGCACGAACTCGATCCGTTCGATGTCGTTGAGGTCCAGGGTAGAGAAATCATAGGAGCCGCCACGGGTGTTGGTGGGATCGTTGGCCTTCACCCCGTCCAGCAGCACCAGGGTGAAATTGGGCTTGGCGCCGCGGGTGAACACCGACACCACGCTGCCGCGCCCGCCCGATTGCTGCACGAACACGCCCGGCAGGTCGCGCAGCAAGTCCACCACGCTGGAGGGATCGTGCGCCGCGATGGTCGCGGCATCGATTACTGAGACATTGCTGCCGGCATCTTGCGCGGAAAGGCGCGTGGCGGTGACGATGACATTTTCCGATTGGGCAAGGACCGACAGCGGCCAAAGGCACAACGCGGCGATGGACGCAGCCGTCAGGAGTTTCATCACGCAACATGCCGTTCTTGAGCGGCCGGGACGCTAGCGGCGCATCCAGCGGAACGCAAATGGCATCATTGTGGCAAGCTGCACGGCGCAGCATGCGCCGAACGGCAAACGGCGTGACGCATCCTGCGTCACTGTGGCAAGGCGAAGATGTAGACCATGTTGCCGCCGCTGGGCTGGTCCAGGTCCGGCCGCACCTGGATCGGCCCGTTGTTGAAGCCACCGCCGGCTGCCACCGCGATATACTGGCGTCCGCCGACCTTGAAGGTCACCGTCGCGCCGAACACCTGCGACCCCAGCCGTGTCTGCCACAGCAAGGTGCCGTCCTTCTGGTCGAAGGCGCGCAGGTAACGGTCCATGGAACCGTTGAACAGGATGCCGCCGGCCGTGGCCAGCACCGGCGAATAGTTCGAGCCCGGCGTCTCCCAGCTCCACAAGGTCTGGCCGGTTTCCACCGAGATGGCGTCCAGCCGCCCGATGTTGGTGGCGCCATCAGCCAGCACCTGCGGCCCGATGGTGTTGTACTGGTCCTTGGGCTTGGAGGGGATGTTGTCCACCCGCACCTTATAGTCGGCGCACAGGTTCTGCAGCTGCACATACAGCACATTGGTCTGCGGGCTATAGGCCGAGAACGGCCAGTCGCGCCCGCCGGCATGGGTCGGGCACTGGTGATAGGCCTTCTTGAAATCGGTGATGAACATCTCGGGGTTGGGCGTGACCTTGCCCTTGGCATCGATGCCCGTGACCAAATTCTGGAACACGGTGGACTTGGCCCACAGGAAGTCGCCCTTGGCAGCGTCGAAGCTCCACATGATGGAGGTCTTGCACGGCACGCCCGTCAAAGTGCGGCGGCTGGGGAAAGCGGCCTTGCGGCCGATCGCCATCATGCCCTTGGCTTTGGGATCGGGCGCGACCTTGGTGGTGATGGGCAGCATCTCGAAAGTGCATTCCTGGTCGGCATTGTCCTGCGGAATGACCTGGTGCTTCCACACGATCTTGCCGGTCTTCGGCTCGATGGCGAAGCGCGTGTTGGTGCCCGCCAGGGTGGCGACGCCCTTGACGCCGCGCTGGGTGTCGGATGACGGACCCACGCCGCTGGAGCCGTAAAAAGCCAGATTCAGTTCGGGATCATAGGTGATCGGTCCCCACACGCCGGTCATCCAGCGCTGGTCGAACGGCATGCCGCCCCAGGTCTCATCCCCCGGCTCGCCCGGCTTGGGGATCAGCATGTTGCGCCACAATTCCTTGCCGGTCACCGCATCGTTGCCGGTGACATAGCAGCCTTGCGGCGCTTCCTGGCAACTGGCGCCCGCGATCACCACGCCATCGACCACAATCGGCCCGGTGGTGTTGGTGATATAAAGGTCGCCGCCGCGATTGACCTCCCACAATTCCTTGCCGGTCCTGGCATCCAGCGCCATCAGGAAGTTGTCGCGCGTGATGGTGTAAAGCTTGTCTTCCCAGAGGAAGACGCTGCGCTTGCGCTGGCCCCAGAAATTGTTGTGGAAGGCCTCCTGCGACGGCAGGGTGCGGCGGTATTGCCAGAGCAGGTCGCCGGTTGCCGCGTCGATGGCCTGGATCACGTCATTGGGGTTGCCCAGGAACATCACGCCCTTGTAGACGATGGGGGTGGCCTCGTTGATGCCGCTTTCCATGGTGCGCGACCACACCAGTTGCAGGCCTTTCACATTGGTCTTGTTGATCTGGTCGAGGCCAGAAAAGCCATAGCCCTCGTAATTGCCCCGCATCATCAGCCAGTCATTGGGATCGGGCTTGCGCAGCACCGCGGCCGTGACCGGTACGAATTCCTTTAGGGGATGAGGCGCGATGGTGACGCCCTTGATGGATTCCGGGGCCTGCGCCACGGCCATGCAGGCCGAAGCCAGCAACAAACCCAATGTCAGCGTCTTGAAAGACATGCACATCCCCTGCTGGCGCGATCCGCGCCTGTTTGGGGAATGATAGCGGATTTTCGCGGCCTGGCTACTCAGCCCCGATTGCGGATGACCAGGTTGCGGATCTCGGTCATGTCTTCCATGGCAAAGCGCACGCCTTCGCGCCCCAGTCCGGAATCCTTGACCCCGCCATAGGGCATGTTGTCGACCCGGTAGGAGGGAACATCGCCGATCACCACGCCGCCCACTTCCAGTCTGTCCCAGGCACGCATCGCCTTGAACAGGTCGCGGGTGAAGATGCCGGCCTGCAGGCCGAATTTGGAATCGTTCACTTGGGTAAGCACCGCCTCGAAGTCGCTGAACTTCGACAAGGTGGCGACCGGGCCGAAGGCTTCCTCGCAATTCAGCTTGGTGGATTTGCCGACATTCTCCAGCAGGGTGGCCTGCAGCATGGCGCCGTCGCGCTTGCCGCCGCACAGGACCGTGGCGCCGTCGGCGGCCGCTTCCTTGATCCAGTTTTCCAGCCGCTCGGCTTCCTTCACATCGATCATGGGACCGATGAAGGTCTTCTCGTCGCGCGGATCTCCGCACACCAGTGCGCCGGCGCGTTCGACCAGCTTCTTTTTCAAGGGTTCATAGATGGTCTCATGGATGAAGATGCGCTGCACCCCGATGCAGGACTGGCCCGACTGGTAGAAAGCGCCGAAGGTGATGCGCTCCACCGCATCGTCAAGGTCGGCATCGGCATCCACCACCACGGCGGCATTGCCGCCCAGTTCCAGCACAACTTTCTTCTTGCCGGCCTTGGCTTTCAGCGCCCAGCCCACATCAGGCGAGCCGGTGAAGGACAACAGCTTCAGCCGCTCGTCGGTGGTGAAGAGGTCGCTGCCATGCCGCGTGGCGGGCAGAATCGAGAAAGCGCCCTTGGGCAGCTTGGTCTCTGCCAGCACTTCGCCGATGATGATGGCGCCCAGCGGGGTGCGCGAGGCGGGCTTCATCACGAACGGGCAACCAACCGCCAGCGCCGGCGCGATCTTGTGCGCCGCCAGGTTCAGCGGGAAGTTGAACGGCGAGACAAAGGAGCAG
>JACCXK010000054.1 GCA_013697055.1 Alphaproteobacteria bacterium
CCTTGGCGGCGCGCGCCGCCTTCAGCTCCGCAAAGTCGCTGTCGGCGTGATAGGAGGAGCGGGTCAGCGGCGACGCCGACACCATCAGAAAGCCCTTGGCGCGGGCGATGCTTTCCAGGGACGCGAATTCCTCCGGCGACCAGAAGCGTTCCAGCTTAGCGTGCTTGCGGGTGGGCTGCAGATACTGGCCGATGGTGAGGAAGTCCACGCCGGCGGCGCGCAGGTCGTCCATCACCTGCATGATCTCTTCGCGGGTCTCGCCCAGGCCCACCATCAGCCCCGACTTGGTGAAGCCGGCGGGCATCAATTCCTTGGCCCGCTGCAACAGCCGCAGTGACGCGAAATAGCGCGCTCCCGGCCGTATGCTGAGATAGAGGCGCGGCACGGTTTCCAGATTGTGGTTGAACACTTCCGGTTGCGCCGCCATCACGGTTTCGATGGCGCCGTCCTTGCGCAGGAAGTCCGGCGTCAGCACCTCCACCGAGGTGCCGGGGCTCATGGCATGGGTGGCGCGGATGACGTCGGCGAAATGCTGCGCCCCGCCATCGGCGAGATCGTCGCGGTCCACCGAGGTGATCACCACATGTGCCAGGCCCAATGTCTTGACGGCGCGGGCGACATTGGCCGGCTCCTCGGCATCCAGCGCGCCCGGCAGGCCGGTCTTGACGTTGCAGAAGGCGCAGGCGCGGGTGCAGGTGTCGCCCATGATCATCATGGTGGCGTGGCGCTTGGTCCAGCATTCCCCGATGTTCGGGCAGGCCGCCTCCTCGCACACCGTGTGCAACTTGTTGGCGCGCACGATCTCGCGGGTGACCTGGTATTCCTTGGAGACAGGCGCCTTGACGCGGATCCAGTCCGGCTTGCGCTGGATGTCATTGTCCGGGCGGTGGGCCTTTTCGGGGTGCCTGAGCTTGTCGATGACGATGGTCATGTCCGAGATATAGCGGTGCGCCCGGTTAAAATCATCCAGCGCGGTGTCACGGCAGCCCTGCGGATTAGGAATGCTGTCCCAATATTATACTATCCGTACCACGGACACGACTGACAAATAATCATGCACAGACAAACATTCAGTGCGCGTTCGTTCCGCTCAGAATCACGTTCACGACCATTGCGTTCACAACCGGAATATCGTTCATGTAGGTCATGGACGATCCTTTCCTGCTAGCCCTTGAGGAGCGCCGCCTAAAACGAGAGGCGGAGCGTACTGCTTGGAATAAGCGTGCCGCTCAGTTGAACGCTGAGGGTGAAGCCGACGCCGTGGCTAAGCGGGTCTATCTGGAGACTGTTAAGCCTGCTTCCGCGGTCAAACCGTCCCCCAAGCCCGATGCAGTTGAACCAGCCCCCCAAGCCACTGTTGAGGGCGGCGCAGCCGCCGAGGAAATCCCCGTGAAGGATATGATCCTGACGGTGTTGAGGGACGCCTATCCTCTCGGCCTGACTGCGAAGCAGATTAAAGGCAAAGCCTACATGCGCTTCAAAAAGCACATCAACCCGAACACCCTTACCGTTTCGCTTGGGCGCTACAGCAAGCCCAAGGACGGCGAGCCACGCTTGGCGCGTTGTGATGGCCGGACATGGTTCTATGTCCGTCACGACGTGCGAGAGATTGTCAGGGGTGCGGTTGATTTACTGAATGGCAGGCACATGGGTGCCGCCGAATGAACTCCCCGGTAGACCCTTTTGTAATGGGCGGGGCGGAGCCAGCGATACGATTTCCTAGGGTGGCCGCCCGTGGGGATTGTGTCGCTGGCGGTTTAAATACCATGCAGCGGATTCCCGACGCCAGAACTTTTTGAGACACAGGCTTGGCTTAAGTGGATTCAAGCTTGTCTGCTAGCCGTACAAGCCGCGAGGCTTGCTTCCGCGCCAGCTTCGCCGCAGCAGCCTCCCAACCTTCCGGTGGACGCCTGAACCCCGCAGCGCCTTCTTGAGCGCGGGCTTGCCGAACGGCCTGTACGGACGCCCCAATGGCGCTGGCAAGGTCCTCCAAAGTCACCGAGCCTAGCAGTTCATCCGTCGCTTTTTTGAAGTTCATTGGCGCTTTCCTGTTGCAAAGGGACTCAGCTAGTGTATATTTATGAATATACAGATTTGCAATAGAGAAAACCAATGTCCAAGTCCGCCCTGAGCCGCCTCTATCTCCACGATGAAAAGGCCGCGTATGCCTTTGTGGAAAGCCAGCTTTGGGCCGATGGCCGCCCTTGCCCCCATTGCGGTGTGTTGGACGAAAGCACGTCCCTCAAGGGCAAGAGCACGCGCATGGGCGTCTACAAGTGCCGCGCTTGCCGGAAGCCTTTTACGGTCAAGGTTGGGACTGTCTTTGAGGGCAGCAACATCAAGCTGCATATTTGGCTGCAAGCCATTTTCCTGCTTTCCAGCAGCAAGAAGGGTATCAGCAGCAATCAGCTTCACCGGGCACTGGGGATCACGCTCAAGAGCGCGTGGTTCCTGTCGCACCGTATCCGTGAAGCCATGACGGAAGGTGGCTTTGACCTTCTGGGAGGTGCTGGCGAAGTCGTAGAAGCGGACGAAACCTACTACGGCAAGAAATCTATTCAGCCCACGGAAACCACCACGGGCCGCCCCTTCACGAGCACCGGCAAGGGCGCACACAAGATTGCGGTTGTCTCTCTCGTCCAGCGTGGCGGCAAGGTCCGTTCATTCAAGGTTGACCGGGCTGACAAGGCCACGGTGGCTCGCATCGTTCTGGATAACGTGGATCGCGCCTCGCGCCTTCATACTGATGAGTCGCGCCTTTACATGGGCGCGGACGCTGCCTTTGTCGCCCATGAAACCGTCCGTCACCGCGACGGCGAATATGGTCGCGGTGATGTTACCACCAACTCCGTTGAAGGCTTTTTCAGCATCTTCAAGCGTGGCATGAAGGGCGTCTACCAACACTGCCAGGAAAAGCATTTGCACCGCTATCTCAGCGAATACGATTTCCGCTATAACAACCGCGTCGCGTTGGGCGTGAACGATGAGGCCCGGGCGGTGATTGCCCTCAAGGGCGTCGTTGGCAAGCGCCTGACATACCGAACTGTTGGTGAAGCGAATGGCTGAGAAGAGGCCGAAGGCAAAGAAGCCGAAGAACTACGCAAAGCTCTCTCAAAAGGAGAAGTTCTTGGAGGCGGCGAAGATGTTTGAGGCGGACGAAACCGGCGAGACATTCGACCGGACGTTCAAGACCATCGCCAAGCACAAGCCTAAGCAGTGATAGGCCACCTAATCCAAGTCGGGATCGGGTGGATCATCATTATGTTCTCTTGGTCGCTGTGTTGCTGGATTGGCGGGGGAAGTTGGGAAGGTCCCGCTCTCTTGGCCCTACTGTTCCCGCTCGTTATGGGAATTGCGACGGTGCCGTATGTGCTCACTTGGATGATGGACCGGCTTGGGCGATAGCGTGGTACGGATAGTATAATATTGGGAATGCTGTCCCAGTGTTATACTTCGCGGACCACAGTATCAGTGAGCCCCGAACCAAATGAGGGCGAAGAAAGCCGTCAGGACTATTACGAATAACGCCGCTAGAGTCGCGGCAATGAGCGACGCAACACCCATCCAGTAATCAACTGGGTCTTTAATTCGCGTGTAAACAACACGGGCAGGCGGTCGCCCATCGTTCCTTGGGAAATGCATCAGCCCAAATCGGATGATCGCAAATTCGCCCCGCACGAGAGCCTTGATTGCTAAGGCAGCGCAGAGAATGCACAGCCCCATCTCGAATATGATGTCTAGAACCCGCGCAAACATACGAAAGCTCCCCTACCCAGAACCCAGGACAGGCTACCCCCCAAATCTGTGCTATAGAAGCACTGAAGCCCGCGCCGCATAGAACGGTCACGGCTTCAAGATCACCCGGCCTCACAGTGGCCGCAGTCCAGCTTCTCCACCGCCTTATGAGCCCCGCCGCTGAACCGGTTATAAGAGGAAGGCGGGCTGATTCCCGCGCCTATAAAAGGCGAAGGCACAATGCGATATCTATGGCTGGCGCTGCTGGCGCCGTTGGCGGCCTGTTCCGTCATCATGCCCGTCACCGGCGGCGACGAGAATGGCGGCACGGTCCGCCTGGTCGCCACAGCCTATGGCGAGGACAATGCCATGGATACGGCGCGGGACTATTGCAGCCAGTATCACCGCTACGCCCGCAAGCTGCGCACCGACGTCTCCAGCAACACCATGAGCTTTACTTGCGAAGTGCCGGACCACCGGCAGGAGCCTGAGGACCCGACCCGGGTCACGGATCGTCCTTATCGCTGAAGGCTGGGGTCGCTGAAGGCTTTGGTCGCTGAAGGTCAGCGCCGGCGGAACGCCGACAGGAAAAACATCACCGAGCCGACGCACGCCATGGTGCCGACCGCGACCACACTGCCCAGCCGCCATAGCGGATCAAACCCCATATTCGCCGCGAAGGCGGCAAAGCCGAGGCTGATGAACAGCAGTCCCAGGATGATATTGCGCGCAACGTCCATGGCCGCAGCTTAGCCCGTTTCCAGGCCGCTGCGAACCAGGACGAATGTAGCTAGATGTCCTGCAGCCAGCGAACTACGCCCTTGTGGCTGGCACAGGCGCCATTGTGGTTGTGGGTCTTGGTCCAGCTGCCGTCCTTGCAAAGCGCGGTGGCGCCTTCGGGCTTTTCCTGGACGTTGGGCGGATCGTTGGGATGGGCCGGGTCCGCCGCAGGGGCGCCGGGCGCTACGGGGTCGGCGGCATAAACGGGCGCCGCGAGAAACGACAGCACGACAGCGGCGGCAAAAATGGAACGCATGGATCACCCTGGTTTGGTTGTGATTCAATCTGCGCTTCAATCGTGGGGGGCGCAAACGGCGCACCGTGCGCCCAAGGGCAAAAGGCATGGCGGAAGCGGGTTTTTGTGCCAAACATAATTCCGTGGGCCGGAATTAGTGAACCACGCGCCTTCTGCTGCGTTGCACCTACTCACCTCAAGGGGAATGTCCATGGCCAGCGCCTCGCAAGTCCGTCCTCGCCGCCGCCCGGTTGGGGCCGTCGAACAGGTCCACCGCAACGTCGCCAAACCGTCATTCACCGCCAGCCTGCTGCGCGCCGCCGGCACCCGGACCGCCCGCACGGCCCTGGTACTGATCGGCACCGCGGGCCTCGCCGCCCTGGCCGTCGCCATTGTCGGCCCCACGCGCCTGGAACGCGAAGTCTTCAAGCCCCTGCGCGGCGCCATCGAGCCCCAGGCCGAAAAGCTCTGGGCCGAGTCCGAGCCCCTGCGCGAGCAGATCGCCGGCCTGTTCAAGAATGCTACCCCCGGCGGACGCCAGAAGCTGGTCCGCAGCTTGCAGAGCTGGATCGGGCATTTTCACGCCACTTGATGCCCGGCTTGCTGTAAGACGCTCCCGGAATCTTCCCGGAATGCGGCCATGCCGGAAACATCGGTACCATTCGATCCCGCCGCCGCCCGGCGGCCGGTATTTCAGGCGCTGCTCGACGCACGCGCGGAGCATGGCGGCGATACCGCCGCGCTGGTGGACGGCGACGACCGCGCCCTTTCCTATGACGAGATCATCCGCGCCGGCTTTGCACTGGGCTCGGCCCTGAAGCGCGGCACCCGCGCCGGCGAATGCGTCGGCGTGATGCTGCCCACCGGCGCGGCGGGCGCGATCGCCTTCTTTGCTCTGTCGGCCTTTGGCCGCATCCCCACCATGCTGAACTTTACCAGCGGCGCGGCGGCGTTGAAAAGTGCGCTCACCACTGCGCAAGTCCGGCGCGTGGTCACCGCCCACCGCCTGGTGGACAAGGCGGGGCTTGGCGATGTGATCGCAGGCTTAAGCGACTTCGAATTCGTCTATCTGGAAGAGGTCCGCAAGAACCTGTCGCTGAAAGACAAGCTGACGGCGGTGGCGGGCAAGCTGATGCCGTGGCTGGTGGCGGCGCGCCCGCACCCGCACGACACCGCGGTGATCCTGTTCACCTCCGGCACCGAGGGCCTGCCCAAGGGCGTGGCGCTGAGCCATGAGAATATCCTGACCAACGTGGCGCAGGTGCGCGACCGCTTCGCCCACAGCCGCCAAGACGTCATGTTCAATCCCCTGCCCGTGTTTCATTGTTTCGGGCTGGTGGGCGGCACCATCCTGCCCCTGATCGCGGGCATCAAGGTGATCTGCCATCCCACGCCGCTGGCGCCCAAGGATATTGTGCGCCGTATCCGCAAGCATGGCGCCAGCATCCTTTTGTCCACCGACACTTTCATCAACCAGTATGCGCGCAGCTGCGATGCCGGCGACCTGGACAGCCTGCGGGTGGCGGTGTGCGGCGCCGAGCGGCTGCGCGACGAAACCCGCATCACTTTGCGCAAGAAATCCAGCCTCACCCTGGTCGAAGGCTATGGCGTCACCGAGACCTCGCCGGTGGCGGCGCTCAACACGCTGGAGGACAATCATCCCGGCAAGGTGGGACGGGTGATGGCCGGCATGGAAGCCAGGCTCGAGCCGGTGGAAGGCATCCATGGCGCCGGCCAATTGTATCTGCGCGGCCCCAACATCATGCAGGGCTACATCAAGCCCGATGCGCCGGGCGTGATCGTGCCGCCGCCGGACGGCTGGCACAATACCGGCGACATCGCCGCGATCGATGCCGATGGCTTCATCGCCATCCGCGGCCGTCTCAAGCGTTTCGCCAAGATCGGTGGCGAGGCGGTGTCCCTGGCGGTGGTGGAGAATATCGCTGCCGCTTTGTGGCCGGACTATTCCCATGCCGCCGTGGCGGTGCCGGACGGGCGCAAGGGCGAGAAGATCATATTGATCACCACCGCCCCGGACGCACAGCGGCAGGACATGATCGGCTGGGCCCAGAACCATGGCGTGGCCGAACTCAGCGTGCCGCGCGAGGTGTTGCTGGCAGAGACGATCCCCATGCTGGCGACCGGAAAGACCGATTATGTCCGCGTCCAGAAAATGGCGGAAGCGGAACAAGACGCCGCCTCCTAGGTTATCTGTCCAAGGAGATTTCCCATGAAGCTCTATTATTCGCCCGGCGCCTGTTCCATGGCCGGCCATATCGTGGCCGCCGAAGGTGGCCTGGCCCTGGACTTGGTGAAAGTCGATCTCAAGACCCACAAGACCGAAACGGGCGAGGGCTTCTACGCCATCAATCCCAAGGGCTATGTCCCGACCCTCGGGTTGGATGACGGCTCGATCCTGGCGGAGAATGCCGCCGTGCTGCCTTTCCTGGGCGACAAGACCGGATCGATGCCCAAGAGCGGCAGCATGGAGCGCTATCACACCATGGAATGGATCGGCTTCATCAATTCGGAACTGCACAAAAGCTTCGCGCCTCTCTTCCACGGCGCGCCGGATGACCAGCAGGCCAAGGCGAAGGAAAAGATCTTGGGCCGGTTGAACCTGACCGAGGACAAGCTGACCGGCGATTACCTGATGGGTGGCAGCTTCACGCCGCCTGACGCCTATCTGTATGTGATCCTGCGCTGGTGCGAAAAGATGGGTGTAAACATTTCGGGCTTGCCTCGGCTGACAGCCTTCAAAGCCCGCATGGCAGCGCGCGCAGGCGTACAGAAAGCGCTGAAGGAAGAAGGCCTCTAGGCGCGCGCGCCCATCCATGACGATCCGCGTGGTTTTGCTTGGCGAAGGTCCGCAGTCTGCCTAATATCGCGGCAGGGGCGTGCCTTCGACGCCTTACATTCAGGGCTGGGGAGCCTCATGAAATTCAAGATCGCGGCGGCCGTCGCATGAAGATGAAACTCATCATTGTCGTCCTGGCTTTGGGCCTTGGAGGATGCGCCCAAGGCGCGCGTGTGGACCAGATGGCGGCCATGCCGACCACGGCGCTGCCCGCAACATCGGAGTTGCAACATGCGATCCAGCTCAACAGTGTCACCGGCGGGACGACGACCAACCCGCTGTGGATGTCAAAAGTCGGCAATCCCGAATTCCAGGCCGCGCTGGCCTCGTCGCTGGGATCGGCGGGACTGTTGGCCAATGGCGAGGGACGTTATCGCCTGGACGCCAAGCTCGAGGCACTGCGTCAGCCGATGATGGGCTTCGACCTGACCGTGCACACACAAGTGCACTACACCCTGACCGACACCAAGCTAAGCAAGCCGGTATTCGATCACCAGATCGATTCCGATTTCACGGCCACGGTCGGCGATGCATTCATGGCGGTGGAACGGTTGCGCCTGGCCAATGAAGGCTCGATCAAGCAAAACATCCGGACCTTCATGGATCAGATGATTGCCGAGTTCGGCAGCGCACCGAAGGTCAGCGTGACAGGCCTGCGTCCGCCGGGCGGCTGACGCGGTAACGGGAGCGGCTTGCTCCGGGGTCGCGCCGAATCGCCGTATGATCCCCTCATCGTGAGGCGGGCATGGGTCGCAGGATCATCGCGCTGTTGAGTTTGTGTGCGCCGCTTTGCGCTTGCGACGCGGCCAGCCCGCGCCTCGCCGAAAGTGCGCCCATCCGTTGGAGCCAGCCCGGCAAAACGATTGTGCTGGTCACGCCCGACATCGAACTCAGCGAGTTGACCGCCGGCGGGGCCGAGGCGCCCCGCGCCGACTGGACGGGCAGCGCCATCGCCCTGACAGCCAAGAACATCGCCGCGCGTTTGGCGGCGCGGGGCATCTCCGTCACCGAGGCCGATACGGCCGCGAACGCGCGCGAAAGCCAGGTGGTCAAGCTGAACAGCGCGGTGGGCCAAGCCATCCTGCTGCATCTCTATTACTCGCCCATCAAGCTGCCGCAGAAAGGCGCGGCACTGGACTGGACATTGGGCCCCGGCGTGGCGGTACTGCGCGACAAGTATCACGGCGACTATGCCCTGTTCGTGCATTTGCGCGATTCCTATTCCTCCACCGGGCGCCAGGCGCTGATGGGGGTTGCGGCGCTGCTGCTGGTGCCGGTGCCCGGCGGCTTCCAGAGCGGCTTTGCCTCGCTGGTGGACCTGCGCACCGGCAAGATCGTGTGGTTCAACCGCCTGCTGAGCGTCAATGGCGACCTGCGCAATGCCGATGATGCCCGCGATACGGTGGGCGAGCTACTGAAGGGCTTGCCGCTGTGAAGCGCGTGCTGGCATTGACGCTTATGTTGCTGACGGGCGCCGCCCGCGCCCAGCCGGACGCGGACAGCGACGAAGCCGGCCTGGCCATGCAGGTCGCCAAGGCCGAGGACAATATCCGCAACTCTGCCGCTCTGGTGCGCGACCCGGCGCTGAACGATTACGTCCATGGCATTGTCTGCCGCCTCACGCCTTGTGCGGCTTTACGGGTCTATCTCGTGGGATCGCCGGGGCTGAATGTCTTCGCCCTGCCCAATGGCGCGCTGGTGGTATGGACCGGCGCCTTGCTGCGCGCACAGGATGAGGCGCAACTGGCGCATTTGCTGGCCCATGAGATCGCGCATTACCAGAACAAGGATTCGCTGGACCTGTATCACCGCATGCTGGACACCAGCGGAGTGGTGGCGCTGCTCGGCGTGGCGGCGGCGGGCGCCGGCATCGGCTTTGTCGGCACCCCCGCCAGCATGGCGGCGCTGGGCGCCAAATACTCCCATTCCGATGCCCAGGAACGCGATGCCGACCGCGCGGGGATGGCGATGGCCGCCGCCGCCGGATACGACCCGGCCGCCGCGCTCGCCGTCTGGCGCGCCGCCGATGCGGATTTCCTGAAAGTGCATCCGTGGAGCGAGGACCGGCTGGCCGCCTTGCAGGATTTGGCGCATGGCACAGGCAAGACCGGCGCGGAAAATCATCGCGCCGTCACTGCGCCTTACCTGGAACGCTGGGTGGGCGAGGAATTGCGCCGCGACATCGACACGGTGGCGCTGTTCATCAGGCTGGCGGCCTCGGGTCGCGGGCTTTGCCGCTATGGCCTGGGCGAGGCCTATCGCAAGCGGGGCGCACCCGGCGATGCGGTGCTGGCGGCATCCTGGTTTCGCGCCGCCCTCGCCGCGCCGGATTCTCCGCCGCTGGCCTGGCGCGGATTGGGCCTGCTGGCCCTGCAGAATGGCGACAAGCCCGCGGCGCGCGCCGCCTTCGCCCAGTACCGCGTGATGGCGCCCGACGCCGACGACAAGGCGATGATCGACTATTACCTGACGCAGCTATGAGGCGCGGGTCGCTTCTGCTTTTTCTGGGGCTGATGGGCTGCGCGCTGCAATCCATGGAGGCCGGCGATGACGCTTCGGTCGGCAATGGCGTGACGGTGCGGGCCGAGCCGGGTTTCGCGCAGATCCATCTCGCCGCCATGCGTTACTGGACCCGCAACGGCACCGGGCTGGACGAGCTGGGCTTTTACACCGGCATCAAGGAAGGCCAGCCGCTGTTTCGGGTGCCGGGCCTGCGCATCGGCGACATGCCGGTCTATCGCGCACGCATGACACCCAACGACATCCAGGACCTGGTGGTCGCCTCGCTGGTAAAAAAGAAGATGCAGAATGTGCGCACCGGCGCGCTTCGCCCCTGCCCGTTCGGCACCGCGCAGGGGTTCTGTTTCGACCTGACCCTGGCCAATGACGAAGGCCTGGAGATGCGCGGCCGCGCCATCGCTAGCGCCCGCAGCAGCGTTCTGGACCTGCTGATTTTCACCGCCCCGGCCGGATATTATTTCGATCAGGGCGCACCGGCCGCGGAGAAAATATTCTCCTCGATCCAGACGCATTAGCGCCCGTCGCGGGTCAGCGATACTGATCGATCCCGGTGAAGCCGATATGGGTCGGGCCCAGGCGCTGGGCATCCGCCAGCACCTTGGCCACGACATCATAGTTGGCAAGCCTGTCGGGATTGACGTGTATCTCCGGCTGCGGGCTTTGGTGCGCCGCGTCGGCAAGATACGCATCCAATGTGGTCCGGCTGACAGGACTGCCGTTCCAGCTGATACCGCCGTCAAAATCCACACCCAGTTCGACAACAACAGGCGGGACCACAAGCGGGGTAATGCCGGTCGGCATATCCAGCTTTACCGCATGCGTCTGGATGGGGAGTGTTACGATCAGAAGAACAAGGAGAACGAGCATTACATCGATCAGGGGCGTGGTGTTCATTTCCACGATTTCGTGACCGGTGACCGTCTGGGTACTCATCGCCATGCGAAGAACCTCCTCAGAACAAAAGGATTATACGCCTCGCATCGGCGGTGAACCAGTTGCGCTTTCGATTCGAAAGAGACGGCCGCGCGTGCCACCAGCGCGGAACGGCGCGGCCAAAGCCGCCCCGGAGCGACGCCGTAGGAGATCAAAATCCTCAAGGATTCCGAATAGTTGCGACCAATATTGACAATCATTCGCAACTAACAATATAAATCTGCGGCTGAGAATTGCTCTCGCCCGGAAGGCTTGGATGATCGTCTGCGTCTGCAATAGGCTGAACGAACAGCGCGTCGGCGCCGCAATTTGCGGCGGCGCCCAATGCGCCGATGACGTTTATGCGCGCTGTGGCGTGAGAAAGAATTGCGGACGATGCCAGGAAACAATCGAAGGAATGCTGGAAGACAGCCGGCGCGCGATGCAGCAGGCAGCCGAGTAGCCCCCGGCCCCGCCCCGCACGCGTCCATCGCCGGCGATCCCGTCACCATATCGTTCCTCAACAAGGTGCTGAAGAACGAGCTCACCGCCATCAATCAGTATTTCCTGCATTCGCGCATGCTGGCCGACTGGGGCCTCAGCATCCTGGCGAAGAAGGAATACGAAGAATCCATCGACGAGATGAAGCACGCCGACAAGGCGATCAAGCGCGTGCTGTTCCTGGGCGGCCTGCCCAACCTGCAGGATCTGGGCAAGCTGATGATCGGCGAGAATGTGCTGGAAGTCATCAAGTGCGACCTGTCACTGGAGATGATGGCCATCCCCGATCTCAAGCTGGGCATCGCCCATTGCGAGACCGTCAAGGACTACATCACCCGCACCCTCTTCACCGACATCCTGGAGAGCGAGGAAGAGCATGTGGACTGGTTGCAGACTCAGTTGCGCCTGATCGAGCAGATGGGCATCGAGAATTTCGTCCAGCTCCAGACCAAGCCGAACGATAGCGCCAGCTAGTTCATCAGCAGGGAAACGTATGCGCCGCCCGCTTGCGTTCGCCTTTTCGCTGCTCGCTTTGGTCCTTCCGGCCCGCGCCGCCGATGTGGCGAGAATGGAACAGGTGCTGCAGGCCGCGGCCGTGGACAACAAGTTCATGGGCGCGGTGCTGGTCGCCCAGGGCGACACCATCCTGCTGGACAAAGGCTATGGCTTCGCCAACCTGGAATGGAACATCCCCAATACGCCGCAGACCCGGTTCCGCATTGGCTCGCTGACAAAGCAGTTCGCTGCCGCCGCGATCCTGCTGCTGGAAGAGCGCGGCAAGCTGAAGCTCGACGAGCCGGTCAAGGCTTACTATCCCGATGCGCCGGCCAGTTGGGACAGGATCACGCTGTTTTACCTGCTGACCCAGACGTCGGGAATCCCGGATTACACCGACGCGCCCGATTTCGGCGACACCATGAAGCTACAAAGGACGCCGCAGCAACTGATTGGCGCGGTCCGTGACAAGGCGCTGGATTTCGCACCGGGCGAGAAATTCGCCTATTCCAATACCAACTATGTGCTGTTGTCCCGGGTGATCGAAAAGGCCGGCGGCATGCCGTTCCCAAAATTCCTGCAGGACAACATTTTTACGCCCCTGGCCATGAAGGATAGCGGCTTTGACAGCGCCGCGATCACGGAGCGGCTCGCCTCGCCCTATTCGCGGCGAAACGGGGCGATCGTCAACGCCACCTATATCGATCCCAGCGTTCAGGTGGGCGGGGGCGCCATCATTTCCACCACCCACGACCTGCTGACCTGGGAAAAGGCGCTGGTGGGCGGCAAACTGCTGAGCCCCGCCTCGCTGAAAAAGATGCTGATGCCGTTCCGAGAGGCGCGGGGCCCGGGCGCGCCCTCAAAGGCGGGCTATGCCATGGGCGTTTATGTCGGGACCAATGCGGATGGCCGCCGCGAGATCTCCCATACCGGAAGCTCGGCGGGGGTCGTCACCATGATGGCGGCCTATCCCGACGACAATATCGTGGTGATCCTGCTGAGCAATACCGCGACCACGCCTTTTCAGGGCGTTGTCAGCAAATTGAGCGACCTGGCGTTCGACAAGACCATCATCCTGCCCAGCGAACGCAAGCAGGTCGCGTTCCAACCCAAGGTGATGTCGCGCTATGTTGGGCATTATCAGCCCAGGCCCGGCGTGGTCCTCGAAATCGCCCGCGACGGCGACGCGCTCACCGCGCAGTTCGGCAACAATCCTCGCATCCCGCTTTATCCGCAAAGTGACGCAAGCTTCTTCGGCAGGGATATCGATGTGCAAGTCGACTTCAACGTCGCCGGCGGCCGCGCCGCATCGCTGGTCTGGCGCGTGGATGGCATCGTGCTGAACGCACCGCGGCTGCCGTGACATTTGTCAGTTTGCGGCCGCCGGCGTGATGTAAAGCTTTTCCTCGCCATAGGCGATGTAGAGATGCAGCCGGCGCAGGATACCGATGCCCAGTAGAATGTCGATGCGTCCCGGAAGCACATTGTTGGACACCACCTGCAGGCGCGGGTTGCTGACGGCGACGCCGTCAAAGTCCAGCAGCTTGAAGGGATAGTCCCATACCTTGTAGCGCGCGTCGGCATCTGTGCCCAGCTTCAGCTCCGGGGAACGCTCTGTAATGCCCAGATCGTTGGCGGCGCTCATGCTGATCAGCGAGCTTCGTGCGCCGGTATCCAGGATGGCGTCGAATTTCTTGCCGTCTATGGTCACGCGGACCTGAATATGGCTGCTCGACACCAGTTCCATGGGAAGCGCCACATACCCCGTCTTGGTCCAATAGACGACCTGCCCCGGGCAATGATCCTGGGAAAACAGTCCGAACTTGCCGCGCATCAAGTCCATGTCGATGTCGAAATGCTTCATCATGTCGGGCGCTAGGGTACCGTCAACGCCCACGGGCAGCTGGGTATCCAGATAAAGCGCCAGGTCACGGCCTTGAATCCCGGCCAGCGAGAACTGGCTGGCGATGGAATAATTGGGCAACTGGACGCCGGCGACGCCGCGAAGCGCGCCCCCGGCGCGCAGGAACGGCATATGGAGATTGATGGCCTCGCTCGGATTGAGGGTTGCAACCGCGCCGCCGGTGTCCACCAGAAAGTCGAGTTTTCGTCCTTGCACCACGACGGGCACGGTGAAGCGTCCGTCCGACAGGGTGGTGATGGGGATTTCTGAAAAGCGCACGAGTTTGCACGGCTTCTTTTCCGCCGCATGGACCGGCACGGCCAGGACAATCGTCAAAACACCGCAAAGCAGCAGATTCCATCTCATGGTGTTTTGCCTTCCGGCTTCATTCGGTCCAATTCATTGTGGGCGGCATACCAGTCGTTGGTATCCTTGTCGCAAGTCTTCATGGCGGCCTCCAGCAACGGCCTGGCCCCGGTCTGATCGCCCTGCACGCCCCGCCAAAGGCCGGCAAAGACATTTCCCTCGCAGACAGCGGTTGTTGCCTTCTCGTCGGCCGCGATTTTCAGAAGTTCGGCTTCGCTGATATGGCCGGCGTAAAATCGCGCAACCGGTGCGGGCCAGAACGCCGCCGCGCTGTTGTCGGGAAATTCGCCTGCCTTCTTTCCCAAACGAACATTGGCCAGTTGCAGCCAGATCCAGGCCATGTGGCTTGAAGGGTCAAAGCTCTCGAAAGCGGCGGCGCTCGCTTCGGTGTGCCCCAGATACCAGTTCAGCCGGCCGATATTCATTAGCGTGGCAAAGTCCCCCTGCCGCAACCTGTTCAGGGCGTTGAAATCGGCCAATGCGTTTTCGAGTTGCCCATTGAGGAGGTAAATCGAAATGCGGTGATGATATGCGGTCAGGTCCCCCGGCCCGGCCCCGATTGCCGCGGTGAATGCCTCAAGCGCCTTCTGTCCATCCTCCTTGCCCATATAGGCCAGGCCGCGGTCCAGGTGCGTCACGCGCAACTGATCGGGGATCAGGTCACCAGCGGCGACCGCCTTGTCGAGCCACAAAATCGCACTGTCATACTGATGGAGATTGAGAAAGCTGATGCCGACATTGAGGTCGTCATAGCCGGCGCAGACGCCGGGCAAGGCTGACGCAGCCAGCAACAGAACCGCAAGCGCGATCTTTCTCATACCCCTCTCCCCGAAGGCATTTTATCGAATAAAACGGATTTGAAAACCTCCGGAAATGACGCGGTCAGGCCGCTTTGCGGACTTTCCAGAACCGCACGGCGCGCTGCGCCGCCTCGACGGGCACGGCTTCGTAGAGATTGCCGAACTCTTCGGCCCCGCCCAGCGCCCGGTCATTCCCATCCAGGGCAATGGCCAGCGAGACAAACAGTGGGCGGTTGAAATTGGCGCCGCGGCACAAGAGCGCCAGGGTATCCAGGTCCTTGCCTTCCACCACCCGCTGCACCAGGTCGAACTCCACATCCGTCAGCCGCGCCAGGGCCAGCTTGAACGCGGTGCGCGCGCCAGGCCCTTCGCGCAGCAGGGTGACCAGGGCGGGCGGATGCAGGCTTTTCTGGCGCGCCATCTGGTCGATCCGCTTCACGGACGCTTCGAAGTCCAGCGGGGTGTCGCCATAGACCTTGCTCAGCACCTTGCGGTTCTTCTGGAAGGCGCGCTCGATTTCTTCCGGCGGCACGGCGCCCACCTTGCGCAAAATCTCCTGGCGCAGCGATTTCTCCACGCAGGTGTAAAGCTCGTTCAACAGGCCGACGGGAACGTCGCTGCGATTGACCAGCGGAGCCTGCAGCATCGTGCTGGCCTGGGCGCGCACCGCCACCGCCTCAAAGGTTTCCGCTTCGATCATGGCGCCGCGGTTGGACAGCAGCGAGGACACGACATGATCGTCGCCGCGCTCCACCAGCGCATGGGAAACGACGCCGCTGATGCTCGGGCGCTGGGTCACCGCCATCATGTGCTCCTGACCCTTTTCCGCGATCACATCCAGCAAGGTCGTGTCGCTGAGATTCCGGGCATGCTGCAGTACCGGGCGCGCCACTTCGATTTCGTCGCGCGCGAAAAGCTGCGCCGAACAGGTGAACAGCGCATCCTTGTTGGCCACCAGCCGGGCGAGATCGGCCCGCACCTGGGCGGAATAATCCGCCGCCACCGTGGCCAGGAGGCTGTCCAGTTCTTCCACCGAGCGTCCGCCGGGAACCGGATTGTCCATCGCCTCGGTGACCTTGCGCAGCAATTCGCGCCGATCCTCGCTGGACGCCTGTCCGGAAAGGCCCGCCAACATGGCGAAACGGGGCGCTGGGATAGACATGACAGCCTTCTGCTCGAACGCGTTGGAAGCGAACCGGCATTTTGGCGGCAAATGTTTAAGGGAAATTTGGGAACTATGGTTAAGGCGCGGTAACTAGAATTCCGCTTCCAGTTCCTCGATCCCGGTGCGCTCGGTGCGGGCGGCCTCGGTCCATTCCAGCATGTCCGGCAGTGCCAGGATGGTCTCGCAATAGTCGGCGCATTGCCGGTCCAGCTGGACGTCATAGGTGGCAAAGCGCGTCGCTACCGGCGCATACATGGCATCGGCCACGGTCGGCGTCTCGCCGAACAGGTAGGGCCCGCCATACTTGGCCAGGCATTCGCGCCAGATGGTGGTGAGGCGCTCGATATCGGCCTGCGCCGCAGCCCAGATCTTGAACCCCTTATAGTGCGCCTTGATGTTCATGGGCAGCGCGGACCGCAGGTTGGCAAAGCCCAGATGCATCTCGCCCGAGACAGAGCGGCAATGGCTGCGCGCCGCCGGATCCACCGGCAGCAATCCGGCCTGCGGAAAATTCTCGTGCAGGTATTCGGCGATGGCGAGCGTGTCCCACACCTTCATGCCGTTGTGGGTCAGGCGCGGCACCAGATAGGACGGCGCCAGCATCAACAGTTCGGCGCGCGCATCCGGATCGTCGCTGGAGAGCAATTCTTCCTTGAAATCCAGCCCGGCCATCCGGCACAGCAGCCAGCCGCGCAGCGACCAGGATGAGTAGTTCTTGCTCGAAATGGTCAGAACGGCATCGCCCATAAGCAGCAGTTTGGCGGGTTTTGGCGCGTTGACAAGGGTTATTTTGCAATGCAGCATCCCTGGACCGGTTATCGTAGGGCCGGAAGGGGATCCCAAGCGATTCCATGGGGCTTGTGAGCGGGATGTTGTACGACGCCTATCAGGCCCAGCAGGATTTGCTCGCGCCGCTGCGCGCGGGCGCGGACCTGATCAAGGCCGCCTTCGGCGACACCGCGATGGGTCCGGCCGCCAATTACTGGTTGCGCAGCATCGGCGCAGGCGCCGAGATTTTCTCCCGCGCCCATATGATCCATGAGCGCCCACCCTTCGACATCACCGAGGTCACGGTGGCGGGCAAGACGCAAGCCGTGACCGAAGAAGTGGCGCTGGAAATGCCCTTCGGCAACCTGCTGCATTTTCGCAAGGCACGCGGGTTGCACCAGCCCAAGGTGTTGCTGGCCGCGCCGATGGCCGGCCACTTTCCCACCCTGTTGCGCGCCACCCTCCACACCCTGCTGCAGGACCACGACGTCTATATCACCGACTGGAAAAGCGGCCGCGACGTGCCCCTGACCGAGGGCCGCTTCGGCACCGACGAATATATCGATCACCTGATGGCCTTCTTCGAGCATATCGGCCCGGGCGCGCACGGTACGGCGGTGTGCCAGCCCTGCCCCGCCATGCTGGCGACGACGGCGCTGATGGCCGAGGACGGCAATCGCGCCACGCCGAAAAGTCTGGTTTTGATGGCCGGTCCGGTGGACACCTCCATCAATCCCACCAAGGTCAACCACCTGGCCAATGAAAAGCCGCTGGAATGGTTCGAGCGCAACCTGATCACCACCGTACCGCGCCGCTATCCCGGCGGCCACCGGCGCGTCTATCCAGGCTTCATCCAGCTGTCGGCCTTCATCAACATGAACCTGTCGCGCCATGTGCGCGCCCATATGGACCTGTTCAGCCATATCCTGAAGGGCGAGCTGGCCAAGGCCGACGCCAACAAGCGTTTCTATGACGAATATTTCGCTGTCGCCGATCTGCCGGCCGAATTCTACCTGGAGACGGTGCAGCGGGTGTTCCAGGAACATCACCTGTCGCGCGGTATCTATACCTGGCGCAACCGCAAGGTCGATCCACGCGCCATCCGCAAGACCTCTCTGCTGACGGTGGAAGGCGAGCGCGACGATATCTGCGGCCTGGGCCAGACCATGGCGGCCCAGGACCTCTGCAGCGGCATCAAGCCGTTCCGCAAGAAACACTATGTGCAGGCCGGCGTCGGCCATTACGGCGTGTTTTCCGGCACCCGCTGGCAGACGCAGATCTATCCGACCGTGCGCAACATGATCCTGTCCTCGGAATAGACTGACTTTTTGTCGTTTGGATTTTCGGATTTCCTTCGGCTAACCTCATCCCGTCGAGAAACTGCGCCGCCTGCAGGGCGTATCAAAACGGGGATCGAACTTGAAAATCATCAGATTGGGTGTGGCCATGGCCATGCTCATGGCTTTGGCTGCATGCGCCGGCCAACCTGAAATTCCCTATGACCGAACGGCAGCGCCCAACAACAAGACGATCGGGCTGCTGACCCCGGCCTGGCCCTCCTCCCCCGTCTCGTTCCTCGCCAGCAATGTGGGCCAGAGTTTTGGGTTGGTTGGCGCGCTGGTCAATGCCGGCATGCAGGAGGGGCGTGATGCCGACCTGAAGATGATGCTGGACAATCAGAAAGTCGACGCCAATGCCCAATTCGTCACCGCATTGACGGCCAACCTTCAAGCCAAGGGATTCACCATCGTGCCCGTGACGGCCGATGGCAGGCGTGGCGGGTACATGAAAAAATACCCGGCGGCGGCCGCGGACAAGGTCGATTCCTATCTCGACGTCGCGGTGATCCAGTATGGCTACCTGGCCGCGGGCATCGGCAGCGACAGTCCTTACCGGCCCTGGTGCGAGTCCCTCGTCAAGCTGGTAAGGGCCTCGGACGGCGCCCTCCTGATGCAGGACAGCGTGACCTACAACAGCTGGCTGGACATCAAGAACAGGGTGAAGCTTTCACCCGATCCCGACTATGCCTTTGCCAAGTGGACCGACGCCAAGGCGGAGCCCGTGAAAACAGCGCAAGGTGTCTCGATCGCGGCCAAAAAGACCGCCGAGGCCATCGGCGATCTTCTGCGATAGGCGCGCGATGAAACGGCCTGCGGGTTTGGCTGCGCTGGCGGTACTAGGGGCTTGCGCCCCCAGGCCCGTGCCGCCGCCGGTTGTCGATATGGTGGCGCTGCCGTGCGCGAACGCCATGGTGATGCAAGGTGCGGTTCCGCTCTCGTTCGATCCCAAGGAAAAGGATGAAAAGACCACGATTGCCATCCTGGATGGCCGGTCGTGTTGCATTCAGGACGCCGATGGTAGCCGCCGCCTCTACCAGCTTTTCGCACTGCCGGAGATGAAAGCACCCTATATCCTTTCCATCCGGACTTCGCCCTGGGCCGACACAATCCTGGCGCCGCGCGGGCTTTTGCTGGCCGGTGACGGGACCGTGATGCGCTCCACCAGCCATGCCGATTTCATCTTTCGCGGCGAACAGTTGTCGGCCCTGGTGCGCAGCCATCCGGGCGAGGCTTACCTTGTGGTCACATCCGACACTGAAGTGCTGGGCAGAGAGGTCGCGCGCATAACCGAGTCGGTCCAGGTGACCGCGGCAGTCATGCCTTATGGCGGAGCCTTTATCTGGCATTCGGGATTGGACACCACCCATCGCATGACCTTGTCGCCGGCGGGCCATATCGAAGTGACGGTCGCGCCTTTCCCGGCCGGCGACGGGAAAAAGTAAGACATCAGCCGTTCAAGAAGCGGTTCATCAGCCAGGCCAGGCGGACGCCAGCCTTGGCAAGCTGCACCCGCGTGATCGCCACTTCCCGCGCCGAATAATCGCGCGGCAACCGCAGGCTGCGACGGCCACCAACCGCCGGATAGATCTGTTCCCGGGCGATGACATGCGCTTCATCGGCCCAGGCGGACGGCGTTCCTTTCGCCCAGGCCTTGCGCTGTGCCGGGGTCAGGCCACGCTCCAGCCCCTCCGCGGTCCTTCCGGTGTCAAAGCCCAGCTCCTGCACCACATCCACGTCCCAGACCTTGTGCAGGGTGGCGCGTTCGCGGCCGATGCTGACATGCACATCGTTGCCGCCGCGGTCGCCGTTATCGACGGCATGCAACGGCTGATGCACGTCGGCCACGAAATGAATCAGGAAGCGCAGCGCCTCGGCCCGAGCCTGCGGGTTCGCCCCGCGATCGGTCAGGAGGCGCGTGTCATATTCAATTTGCGCGACCACGCAATCGCCGCGCACACAATCGCGCCGCCGGTCGTAGCCGGACGCCGCCAGCGGGATATCGACATAGTGCCAGACGCCGGTATCCCGCCGCTGGTCCTTGATCTCGTCGGCCCAGTTGGCGTCATGGATCATCATCGCTTCGCTGCCCAGCAGCCGCACCACCTGCCCGCGCGCCGCCGGGGTCAATTCGCGCAGCGCCAGCGCGGCCACGATCTCATGGCCCTCAGCGCCCCAGGCGAGCGCCGGAGAGGGCGCCGCCAGCAGCCCGATCAGCAAAGCCAAGCTTGGAAGCTGTCTAAAGTTCAATGAGAACAATCTGTTGCGGGGTTGACCATGCATATCCGGGTTCTGTTATATGCCATGACTCGCGCACCGCTGGCGGTGTTTTCCTTGAGGAACTGGAACTGTCTTGAGCAACGCGCGCGTTCCCAACAGCTTTGCCGGCGCCTTGCGCCGCCGTTTCAGCGGTGCGGGCGCGGCTCTGGCCACCACCGATGGCCGCTGGGCGCTGGTCTCGACATCGCTGACGGCACTGGTGGCGGGCGCCCTGGCCTGGATGGCGGTGGGCATGATGCCGGT
>JACCXK010000075.1 GCA_013697055.1 Alphaproteobacteria bacterium
GGGCCAAGCCCGACGACTTTACCAAGTTCGGCAAACAGCTCCAGGCCGATGCCGCCAAGCTCAACCAGATCGCACAGGCCAAGGACGAAGCCGGCCTCAAAGCCCAGGTCCAGACCATCGGCAAAACCTGCAAAAGCTGCCACGACACCTACAGATCCCCAGACTATGAAAAAGATAACGAGGAATGAGCACCGCGACCGCGCGCATCTGGGACCTGCCCACCCGCGCCCTGCATTGGCTGCTGGTCGTCTCGATCGGCGTGTGCTGGTGGACGGGCACCCACAACGATCTCGATTATCATGTGTACAGCGGCTATGCGGCGCTGTGGATCATCCTGATGCGCGTCTATTGGGGCTTTGCCGGCTCCTCCACCGCCCTGTTCAAGAATTTCGTGCGCGGACCGGGCGCGATCATCGCTTATGTCCGCACCTTGCACTGGCGCAACACACCTCACACGCCGGGCCACAATCCGCTGGGCGCGCTCAGCGTGCTGGCGCTGCTGGGCGTCACCTTGACGGTGGTTGTGCTGGGCCTGTTCGCGGTGGATGTGGACGGGCTCTTTTCCGGGCCGATGTCGCTCTATGTCACCTTCAAGAAGGGCCGCCATCTCGCCCATCTGCATTACCAGTGGTTCGAATACATGCTGTGGGTGATCGGCCTGCACTTGGCGGCGGTGGCCTTCTACTACGTCCACAAGCGCCACAACCTGGTCAAACCGATGATCACGGGCAAGGCGCATGTGGAAGAGGACATGACCGCCGCGCCGTTGTGGCGCTTCGTGCTGGGCGCCGCCGTCATATCGGTGTTCGTCTGGGCGGTGAGCAAAGGCTTCTATGTTTTCTGACGTCAACAAAGACTTCAAAGCAAAGACTGGGGACCTTATGAAACGCGGTATAGCAATCACATTACTCGGCGCCACCATGCTGTTGGCCGCGCCGTTCGCCTCTCTCGCACAGGCGCCGGCGCCGCCCACCGAGCCGGGCCCGCAAACCCCGCCCATGGTGGCGCCGGCCAAGCCGGGCGTGTTCACCGCGACCAAGAAAGGCCCCACCGGCTATCACCTGGTCGTCACCGGCCACAGCTTCACCAGCCGCGACGCCATCGAGCATTATCTCGCCTATCGCGCCGCCACCCTGACCCAGGAACAGAAGAACAGCTGGTTCACCCTGACGGAGACCCACGCCAAGGGCGACACGGTGCCGGCCTCCAAACCCGATCCCGCCGGCCTGCGCTACAGTTTCCGCATGGCCTATTGGCGGCCGATGTGGCGCACCAAGAGCGCGGGTTCCCCCGCCTGGAAAAGCTGGAGCCCCTTTTCCGGCGCCGCCTTCCCCGACGCCAAGAGCATCAGCGACTATGAGGTCAGCGCCGATATCGTGATGCACAAGGGCAACATGAACGACGCCGATCCACTGGCCTTTGAAGCCGGCGCGGTAGATGATTGGCTGGTCAACCAGGTTTCGCCCCCGACATAGGAGTGTCCATGTTTCTCGACCGCCGCACCGTCACCGCAATGCTTGTCGGTTTGGGCTTTTCCGGCCGCGCCGCATGGGCGCAAGGCAAGACCGTGGACGTCAGCATGGCCCAGTCGCCCAAGATGCGCTTCGTCCCCGAGACGGTGACGGTCAAGGCGGGCGACACGGTCAAATGGACCAACCCGCACAATATCAGCCACACCGTGACCTTCGATCCGTCCAAGGCGGCGACCGCCGCCAACGCGGCCCTGCCCGCCGGGGTGGAGCCGTTCGACTCCGGCGCGGTCGAGGAAGAAGGCACCTTCAGCCACACCTTCACGGTGAAGGGCACTTACAAATATGTCTGCGCCTATCACGAAGCCATGGGAATGGTCGGAACCGTCATCGTCACCTGAAAGAGGGATGCCGTCATGATCCTGCAAAAGCGTCTTATGGTTTGCGCGTCCGCCATCGGGCTTATTGCGGGCGCTACGGCCCCCGCCTCCGCCGCGCCCTGGGTGCGCGGTTATGTGGTGGGCCAGTATGAATATGCCTTCCGCTATGGCGGCCGCCCCGACTTCGCACGTGGCGCGGAGATCGAGCCCGGCGTGGACTGCAAGCATGGCGCTTCGGTCCACTTCGCCAACGACACCCAAACCAAGATCGCGATAGCGCGCCAGAAGTATCGCAGCCAGAAGGAAATCGACTGGGTCGCCAAGCCGCCGGGGCTGGACGAAGTGCGCGCGCCGGTGCTGACGCGCTTCTGGCTCTGGGTTCGCGCGGTCTCCTATCGCGGCTACAAGCGGGACATCGAAACCTATGTGAATCCCTGGGCTGCGGAGGATCCCGGCCAGCCGCAGGTGACCAGCCGCATCGGCGATGGGTTCAACCTGGACGGCAAGATCAAGCCCACGGAT
Organism: Alphaproteobacteria bacterium; assembly: GCA_013697055.1. Taxonomy (GTDB): domain Bacteria; phylum Pseudomonadota; class Alphaproteobacteria; order Micropepsales; family Micropepsaceae; genus Rhizomicrobium. The sequence goes on from JACCXK010000075.1 coordinate 2,372, forward strand.
TTCGTCAGCCCCGACGGCGAACGCGGCGTCGACAACAACCTGTACCGGGCTTGGGGTTGCGATGCGCCCTGGCGCGGCAACGGCAACGCCACCCTGGCCCTGCGCGCCAACGACAAGATGCAGGACGGCCTTTACACCATGGTCGTCCGCGTCTCGGGCAACAAGGACCCGATGAACGATGACAATGCCACACTTGAGATCGGCTATTCGCCGGACAAGATCGTCAAGGATGCGCGCGGCAGCGTCGCGGTGGATTATTCCTATCGCATCCTGCAGTCGGCCCAGTACACCAGGCTGAAGGCCCGTATCCGCAATGGCGTGGTGGAGACCGAACAGGTCGAGCATTTGCACAGCCCGCGCATCGCCTGGTTCTATGACCAGACCGGCGACGCCAACTTCTCCAAGGGCAAGGTACGGTTGAACATGTCGGCCGACGGGTTGACCGCCACCGGATTGCTGGGCGGCTATCGCGACTGGCGCGAGCTTTATGCCGAGAATACCTTCGCCCAGAATGGCGGCGAACAGGGCGTGCGCGAGCATGAAGACCATGTTGCGCTCTATTACGCCCTGCGCCGCAATGCCGACGGCATGGTCAATCCCAGGACCGGTAGGAATGACGGCATCTCGTCGGTCTATCGCATCAAGGCGGCCAGCGCCTATGTGGTCGATCCCGAAAACCTCGCGATGGAAGTGCCCAAGCTGGTCCGCGACGAAGAGCGCATGCAATCCTTCCAGGCCATCAAGGCCGCCACCATCAAGGGGGCCGAGAACCGCGTGCCCCAGCTGGTGCCGCCAGGCACGATGGAATTTGGCGTCGGCGCCACCGAAGGGTTGATGAACGGGTTGCCCAGCGCCGACTTCTTCATGTCGACCTTGTACCGCCAGCATTATGCGAACGAGGACGAAGACGGTTATCCGCCCTGGATGCAGGAATACAAGAAGCATCCGGAAGGCGGCTTCCAGCCCAAGAAGCCCAAGAAACCCGCCGCGACACCGGCGCAGGAGCCGAAGAAGCCGCAGAACCAGGTGCAGAATGGCGACCGGGTGGTCGCGGACGCCAAGCGGTAGGAGGAACTGATCATGGCCAAGAAACCCGCCAAGCCTGCCGCCAAAACCGCTGCCAAGGCGCCGGCAAAGACCGAGACGAAGACGAAAGCCGCGGCTCCGGCAAAAGCTGCCGCCAAGCCCGCAAAGGACACCACGCCCGCCAAGACGCCGGCCGCGCCGGCCAAGCCGGTGCCGCCGCATCAGCAGTTTCTGTCACAGGGCACCGGCCGTGGCGGTCCCAAGAACCAGCACATGGCCAAGGGCCGCATCTTCCGCCATCAGGGGCGCTGATACCTTCCTGATCTTATTTGCGTAGCTGGGCCAGCGCGTCCTTGCGCACCTTGGCGGTGACGCCATATTCGGAATCGACCACTTCGGCGATGTCATACTCCATCGCAGTGCCCAGGAACGCCGCGATGTCCTGTGGCGTCAGGCCGTAAGCATCGGCCAGCCAGCGGCTCATCTCGGTGGTGGCGCTTTTCATGGCGGCATCCACGGTCACGCCATTGCCCATGATCATCACATAATCGGGGTTTTCCAGCCGAGGCTGGGCCAGCGCCTTGTTCTGCACCAGGTTCACCGTCAGCTGCACGTCCAGCGAGGTCTCCAGCCCCTGCCCCGGCAGTTCGCCTTCGCCCTGCTGGGCATGGCCGTCGCCGAAATAGAGCAGCGCGCCGGGCTGGAACACCGGGATGTACAGGGTGGCGCCCTCGCGCACCTGCGGCGAATCCATGTTGCCGCCGAACGGTCCCAGATGGCCGCTGCCCAGCACTTCGTCGCGCGGCGGGGCGAGGCCGACACAACCCAGCATGGGCGACAGCTTGATGGTATAGGCGCTCATCTTGCCGGACGGATCGACGAGGGTTGCGGTGCCGGCCGCCGCATTGATCTTCCAGCTGTTAAAGCCGGCATCATGCTTGGCCAGTTCGCGCAGGTAGCCTGATTCCAGCGCCGTCGAAGCAATCAGGTTGGTCTGGTAGGCGCTGTCGCGGTTGGTGCGCACCCTGTCAAGATGCACCACCAGGGTATCGCCCGGCATGGCGCCTTCGACATAGAAAGGCCCGGTCAGCGGATTGCCGCGCGGGGCGCGCGGCTTGCCGTCGAAATCCTGGCCTCGGCTGTCCAAAGTGCGGGTCTTGATGCTGTCGCCGGGGAAGATGCGCATCACCGGGACAAGCGCCGGGGAATAGAAATTGTGGAAACTCTTGGGGTCGTAATCGTGAACCGTGGCAGCCGCGGGCCGCGCCGCGGGCCGCGCGGCCTTGAAGGTGACGGGAATGCCCAGCAAGGTGCCGGTGCCCGCAAGCTGGCCGCCCGACAGTTTCAGGGCGAAACTGCCGCAGGACTTGTCATCCTGTTGGCAGGCGAGATTAAGGTCGTTGTTGCCCGGCCTGCCCGTCAAGGTGAGTTTGTTATAATGCGCGACATAGCCGGCGCCGCCTTTCTCCAGGGTCAAGCGGCCATCGGTCAGGGGCAGATAGAAATTATGGTCGCCGAACTCGCGGACGGAAAATTCCCAGGCGCCGGAAAAATCCGTCGCGGCCAGCGCAGCGCCGGGACACAGCAGCAGCAACACGGCGGCAAGCGAAACAAGTCTGTTCATGATGACACCCCCGCCACCACTATAGAGGCCACCCCGGCGATTTGAATATAATAAGCTATGCTGAAGCGCGGGCGGGCCGCCGATAGTTGCAAATAGCCAATAACAATCAAAGGGATATGGGATGAAATCGCTGTTCCTGCCGGTCTTCCTTCTTGGCCTTTTCACCGCCGGCGCCGGCGCCGTGGAAATCCAGGTCCTGTCTCCACCCGTGGTCGCCAATGCGGGGCTGAAAGCCATCGCCGCAGCCTTCACAAAGGAGACCGGCGTCACCGTGAACGTGCGCGGGCTGGAGCTGCTGAAGATTCCGCAAGACACAACTGCGCAACCCACAGACATCGTGTTCGTGACGCCGGACCTGATGGACGGGCTCTCCAAATCCGGCGCGGTCGGCAGCCGCGCGCCGCTCGGTCGGGTCAATATCGGGCTGGCGGTGAAGGCCGGCGCGCCCCATCCCGACATCACCACGGTGCCCAAGCTGGTCGCCGTCCTGAAAGCCTATAATGGCGTGGTCTATTCCAATCCCGATTCGGCGCGCGGCAGCCTGGGCGCGCTGATGATCGACCGGCTGCTCAAGCGGCCAGAATTTTCCGGTGTGCATGGCGTGATCAGCAGCAAGGGCAATGGGGCCGCCGGTTTGATGAATGGCGAAGCCGACAGCGCCCTGCAATTCGAAAGCGAGATCCTGCCCCACAAGGAAATCGAGCTGGTGGGCGCGTTGCCGGAAGAGTTGGGCGCCTTCGTCAATATCGATGTCGCGGTGGGCGCCAAGGCGCCGCAAGCCGCCGAAGCCCAGGCCTTCCTGCAATATGTCACCAGCGCCAAGACCGCAGCCCTGTGGCAGGCCGGCGGGCTTTCACCCCAAATGGCGCCGAAGGGTCACTGATGTTCAGGCACGCCATCACCCTGACGGTACTGCTCACCGCCACCGCCGCCCAGGCGCAGACGCCCAGTGAATGGCTGACTTTCGGCTATGACGCCCAGCGCAGCGGCTGGAACAAGGCGGAAACAACTCTGTCGCCGAAAAATGTCGGCCGGCTGAAATTGTTGTGGAGCAGCCAACTCACCACCGTCCCGCAGGACGTGGCACTGTCCACTCTCACCGCGCCGCTGGTGGCGCAAGGTGTCGACACCGCTCAAGGCCGCAAAGATCTGATCTTCACCATCGGCATCGACGACACGCTGTTTGCCATCGATGCCGACAGCGGCAAGACCGTGTGGCAGAAAACATTCCCCAATCTGGGCAAGCCGCAGCGTCCCGCCACCACCAACTGCTCCAACACCGAACAAGCCACGCCGGTGATCGATAAAGCGGCCGGTGTGATCTATTTCACCACAAGCGACGGCAAGCTGCGCGGTCTCAGCCTGGGCGCAGGCGAGGAAAAGCTTGCGCCCATGCCGCTGGTGGCGCCGTTCAGCCGCAACTGGAGCCTGAACCTGATCGACAACGTCATCTACACCGCATCCGGGCGCGGCTGTGGCGGCGATGCGGCGCAGCCGATCGAGGCGGGCGCGGTGTCGGCCATGGACATCAGCGATCCGGCGCATCCGCGGCTGTCGCGCTTTTATACCGGGCGCGGCCGCCCCGCCGGTCCCTGGGGACGCGGCGGCCCGGTCGCCGGGCCGAAGGGCGTCTATGTCCAGACCGCCGATGGCGCCAAGGATCCCGCTGCAGGCATCTTCGGCAACGCCGTCATCGCGGTGGCGCCCAAGGCCTACGGCGTTGCCGATTCCTTCACCCCGGCAAGCTGGACACGGCTGAACGAAAAGGACCTGGATCTGGGCTCCGGCGGGCCGATGATTTTTCCCTTCAAGGACCGCACCCTGCTGGTCACCTCGTCCAAGGAAGGCGTGGTCTATCTGCTGGATACCCGCAACCTGGGCGGACGCGATCACGGCACGCCGCTCTATCAGTCGCCGCGCCTGGGCAATGACGCGGAAAGCTATTGGGGCCAGGGCGTGTTCGGTGAAATCTCCACCACGGTGACGGCCGATGGGGCGCGCCTGCTCTATGTGCCGATGTGGGGACCGCCGGGCAAGGATGGCTACATGTTTCCGCCCGGCAACGGCGCGGCGCCGCATGGCAGCGTCATGGCGCTGAAGGTTGTCGCGGACGGCGACCGGATTGCGCTGGCGCCCGCATGGATGTCACGCGACCTGACCGTGCCCGACAATATCGCCGTGGCCAATGGCGTGGTCTATGCGGTGCAGACTGGCGAGCAGACCAAGCAGCACTTTCAGAATCTGGAAGAGCATGGCCAGCCGAAAGCGGGCGAAAAGCCGGAAACAACCGAGGCCTTGTCCAAATTCCGCTCCACCCCCGTTGCCAGCATGATGCTGGTGGCGATGGATGCGGCGACCGGCAAGGAGCTGTATTCCAGCGGCAAGCTTTTGAGCGACTGGGTGCATTTCAACCAGCCGGCGGTGGCGCTGGGCAAGGTGTTCTTGGTGTCGCACGATGCCCATGTCTATGCCTTCGGCTTGAAGCGCTAGTCTGGCATATCGCACAAAGCAGATCGTTTTATCGGGGCAGGCAACCACCAGCCCTTCGCGCTTGCGAAATGACGGGTGGGAGATTGCTTTGACGGGCAAGCCTCCGCAAACTCCGGGCTGGGGCCATGGGGAGGCGAACATGAAAAACAGGATAGCCATCGCGGTGACGGGCGGCTTCATGCTTTTGGCATCGCCTGCCGGAGCCGATACTCGCGACGACGTGCTGGCCGGCGTTGCGCGCTGCGGCGTGATCCATGACGACCGGGTGTGGCTGGACTGTGTTTACGGCGCCCAGCAGCCGATGCGCGCCAAGCTCGGCCTCTCCCCCGCCCCGGAATTGCAGCAACGTCTGGTGCCGGGTGCGAATGTTGCGCCACCGCCGCCGCAATCACAGCCGCGGGTGGCGACCGCTCCGGTGCGGCCGCGCAAGAAGCCCGGATTTTTCGAGAGCCTTGTCACCACCACCGCAGAGAGGGATGCGCCCCGGATGGCCTCCTACCGCTTTGAGAAAAACGGCGCCTTTGTCGTGGAGCTGGAAAATGGCCAGCAATGGCGGCAGGCAGGCGTGGAAGGCGGCACCGTGAGCTGGAGCCGGCCGCCATCAGAGTACCGGGTGGTGATCACCGACGGCACCTTTGGCAGCCATGTTTTGCGTGCCTCGGACAGTCCGCGCACCTACAGGGTCGAACGCGTCCGCTAGCCGATGCTGGTGGTGATCGCCTTGGTCTCCAGATAGTTGGACAGCACCGCCTGGCCCATTTCGCGGCCCCAGCCCGATTGCTTGTAGCCGCCGAACGGCAGCGCAGAATCGAAGACATGGTAGCAATTGATCCACACCGTTCCGGCTTTCAACCGGTTGGCGATCTGGTTGGCCTTGGCGATGTCCCTGGTCCATACCCCGGCCGCCAAACCGTAAACGGTGTCGTTGGCGGCCGCGATCAGCTTGTCATCGGCTTCCTTGAAGGGTGTCGCCACCAGCACGGGTCCGAAAATTTCCTCCCGCACCACCTTCATGTCAGGCCTTGTGTCCACCAGTACGGTGGGCTGCACGAAATAGCCGCGATTGCCGACCGCAGCTCCGCCGGTCAGGGCGCGAGCGCCCTCTTCCAGTCCCGACTTGAGATAGCCGGTGACGCGGCCGTGCTGGACTTCGGACACCAGGGGTCCCATCTCGGTGTCCGCGTCCATGCCTACGCCGATCTTGATTTTGGCGGCATTGGCGGCGATGCCCGCCGTCACCTTGTCGAAGATATTTTCCTGCACGAACAGGCGCGAGCCGGCGTTGCAGCATTGGCCATGGTTGAAGAAGATGCCGGCGGTGGCGCCGGCGATGGCCGCGTCCACATCGGCATCTCCCAGGATGATGTTGGGCGACTTGCCGCCCAGTTCCAGGCTGACCTTCTTGAGGTCGTTCGAGGCGGCGCGCACGATCAGCTTGCCCACTTCGGTGGAACCGGTAAAGGCAACTTTGTCGACACCAGGATGCGCCGCCAGCGCCGCGCCGGCGGTTTCGCCAAAGCCGGTTACGATATTGACCACGCCGTCGGGGACGCCGGCTTCCATCAGTATCTCGCCCAGGCGCAGGGCAGACAGCGGCGTTTCTTCCGCCACCTTCAGCACCACGGTGCAGCCGGTCGCCAGCGCCGGCGCCAGCTTCCAGGCCGCCATCAGCAGCGGAAAATTCCAGGGAATGATCTGGCCCACCACGCCGATCGGCTCGGGCCGGGTGAAGGAGAGATACTGGCCGCCCGCCGCCAGGGCGCTGAGCGGGATATGCTTGCCTTCGATCTTGGTGCACCAGCCGGACATGTAGTGGAACATGTCGGCGGACAGCGGCACGTCGGCGACGCGCGCCACATGGAAGGGCTTGCCATTGTCAAGGCTTTCCAGCTGGGACAGTTCGTCGAGATTCGCCAGGATAAGATCACCGATGCGGTGGATCAGGCGCCCCCGCGCTGACGGCGACATGCGGCTCCAGGGGCCCTCTTCCAGGGCGCGGCGCGCGGCGCGCACCGCCTCGTCAATATCGGCGGCATCGCCTTCAGCCACGCTGGCCAGCTTCATTTCAGTGGCCGGATCATGCACGTCGAAGGTCTTGCCGGACTTGGCCTCCACCCATTTGCCGTTGATCAGCATGGGGCGCGGCTTGGCCAGCCAGCCGCGCAAGGCCGCGGGTACGCGTTCAATCGTCGAGCTGACTGCGATGTTCATTTTCCATCCCCATTGTTTTTCCGCACCTGCGGCTTTGGGGAGAATAATGCGCCCACCTCCAGCAATGTCCAGCGCCGCCGCAGGTGCGAATACCGGTTGGGGTCGGTGGCTAGTAATCCTCAACCACTTGACCGGAACCCTGCAGCGATTGGCTGACGGATTTGGGCCGTGTTCGCAGATGCACAGTGCCGGAGCCTTTGATGGCCACGTTCACATTGCCGCTTGGCGCGAGGAACGCGTCACCACTGCCGAAAATTGTGACTTTCACATCGCCCGCCGCCAGCTTGCCGAAATCGGCCTTGCCCGATCCGAAGATCGTTACGGTCAGGTTTTCCACCTTGCCTTCGGCACGGACTTTTCCGGAGCCGGGAATGGTGACGGTGAGAGACTTCTGGTCCAGATGGCCCAGGTCCACATTCTTGCCGCCCAGGGTCACCAGATTGCGTACGTCGCCACTGTGGGGAACCGGCGGCTGCGGCGGCACCACCACCGGCATCGGTACATTTACGGTCACGGGCACGCTGACACGTACCGACGCCATGACCTTGTCCACGATCTCGTCGACATCGACGATGCCACCCGAGCCTAGCACATTCTGCTCGATCTTGGCCGGCTTGGACGCCAAGGCAATCTTTCCGCTGCCGGTGACGAACAGGTTCAAGGTGCCGTGCGGGGCGATGATGCCCTTGCCGCTGCCATAGATCGAAACCTGGGCATCGCCGACCGACAATCCGCCCAGCGCGGCTTTGCCTGATCCGGCGATGGTCAGGTCCAACCGGTTGACGCGTCCGGTGCCGGTAATCGAACCATGGCCGTTCAGATGAAGCTCAAGCTCGTCCTGTTCGATCTTGCCCAGGTCGAGATTTTCGCCGCCATTGACGCTGAATTTGCGCAGCGCCATGCCGCCGATCACAGCGGTCAGCTTCGGCGCCCCGGCCTTGACCGGCCCATTGTCGCTGACGATGCGGCCGCCACCGACCTTTACATGCTGCAACTGGTCGGCGCTTCCGGTGACGGTGACACCAGGCGGGCCGTTCTGCCGATAGACGACATTGACCGGCGCCTCCAGCGCCAGGCTGTCGCCGCCATCCCAGCGCCACTCCTTGTGGGTGGCCAGGTCGATCAACGGCTTGATGCCGGCAAAGCTCTTGCTGTCATGGAAAATGGCGTCGCCGCCGATCGTCCGCGCCAGGGCAAACAGCGCGGCGCAAAGAACAAGACCAACAACGGCAATGATGGCGAGGGTTCTGGACATGGCAGCCTCTATTCGTCTTCGTCGGATGGTTTGAGCAGGCGATAGTTCAGCCGGGCATAACGCGCCAGCTGCCTGAGGCCCGCATCCAGCAGCAGCGCCAGCAGCGCCCCCATTCCCACCACGCCGCAGATCATGCCCGCGCCGAGCAGCGCCGGAAGCATCACATTGCCGCCGCCGGACAACAGCCCCGACAGCAGATGCAGCCCCGTGCCGCCCGCCAGGTAAAGGACATAGGCGGCAACCCCGGCACAAAAGATCAGGAACGCCAACACCGGCAGCAGGATGAAAATATTGATCGCCTGCAGCCCGATCACCGCGGCGCCGGCGCGCAGGAAGGTATGGGGATTGCGGCTGGTTTCCCAGCGCTGCAGCCTGGCTTCCGCGCCCAGTTCGTTCGCCAGGTGCGATGGGGACCCCAGCGAGGCGGCGATTTCCGCTTCGCTGCGGCCCGCTTCCATGGCATCGGTGAAATGGGCCTCATAGTCGGAAATGATGTCGTCGATCTCGCTTTGCGGCAGACCGCGCAGGCCCCGGCGCAGGCCCTCGAGAAATTCTCCCCGCATCATCGGTCTTCCCCCAGAATGCTGTCCACCGAAGCGCGGAAATCCTTCCACTCCGCGCGCTGCGCCACCAATGTGCCGCGGCCCTGTTCGGTGATCTTGTAGTATTTGCGCGGCGCCCCCCCGGTGGATTCCACCAGATAGGTGGCGACCAGCCCCTCGTTCTGCATCCGGCGCATCAAAGGATAGATGGTGCCTTCGCCCATGCCGATCTGCGCCATCAGCTTGCTGAAAAGTTCGTAGCCATAGGAATCCCCGCGCGCCAGCAAGGTGAGAACGCACATTTCCAGCACGCCCTTCTTGAGCTGTATCTGGATGCTTTCGGGCAAGGAATCCGGTCCGGTGAGAATGTGCGCCTCATGATGGCGAGTGCGTGGGGCGGACGCAATGTCCCGCCCCACAGCGAATCACGTCGCGTCAGTCCGAATTGGCGGTGATGACATGGCCCGAACCGGAAACACTCACATCCAGCTGCGCCGGCTTGGTGGGCATGCGCACCGTGGCGGAACCGGAAATGCGCACATGGGCCTCATCGCGCGCCGCGATGGTGGCGCGGCCGCTGCCCGACATGGTCACGCTTGCCCGGTTGGAGGCGATATCGGCGAAGCGCCCGGAGCCCGACATGTTCAGGTCCAGCGTATCGGCGCGGCCCCGGCCGTCGATGGTGCCGCTGCCCGAGATTTTGGCGGTCAGGTTACTGGCTTGCAAGGTGCCGAAATTGATGTGGCCCGAACCGGACACCTTCAATTCCGCATCACCCTTGACCAAAGCATCCGCCTCCACCGCGCCACTGCCGCTGACATTGATGGACAGGTTGTTTCGGCTGAGCTTGCCCAGCAGCATCTTGCCGCTGCCCGACACGATGAATTGGTCCAGCGCCACGCCGGTGACGGTGATGTCCAACCTTTCGCCGTTCCAGGAATGGCTCCAGGGAAATTCATCATCTTCCATCCCGATATTGCCGCCGCCGAAACGGACATGGCGCAGCAACTCGTCCGGACCGGTGATCACCACGCGCGGCGCGCCGCCTTCGCTGTAATGCACGGTGCCCGGCACGCCAACCGCCAGTTTCTTGCCGCCGTCCCAGGCCCACTCCATCCGTCCCGGCTGTGTCACCGCCGGATCGCGATAGCTGGAACGGTCCCAGGAACGCGCCGAAACGGGAAGTACGGCAAGGCCGAGCAGGGAAATAACACAGGCAAGTTTGGCTAGAGATGATGTGCGCATGGGGGTCTCCTCAAATTTCGCCAGACCGGTATAGACAACAGTACCGTGCTATGCAAGGTATAATGCGATACACGGAACAAAGTAATGCAAGGATTACCCATGTCGGCCCTAAAAACCCTTGGTTTCTGCGGATTTTTGCTTCTAGCAGGCACCCCTGTCATGGCGGCGGACTCGGGCCAGGGCCTATCCAGCTACCCTGCCAGCTTCTTTGCCGATCTGCGGCCCAACACCGCCAATGACATGGTTTCGCGCCTGCCCGGCTTCACCCTCGACCAGGGCCAGTCGGCGCGCGGCTTCGCCGGCACGGCCGGCAATGTCCTGATCAACGGCGCCCGCCCCACCGCCAAGACCGATGACGTCAACAGCATCCTGTCGCGTATTCCCGCCGCCAGCGTGGAGCGCATCGACGTCATTCGCGGCGGCGCACCTGGCATCGACATGCAGGGCCAGAGCGTGGTGGCCAACATCGTGCTGAAGGCCGATGCCGGATCGCAGACCATCCTCACGGCTCGCAACACTTACATTGAAGACGGCGAGTGGGTACCCAGCGGCGGCATCGAATATCACGGCCAGAGCGGCGATCTGCGTTATGAAGCCAGCTTCGGTCGCACCGCCAACAATTGGGACGATTCGCCCGGATATGGCCGGCGCATCCTGACGCCGTATGTGGCCGGGGCGCCGGGAACGCCGCAGATCGATGTCGCCAAAAGCTACGGCATCATGCAGCTGGGCTGGAACGCCCATGCCGGATTGATCGCGCCGCTGTTCGGCGGGGAATGGAACAACAACCTGACCCTGCAGACCAACGATGTCTCCTACGGAATCGCCTATTCCGGCTATGGCGGCTCGCGCTTCGACACCACCATCCGCAAGCGCAACGGCGAATTCGGCAGCCATTGGCAGAAGACGATGGGCGATTTCAACCTGGAAACGCTGGTGCTGCAGCGGCTGGGTAAGGAAGCCGACAGCAACACCAGCGCGCAGACAAGCGGGAGCGCCATCTTCCGCAACGACAGCTCGACCGGCGAAAGCATCAGCCGCGCCACCTTGCGCTATGCCGCCACCCCCGACCTGAACCTGCAAGTGGGCGGCGAAGGCGCCTATAACTATCTCGACGGGCGCTCCAGCTTTTTATCCAACGGCGCCGCCGTCAAAATTCCCAATGCCAATGTCTCGGTAAATGAGAAACGCGCCGAAGGCTTCGGCCAGGCCACCTGGAAATTTGCCCCGCAATGGTCGCTGGAAGCGGGCGTGCGCTTTGAATATTCCCGGATCGGCGAAACCGGCGACACGATGAAGACGCGCGACTTCTTCTATGTGAAGCCCCGGGCGTTGCTGTCCTGGGCGCCGGACGAGGACACCCAACTGCGCCTGCGGGTCGAGAAAAAACTGGGCCAGCTCAATTTCAACAATTTCGTCGCCAGCTCCGGCCTGTCCAGCTTCGGCGTGGCCGCCGGCAACGCCGACCTGCGCCCCGACCAGCGCTGGCAGATCGAGGCCAGCGCCGAGCGTCATTTCTGGGGCAAGGGCGCATTGGTGCTGACATACCTGCACGAGGACATCACCGACCTGCAGGACTACATTCCGGTGGGCGGTGGGCTGGATGCGCCGGGCAATGTGCCCCATGCCGTCAGCGAGCGTTTTACCATCGGCGGGCAGCTGCCGCTGGACCATTTTGGCCTGCACAATGGCCTGCTCAAGCCCACCATTTATTGGGAAAACAGCAACCTGGCCGATCCGGTGACTGGCATGATCCGCCGCATTTCCGGCCAGCGCGACCGCCGCCTGTTCGTCGAAATCGACCAGGATCTTGAGGAATGGAATTCGACATGGGCCTTCGGCATGGGGGCCTCCATGAGCAACAGCAACTGGCGCATTTCCCAGATCGGCCTGATCGCGATCCACAATCCTTACGACTATTTCTCCTGGACCTGGCATCCCAAGCCCGATCTCAGTTTGAAATTCGAGGTGGACAATATCGTGCCCTACCGTTTCGGGAATGAGCAGATCAACTATGCGGGCCCGCGCAACCTGAACACCCTGGCCTCTATCCAGGACGTCGCCATCCGCACCCGGCCGCGCATATTCCTGGAGTTGCGGAAGACTTTTTGAACGGCATCGGTTATGACGGGCCGATGCCGAATTTTTGCGCCAACCTGACATGGCTGTTCCAGGAACACGCATTCCTGGACCGTTTCGCCGCCGCCGCCGATGCCGGCTTCACCGCGGTGGAATATCTGTTTCCCTACGATTACAGCGCCGACGACATCGCGGCGCGCCTGTCCAGGCACAAGCTGAAGGCCGTGCTGCTGAACGTGGCGCCGGGCGATGTGGCGGGCGGTGAGCGCGGACTGTCCGCCCTGCCCGAGCGCAAGGCGGATTTCCGCAAGGCGGTGGATCAGGCGCGCATCTATGCCGACACGGCCGGTGCTACGCGGGTGCATCTGATGGCCTCCATCGCCTCGGGACCGGAAGCGCTGGCGACCTACAAGGACTCCATCAAATACACCTGCGAGACCTTGTCCGACCTCACCGTGCTGCTGGAGCCGATCAACACCAGAGACATTCCCGGCTACCTGATGAACGACTTCCATCTGGCCGAAGAGATCATCACCGAGCTGAAGCTGCCCAACCTTCGCTTCCAGTTCGACATCTATCACCGCCAGATCATCCATGGCGATGTGATCCGCGGGCTGGAGCACCTGATGCCGATGATCGATCACATGCAAATCGCATCCGTGCCCGGGCGTAACGAGCCCACCACCGGCGAGCTGGACGATGCCAAGGTGCTCCGCGCCATCGATGCCATGGGCTATACCGGCTATATCGGCTGCGAATACAAGCCCGCCACCACCACCGTCGCGGGCCTCACATGGATGAAGCCTTTTGCCGGCTAGGCAACAACGGCAGCGGTTCCACCTTCCCCACGATGAACAGGTAGGACAGCGCGCCCACCACGCACAACCCGCCCGCCACCGCCAGCGGAATCAGGAACGATCCCTTGGTCAGCACCAGCATCACCCCGGTGAAGGTGGTGATGAGAATCCCCGCCAGATTGCCCGCGAAATTCTGGATGCCGCCGATGGAGGCGACATGGTCCTTGGTCGGCGCGATCTCGCTGCCCACGGTCCAGACATTGCCGCCAGTGAATGACAAGGCGGCATAGGCGAGGCTGAAGAATGCCAGGCAGACAAAAGTGCTTTCCACAAAGGCCGACACGCCGATGGACGACGCCACCAGCATCCCGCCGACCAGGCAAGTCTTGCGCGCCTTGGTCGGGCTCCAGCCCGCCTTCAGCAGCCGGTCGGAGGTATAACCGCCCAGCCAGTTGCCCAGGATCGCCATCAGCGCGGGCACCATGCCCAGAGTCCCCAATGACGTCAGCGAGAAGCCCCGTGCCTGCAACAGATAGGAGGGAAACCAGGTGATGAAGAAATAGATCGCGAAGTTCAGGCAGAACAGCCCGATCATCAGTCCCCAGACCGAGCGGTAGCGGAACAGGTCTGCCCAGGAAATTTTGGCGGTGGCGGCGGGCGCTGACGGCATGCCGCGCTGCGCCAGCAGCGCATCGACCTGCGCCGGGGCGATGTCGCGGTATTTCTCCGGATCGCGATAGATGAACCACCAGGCCAGCACCCAGACGATGCCCAGGATGCCAGTGACCGCAAAGGCGCCGCGCCAGCCCACCAGCACGATCAAGGCGGTGACCGCCGGCAGCGACAGCGCCGATCCTGTCGTCGAACCGCTGTTGAAGATTCCGCAGGCCATGCCGCGTTCGCTGCGGGGGAACCAGTTGAAAGCGACACGGGTGAAGGACGGCAGCGAAAAGGCCTCGCCCACGCCCAGCATCAGCCGCGCCCCGATGAACTGGGTGACGCCCCGCGCCGCGCCGGTGGCGATGGTGAACAGCGACCACCAGGTGACGGCGAAAGCCAACGAGATACGCACGCCCAGCCGGTCGATGAACCAGCCGGCCGGCAGCTGCATCAACGCATAGGTCCAGAAGAAAGCACTGAGCACCAACCCCATCTCGGCGGCATTGATGCCCAGCTCGGCGCGGATGGCCGGCGCGGCGATGGCCAGGTTGGCGCGGTCGATATAGCTGATGGCATTGGCCAGAAAGCACATGGCGATCATCAGCCAGCGGATCTTCGGCATCGTTCCCCCGATTGTTCTTATTATTATGCGTTAAGCGAACTTCGACACCGCTTCCCACAGACCGTTCAGATAGACGGCGCCCAGCGCCCGGTCGTACAGGCCATAGCCGGGCTTGCCGGTTTCGCCCCAGATCATGCGGCCATGGTCGGGCCGCGCATATCCTACATAACCGACGTCGTGATAGGCCTTGACAATCGCCGCCATGTCCAGCGAACCGCAGTCGGACTTGTGCGCGGTCTCCTCGAAATCGCCGGCCTCGTTGACCTTGACGTTGCGCAAATGCGCGAAATGGATGCGGCCCGCGGCCCCGAACTCGCGCACCAGCGCCTCGACATTGTTCTTGGGGCCGGCGCCCAGCGAACCGGAGCACAGGGTCAGCCCGTTGGCGGGGCTGTCGACGATGGCCAGCAACCGGGCGAGATCGTCGCGGTTCTTGACGATGCGCGGCAGACCGAAGATGGGGCGCGGGGGATCGTCGGGATGGCAGGCCATCTTGATGCCAGCCTCCTTGGCCACCGGCACGATGGCCTTGATGAAATAGCCCAGATGCTCCCACATCTTCTCTTCGCCGACATCGGCATATTCCGCCATCAGGCTTTTCAGCTCATCGACCTTGTAGCTCTGGTCCCAGCCGGGCAGCGAAATGCCCTTGCTGACATCGATCGCGTCCACCTCCTTGGTGCTGAAGGTCAGGGTGGTTGAGCCGTCGGGCAGCTCCTTGGCCAGCGA
>JACCXK010000076.1 GCA_013697055.1 Alphaproteobacteria bacterium
CATCCGGTTAGCCGTGCTTGCGCGGTTTCTGCTGGGCCGTAGAAGGGGCCGGCAAAGCCCTTCAACATCCCGCGATCGAGGATCGTAATCTTGCCGCGCACGAGCTCAACCGCTTGGCTATCTTCCAAGTGTTGCAATGCTGTCGTGACCCCCGCCCGGCGTACGCCCAGCATGACGGACAACAGATCATGGGTGATACCGAGCGTATCGCCTTCCGAACGGTCGTGCGCCATGAGCAACCATCGGCATAGCCTCTCTTCAAGTTTACCGCGGCTGTTGGTGATTATGGTGTAGGTGGCCTGCGCATTGAATCCTTCGACTGCCGCGAGGAAAAATTCGTGAAGATCACGGTCCTCTTTCAGGAACTTCGCGAACACTGTTGCCGGCATACGCCTGCCGTTACCGGCAATCTGCAAGTATAGAGTGGTCAGGGCGACGGCGCCGCCCATGACGACCGAGTGTCCTGTGAAGAGATCCCACCCAATGGTGCCGGCTTCCGCCTGGTGATTTGCTCCCAGGTCAACCACGACAGACACCATGCCGGCATCGGGGAAATAAATATGCTCGACGGGCTTGCCGACTTTTTCGACAGTAAATCGCAGTGGCAGATCGATAGCTTCTAGGTGCGGCACCAGCATCTCTCTGTGCCTGCCCGACAACTTGGATAGTAGATAATTTTGCAGCGCAGCCATTTTATCGCCGGTTAAAATCTAAGGTCCTATCCATCGCGCAAGCGGCGGAAGTGATAAGCCTATTGCAGATGAGAAAAGGGAAAATGCCCTTTGAAACGGAGCTGACACATTGCGTGAATACCCCGCTGCGCGAGCGAGAAATTGGTTCTAGTTTTTCGGCGTTCTGCGAAGCTTAAGTAACCGCGACCAAAGCCCGCCGGACGGTGAAGTAGAAGTAGCTCTGACGCCGCGCGGTTTTGTTTTCAGATCGTCTTGTGCGGCACGAGTTAGTTCGTCATGACGACAGTTGGCGTGGGCGGCAGCCCTTTGGACCGCCTGATCTCGCCGAAGGTGATTTGCAATTTCGAGGGTGGAGGGCATGACTGGAACCCCACGTAACTCTAGTTACAACGGTTGTGGGTCATCAATAGTTTCACTGGAGTGGGGAGGAATTGCGCATCTTCCGCCGTTTATTTCGTTGCAACACAAGAAGGCGTGGCAGCGTGACTGCGAGACCCAAACTCTAGCGGCTGCAATCCAAGGCGGAATGGGATCTGATACCCGAAAGTAGGGCTGTTGATGACCTCGAAACCCGCTCTGATGTTTGCTCTGTTTCTAATGCCAGCAAGTGTTTGCGCCGAGGAAGAAGCATTTGCGCCCATGGCGCTGAACAGCTTCACATTACTGCCGAGGGCGTTTGCGTCAGCAAAAGTGATGGGCCAGGACGGTGCATTGCTCGGGAACATACAAATTGTTCAGTCCGACCCTGCCGGAAAGCCCGACATAATTCGGATCGGCGTTGTGGGAGGCAAAATCGTGGCCCTACGCTCGAACGACGCCAGCTACGAGCAGAAAGCAAATATCGTCGTGACCGATATGGACGCGATGAAGGCGGCTCTGGCAGGCGTGGTATCACAGTCGCCGTGAAAAACTTGGCAATGAGCTGGGAAAGCTCCAGTCCTCACCAGAACAGCAAAGTTGCTATTAAACTAGCGGATATAATGACGGCGCAGTAGCAGAGGCAGCGCCTCTCTGCGTTCCCGATCACAACAGTCTTGATCTTACTCACCTGCGAAGTTTAGTTGCATCGGTGCCGTTAACCTTGCCCGATTTCATAATTTGCTTAACGAGCAGATTCGTAGCGGAATCTGAGAACCGCGCCTTGCATGGGGGGGCGAACGAATAGCCTGGTTGAACTTTACCGACTCGCGCTAAATCCTTCGCTATGCGCCTGCCGATCCAGTTGTATTCGCACTTGCCTGTGGGGCGGCGCTGGCTTCCTGCAGCGACACCACGTGGCAGCGCGCTACTCCCTCCAGCGGATCGTTGCCAGTGCCTGGAACAACTTGACTGCGAATGATTACCTATTTCGATGAGAGCGACGGAAATTCACTGGTGCCGGAGTCGGTTTAGTAGCGCTACGGGTCCCCCGCCAACTCAGCCCTGACCTCACGGCATTCTTCCAGCTTCGCTGAGCCTGACTTGACAGAGGCCTGCTCGAATGATGCGTGCTGCTAACGCTTTCAAGTTCGGCGGAAGACGCGTCAGGGTCCAGCCACGTGGCCCGGTCAGGGCCCCAAAGCACCACAGGGGCCCGATCGATATAGCCGTTTAAAGGCGAGCTAGCGGGCTCTGTTATAATTGCGAAGTTCTGTGAAGGGCCTAGCATGGGGTCCTCGAAATCCTGCCAAACTCCAGCGAAAAACAGCGCGCCGCCTCCCTTGGCCGCGAATTCCCACGCAGTATCCATTCTCCCAGGGGCTGCCAGGCGCGATCCACAAGGTGCGGGCACGGGATGCATGAGCGTCATTCAGCCAAAAAACGGCCTCGGGGCTTCTTTTTCCAAGGTACTTTCAGCCCCTTACGGCGCCAGATGCGCTGCACACGGTCCACCCCAACCGACCATCCGGCCCGCTGAAGCAGTCCGGTGATCCGCCGGTAGCCATAGCGCCCATACTGGGCTGCCAGCGCCACAATCGCCTGGGTCAGCCCGCTTCGTCAGCGCCGGCAATGAAATATCGCTTGATGATGCGGTGAGTTATGCTGAACCACGTGCCTGCAACCTATCACCGCCATTGCTCGTTACCATTCCAAATAGGAGGCGTTGATGAAACCGATTCATTTAGTCGCTGCGGTTACGGCGTTTTCGCTTGGGATAATATCGGCCTCGGCCAAAACCGTCACATCATCTCACAGTAATCCTAACGAGAATTCCGTGATTGGTGTTGCGGGACCTGCTCCGGCGGGGAACAGGCCCGTAGCCGCAAACGGGCACTCGTCAGCCCAGCCAAGCAATAAGGCCCTTAAGAAATCGAAGATAAAATCACCGCCCCCGATGCATGATCCCAATTAGTTACGCATTGACCTCTGTCAGTCGAGCCGCAAGCGAGAAGGGCCGCCTTGCACATAAGGATAGCGCTGGCAGGGGCCGGGTCTTGAGTAACCGTTATCAGACTAATCTCACGGACGGGCCGAACGCGGCTCGGTTTCAAGCGCGAACTTAGGGTCCATTCTTGCAAGTCAAAGCCTGAAGTGGGGCTTCTTCAAATGTCCGCTTTGAGCCAAAGGCGGACATTCCGTTTTGCCTATGTCTGCCATCTTGCTGCGCGGTAAAGGCGAACTTAGCGCTCTCTTCAGACCACCATGTTCGAATTGCAAGATGCGCTCCGCGAATGGCAGGCCATATTGTTGGTGACGCGTCCGAGGCAGAACCGGGCAGTCTCCGTCTCGTACCCGATCCGTCGCGGACTTACGCCTTGGCCGCGTTCTGTGCAGCCTCGAATACATCGCGTGCTGACGTCGTACCCGCTACGTGCTCCGTACCCTCGGCTCCGAGGTTCATCCATCCTGCATTCACGGCCTCAAACATTTCTTCGGCAGGTCCGGTGTGGTCCTTCGGAATGCCGAACTGTTCGAACGCTTCCGCCCACCCTGAACGCGGGACTGCAATGGCTTTTACGTTGAGATTCAAGACCTCACCCAATTGCTCGGCGACTTCATCCGGGCTGACCATCGAACCAAGCTCGACGACGCGCCGCCCGGACCAAGCTGGCCCGCTCAAAAGAGTTGCGACCTCCGCGCCGATGTCGTTCGTCGCGACCATCGTCGATTTCCGGTTTGTCGGATTGTAGTAGACCGGTAGGGTTCCGCCCTGGGCAACCTGCAAGCCGTAAAGGAAGTTTTCGAAGAAGCCGCCAGCGCGCACAAATGCGATTGGGGATGTCAGGTCGCGAAAGCCTTGTTCCAGAAGCGACAAGGCCGTGATCATCCCAAGTCCGCTGGTTCTGTTCGCGCCCATCGACGAAAGCGCAACCACGCGCGGCGGCGCTGCTTTGGTGAGCGCCTCGACATAGTTCGCAATCATTCCCTTGGCTTCTTTGTAACCGGGCGACGGTGCCCAGACAGCCGGCAACATCACAAACGCGCCTTCGACGCCTCTGAGCGCCCGCTCGATGGCAATCGGATCATTCCAATCACCGTCTACCAGTTCCACACCCTGGTTCGCCCAGTCAGCCGCCTTCTCGCGATTGCGGACGAGCCCGCGTACCTCCTTGCCGTGCTTCAGCAGATGTTTTGCTGTCGCGCTGCCAACTTTTCCCGTGATTCCCGTTACCAAAAACATGCGTTTTCTCCTGATGTTGAGGGACAGAGCATCGCCCTATTGGTTCAATGGATTATTGGCAGAAGGGCCTGGATACGGGGATCGCGCAGATAGAGGCTGCCCCATGTCATCGTGCCCAGAAGTAGGGAAATGATTTCCGGCGGAGACCCCAACTCACCAATGCGGACATGGGCGCAGATGGCGCCGCCCAGGAAGCCTGTCACAAGAATCGCGCCGAGGACCGCGGTGGCCGGGATGACGTAAAGGATGGCGCAAACGAGTATGATCGGACCCAGGACATGGGTCAGGTCCATCGCGAAGCCGGTTTCCTGCAACACGCTGGCGATCTGTGCCGGCGCGAAAAGCTGAATTGTGCCGTCTGCCACAAGAGCGGTAACGACGAACGAACTCATTACCCGGCCGGCCCACAGGGCGCGATGCAGGGGCACAGGCCCATCCGGAAGCAGGTTCATGGTTTCGGACATTTAGTGTTCTCCGATAGGGGGAATTCCTATATTTGGAAGGTTATTGTTTCCATTAGGCGTGATAAATAACCTGAAAGTGAACGCTCTGTTCTTTCTGTGAGGAACAATCCGGAGGCGCGAAAATGCAGAATCTCGAACCCATCCTGATTTTCACAGCGGTCGCTGAAATGGGGAGCTTTACCCGCGCTGCCGATAGCTTGGGTATTCAGAAAGGAAGGGCCTCAACGGCGGTTCGGAAGCTGGAAGAAGATCTCGGTGTCAGGCTCCTGCACCGGACGACTCGCAGTGTGCAATTGACCGAAGACGGACGAATATTTCTTGCCCGTGGCCGCGATCTGCTTGCTGAAGTCGATGACCTACACTCGATGTTCGCAGGCGATGGCGTGGCTCTCCGCGGACGGTTGCGGGTCGATCTGCCGACCGAGGTGGCGCGCACCACAATCGTGCCGGCGTTGCCAGCCTTTATGGCGACCTATCCTGAGCTAGAGCTGGAGCTGTCAAGCACGGACCGGCAAGTTGATCTGGTTCAGGAGGGGTTCGACTGTGTATTGCGGCTTGGACCCATACGGGACGAGACGCTGATTGCGCGCCCACTGGGAAAGTTGCGCATGGTCAACGTCGCCAGTCCTGCCTATTTAAAGCGCTATGGCGTACCGCGTTCGATAGAAGATCTCCAACTTCAAGACCATCGGACAATACATTTTTCGACGATGCTGGGCGCAAGGCCCCATGGATGGGAATATCCGGACGGCGACAGCTACGCCACGCTTCAATTGCCAGGCGCGCTGCATGTCAACAGCGCGCAAACCTACGAAGCTGCTGCCCTCGCCGGCCTTGGTCTGATTCAGGCACCGCTCTTGGGGGTTGGCCGATACTTGGAGAGTGGCGTCCTTGCGGAGATCATCCCCGATCTTCGTCGCCAGGCACTTGCCGTCTCTTTCGTTGTAGCACATCGGAGCAATCTGTCGCGCCGAGTCCGCGCATTCATGAAATGGATCGAAGAGGTGCTGACGCCGTACCTGGAATAGCAAGACGAACATCTTCGTCCGGCCCTCGAAATCAACATTCTAATGTTCTGACCAATTGATTTGATTCATCTCGACTTGAAGGCGGTGTAGCACAGGCGCGGCCAATGTCCGCTTTTCACTCGCGCGGCTAGGGTAGCGGTCGCCGCGCTAAAAGCGGGCGCTATCGATTATGTTTGGAAAGATACCCTGGGGCATTACCGCGAGTTGCTTCATGAAGCCGCCAATGCGGCGATCAAGCAGACAAAGCTAAAACGCGACAAAGAAGAAGCGCAGCGGCTGGTTCAGGAGGGCAAGGAGCGCGCAGAGCTTCTTTTGGCCGAGATGAATCACCGGATTGCCAATTCGTTGGCATTGGTAGCGTCCCTTGCGCGCATGCAAGCCAGCACGGTTCAAGACAGAGGGGCACAAACAGCGCTCCAAGAAATGCAGGTGCGAATCTCGGCGATCGCCGGAGTGCACCGCAAGCTTTACACCTCATCGGACGTTCGGTTTGTGGAGCTGGGGTCTTATATGCATGGCTTAATCGGTGAAATCAGCACCGCCGTCGATCTTAATGGCAGATATCATTTTCGGATTAACGTTGATGATGATCTCAAGATTTCTACGGACAAAGCGGTTTCACTGGGCGTCATCGTGACTGAGCTCGTAACCAACGCCGTAAAATATGCCTATCCAGACGGCGGAGGCGAAATCAATATCTCCATTCGCAGCTGTGGTGGTGACCGGTGCCGCCTTCATGTCGAAGACCAGGGCGTCGGTTGGACTGGAGAAGGAGCTGTCCAAGGCACGGGCCTTGGGACCAAGATTACTCGCGCCGTTGCATGCAGCCTGCAGGCATCCGTCATTTACGAGCCGGCCGAGCGAGGAACGCGCGCTGTTTTGGAATTTAATTGTAAGAGCTAAGGTCTCAAGCTCGAATTTTCCGAGTTCCGCTATCTCCACCGCTGCACCTGCCTCTGAATTTGTATCTCGACGCTTGGCAAGGAACGGTTGATTCCAGCGGGCTGTGCCATAATCCTTTGTTCTATGGGGAAACAATAGCACCCGACGGCGTTCTAGCTAGGCACCTTTCCTACGGAACTGATTGGGCCCGGTTCGTTATGATATCAAAAATGAACGTGCCGCCCGACCCGTTGCCGGTCGTGCTTGTCGTAGAAGATGACCCAATACTGCGAATGAACGCGGTCTTCATAGCAGGGGATGCCGGGGCCCACGTTATTGAAGCGCAGAATGCTGACGAGGCGATCCTGATATTGGAAGGTCGAAAATAATGTTCGTATTATTTTCACCGATATTCAAATGCCAGGTTCGATGGACGGATTAAAGCTGGCACATGCGATCCGTGACCGCTGGCCACCTATTCAAATTATCCTTACATCCGGCAAGATTTCTCTTAAAACGAGAGACATGCCTAGCGGCAGTATTTTTCTAAGCAAGCCCTACACCCCTGCTGACGTTATTGGGGCGATTCACTCGTTCGCTGCTTGATGGGGCGCAGTGGGTGGCCCGGGCTGGTGGGCTGGGTATACGGGGTGAAGCGCTAAGAACAACATTCAAGTGCGGCTCGTTCCGTTACAATTCCCAGGCAAATACGGTCAAAGTCTCCCGGTGCCTGAACCGCGGGCCTTCAGTACAAGATGGTACTGAAAATACTTACGCATAGGAAAATGCGTGCCGGAACGGACCTGTTGAGACGGCGTTTCATAGGACTAAGGGGTGGTCGGCATGCCGAGATACTATTTTCACATTCGGGACGCGTCTGGAACGTTGATCCGCGACCTCGAAGGAACGGATTTACCGGATCTAGCTGCTGCACGACACGAAGCACGGCGCAGTGCTCGAGGCTTGGCGATCGATGAGATTCGCAGCGATGGTGAAATCGACGAAAGCGCGGTGGTAATTGCCGATGAGACGGGAAAAACCATGGAGACCATGTCCGTTGCGGAAGTAATTGCGATCCCCGACGTCTAATAGACGGTGTTGCGCATTGCTGATTACCGCATCATTGATAGGCGCGTTCGGAACGTTGCCTTCATGCAAGCCGTTGTGGGAAGGAGCGGAATCCTCCGCCGACGCGAAAGGACGAAAAAATGGATAAGGATCGTATTAAGGGTGCTGCAAACCAGGCTAAGGGCGCCATCAAGGAAACTGCTGGCAAAGTGACGGGGGATGCCAAGCTCAAGGTCGAGGGCGCCATGGATAAGGCCAAGGGGAAGGTTCAAAATGCCGTAGGGGGCGCTAAGGATGCCGCCCGCGATCGCGATTAGAACTGCTCGGCTTGATCAAGCCCGGCGTCCTATGTGCAGAAACCCTGCCAATGTTGGCGGGGTTTTTTGTTGCGAGCTTCGTCTCTTGGCGCAATACCCAAGAACGCCGCGGGAAATCCTTTAAGAGTTGAGGACCCGGCTATGCGCGACTTGGGCGAACGTCGAAATGTTCGGCTGATACCAGCTTTTCCTGGGTGGCCGTAGGCGTCATCAGCATGAGATGCCGTCACAGACCCTCGATCAAGCCTTCGCGCGGGCTCGCTGTTAGCGCAAAGAAGGCAGTTTCCAGGGCGGCGACTTTTCCACCCCACTCTAGGCTGATCAGACGGCCGCCATGCCGATTTCTGGCCTTGCCCCGGGTAACCGACCCATTGGGGTCTTTCACCGCCATACGCCCTACTGCCTGTCTCTCATCGCCTCGCCGATCGGCTACTTCGGCAGCACTTCGGCATAGGCCGATTTTCACTGAAGTGTACCTGCTCCCGTGGTGCCAATTCCCTGTTCGTCCGACAAAGTTCCCGGTTCGCATCGGCAGGGATTTCGCCAAAAAAACTGAATTCGCTGCTATTTCGATGCCGATAACCGGCTTTCGCAGGAAATAGCCGAAATTTCCCAGTTATTTCCCTGATCAACAGGGAATTGGGGCAGAGACGGGTTTGATCTGCACTGGGACCACAGCCACCCACACTGTGCTCACCTGCAAATTTCCAAATCGAAATAATACGGGCGAAATTCCCGAGGCTTAGCTGCGCTATCTCTCCAAAGGAGCATCAATCGGTCTTGTTTCAGGGCGGTTTTCGCCGCCGATGACCCGCCAGTCTCCTGGCCAGTATGTTTGATTTCCCAATTCCTCGAGAGACTTAGCTCGAGACCGGTTCGATGTCAGTGGAGACTGGTTAGTGGCACTAACAGCAAGCAATTCTCAGGCGATTATAGAGCAGCTAGCCAGGTGCAGCACCGACCCGCGCTTTGGTAGCGACGCTGCCACTGTCAGCGGTTATTCGCCACAATCGTTCGCCCCAACTGCCTAACAGCGGTGCCGAAGCTCCAGTGGCACGGCGAAACAAGCAGGTGGGAGCTGCGATTTCATTGAATTCCCTTGCAGGAACTGGGGGGTTGGCTTTGACGGATGGCACCGCACTACCGTTTCTCCTGGCTGCCCGTGCGCAGGGTGAGATGGCCGCCAGCTCAGGCCAAGCGCGAGCATTCTTTGCGGAGGGCTTGTGTTCGAGCTATGAGGCCTTTCACCACACACGTGATAATCGCGGAGATGTGCGGGACGTTGATGACGAAGGCAACGAACAGACCGCGCCTACGCTAGCCATTAACTCCGATGATCCGCTAGTACCCATCATCTGGTACGAGGACCAGATTAGCGCGCTGATCCCGTCGCGAGAGACATCCCCCGAAAACCTGGTCCAACACCCGAAGCTGCGCGCGGTCATAGACCGCGTAGTTTACTTGTGGTCCCGCGGCGAGAAAGTGCTCGTGTTTTGCTTCTACCGCGAAACCGCCAAGGCGCTGCGCGACCACCTGAAGGCCGAAGTGGCGGCTCGAATCGAACGGCTCATCGGCGACAAATTGGGGATCACCGACAAGGCGGAAATCGTACGGGCGATCGAGCGTATCGTCCGAAGTTTGAGTGAATCCACCGGGCCGTATCACAAGGCGCTCGAGGCTTACCTGGAGGAGATCCTTAAAGACGCGCGCTTCAAAATCCTGCTTCCGTGGAACGACCAGCTGCGTCAAATGCTCGTGGCTTACTTTCGTTCGCCAGCGTTTCTCGCTCGCCACGTCCCTGTCGAACTGGTTTTTGCCGATGGCGGCGTCAAGCACGGGGCGGGGAGCGGGCCCGAGCTTCTGATAGAAGAAATCAGGAACGCCCCAGATGCCCGGGCGCAGGAGCACATCCGCCAGTTCCTCGATTTTGCCAAGGAACTGGCCGAACGCAGCCAAAACACACACGCCGGTACCGGCTTTGTGGGCGGTGCGGACGACGAACGCGAAACCCAACTCGACCAGTACCTCGCCGCAGTAGCGGTATACTCGGAGTTGCAGCAGGACGACCGGGCGCACGACGATGACGAAGATGCCCGCAAACCGGGTTCATATCGCGTGTTGCCGGTGGTACGCATGGTCTTCGGCGACACAAAGCCGGACGTTCGCGAGCGCCTGATGCAAGCCTTCAACAGCCCATTATTTCCCGAGATTTTGGTGAGTAGCTCCGTTCTCGGCGAAGGCGTCGATTTGCACCGGTTCTGCCGATATATCGTGCATCACGACCTGTGCTGGAATCCAAGCACGCTAGAGCAGCGCACGGGCCGCCTGGACCGCATTGGGTGCAAAGCCGAATACAGTCACCAGCCTATCGTAATCTATGAACCATATATCGGTGGCAGCGCTGATGAGAAAATGTTTCGCGTCGTTCAGGACCGCGAACGCTGGTTCCAAGTGGTTATGGGCCAGAAATTTGAATTCAACGAGGCTAATTCAGAGAAGATTGCCGATCGCGTCCCGCTACCTGAGGCGCTGGCCCGCAGGTTAATCTTCAATCTCCATGTCTAGAATCCAGAAACCCCCTAAACACCGCTCTGAAACCGTTATTGAACCATTGCACCAGTCCTATTTGCGTCTTTTGCAACGGCTTCGGCCCGGGCAAATAGATTCAAACGAACCAAGTCGTCGATTGAACCAAAGCTCACATCTTGCAGTTTCCCACTTTGAACCACTATGGCGAGACATTGCGCGCGACTAATGGCTACGTTGAATCGGTTCCGACTGAACAAAAAGTCCGTTCCCCGTGGGGCGTCGTTTCCGTCTGAGGTTGTCATGGAAACGATTACTACTGCCGCTTCCTGCCCCTGAAACTTGTCCACTGTCCCTATCCGCGCGCTCGTCGGCAATGCACGCCTTAATCGGTTAACCTGCATATTAAATGGCGCAACGATCAGAATATCAGCCAACGTGATAGCCCGCGTTTTTCCATCCTGTTCGTGCAGTTTTTGTTTCAAGAGATTGGCCACCAGCTTCACTATCGCATCCGCCTCCTCCGCACTGCTCTGAGTACACCCCTCATGATCAAGCGTGAGAAAACTGACCCCCGCGGGCTTTAACGCAGGGTGGGACTTGGGCCCCAGTTCTAGATATCGCAGCGACGTTTTAGCGTTGGCCGTGAGCCGGCCGTCATAGATGGCATCCGAGATCAGCTGGCAAACGTCCGGGTGCATTCTATAAGACACGTTCAGCAGGATGCCGCGCTCGGGAGAAACCGTCGCTTCGTTCTGAAGAAGATAATCCAGGCAAGACAGGCCCGTCTCTCCTGGGTGAACTCCCTGGATCGGTTGTGCTAGCTGCATTTGGTCACCGACAAGGACCAAATTGCGCGCGCACCTGGCCATTGCGATCAAATTTCCCAACGAGACCTGCCCGGCTTCATCGACAAAAAGATAATCGTAAGGCGTATCATCCACGGCAAAATGGAAAGCTGTTCCGCCAACCAGCCGGTGTCGCTCATCAATGTCCGCCGTTTTCTGCGCCGTCTCAATAAAGGTGCCATCAAAAGCAGTTTCCGGATCGCTTCTGCTTCCTTTCTTAGCGCCTACAAAACTAAACTTCGCGTTACGGGCGCGATCCTCTACGGCTGACAACACATTATTGATGGCTTTGTGGGAATTGGAAGAAACTGCCACACGTTTGCCTTCCTTGAGCAAAGCAAGGATCGCATGAGAAGTGGTATATGTTTTCCCGGTCCCTGGCGGCCCTTGAATAAAAAGTGTGCTTTGGTCCAGCGCGCGTACGGCTGCAACCGAGCCTGCAAGCAGATCTGCCCCTTCAATCACTGGCGCGATTGCTTTGCGCCCACGCAGCTTAGGAGGTGCACGAAGCAGAAAATCCATTATTGCCTGATCATTAGCGAGGTTGCCCACCGCAAAGCGGCTGGCGAAGGCTCCCACTGCTTCCGCGAGCACCTTTTGATCGAGTGGTGCGCCCGGCGATAGGGAACAGTTTGGCGGAAAATCCCCTTTGGCAATGCCTCGCTTGAGAACGACTATGCCCTCGTCCGGTTCTACCGCCTCAATTGTACCTGCGTATTCGCACGTCGCCGATATCGTTGGACTAACACTGGGGCGAAGCTTTGTGTCCTGCGGGGGAAATCGGTAGGTAGCCCGATATGACTTCTTAACGATCTCAACCGGTTTCTGCGGGTCTAAGGTAAGACCGCCCAAGCTTTCTGGATCATCAACCAGTTCGTCGTCGGACCAGGTCTGTCGGTCAAACATTGCCCACCACTGCGGCTTTTGGGACCTTTGATGAAACCATAGGAGCTCGGCAACCAAAGTCCGCACGCGTTCGTCACCCGCTTTGGAATTTCGCACACGCGCCGCCAGTTCATGCTTCAGCCGGTCTCGGGCCTCTCGGTCTGCTGCTCTTTGCGCTGCCTCCTCATCCAGTTCCACTTTTGGCGCGGCTAGCCCGTAGTCTGCACCCGCTGGACGCAATGAAACCAACCAGTCGCGGAGCTTTGCCGTCGAAATGCAGTCGTCTTCGTTGTAGTGGGCAATCGCATCGAGAATCGATTGATCCGCCGTCACGAGCCACTTCTCATACTCCACGATGCTGTCCGCCGCATTCGTGACTTCGCCGGTACGCCCGTCCCAGTAAATTTTCTCCAGGTCCTTCAGAGAATAACTTTCAGTAGATGCTCGTAACGCCTGCCGGGTAACCCGAAACAGATCCACAAACCGCTGGTCGCGAAGCATCTGGTCGAGCTCGGCTTCCATCGTGGCATAGCGCATAGCCAGCCTCTTAAGGGCCGACTCTTCGTACTGCGCGTAGTGATAAATGTGAGCAGTCGGAAACCGCTGAAAATGCCCAACCAAAAGACGCATGAACTCCTCGAACGCGGCCTTCTCCGCGGCACGGTCATGCCCCCAGATCGCTTGATAGACCGGCTCTTGGCTCTCATTCAGTTGGCCATACAGGCCGAATAGGTATTCGAGGCCCTCCGGATATAGCGGGTCGCCCTCCATGTCGAAAAAGAGATCGCCAGGCGCAGGTACGGGCAACAACGCAAACCCCCTTCCCGCGTGGACAGGAAGAACCTCCACACTGTGCTTTTCGCCGCTCGCCACGGCTTTCTGCAACCGGGCCTGAGACACCAGCTTTGCCACTACCTCCGGTGAAATACCGCTTATGGAATACTCGGGCTTTAGCCCCGCCAACCCGGCGAGAGTCGTGATGCCAGCCGCCTCCAATTTCAACATTTGATTTCTGGCAAGACCAGCTACAAATATTGGGCTATCCAAGTCCGTCATGTCACCCAGGCGCAGACAAGGTATCTCGGGAATGCCCAACGACTGTGCAGCTGCAACGCGTCCGTGCCCAGCAACGATCTGGCTCTTGTCGTCTATAAGGACCGGATTCATAAAGCCAAAGCATCGTATCGAATCAGCAATCTGTTTGATCTGACGCTTTGAATGCGTGCGCGCATTACGCGTCGCGGAATGTAATTCGGATATTTTTATTAGTTGAATTGTGCGGCACTCGACAGCGGCCATGAGCAAATTCCTCTCGATATTTTTCTCCGGGAAATTCCGCGGAGAGGAGAATTTTTGCTCAGTTTCCCTAGGTCGCGAAGCAACGGGTCAAACCTAAAATGCGACGTCGCATTTCGTCAACATCCGGTTTGAAATATATTCTGGCCGTGATTTTTCAGCGTCGCTACGTGCAGTCGCAGCGATGCTCTAGATAAAATCCCCGTTGCGATTCCAATGTTGTTGCAACGATTGTTGTTGAGAGTTGCTGAATTCAAAATATTGCTGCTTCAAAGGAATGATGCTGTTCCTAAATGTCTCTCGTCTCAGTGCTCTTTGATGCTGGTGATCGCGCTAGGTCATTATGTGGCTGCTGACTAAAAAGTTATCGAAGTGATGTTATTCATTTCAAACGCAAGTGAACCTTAGTGAACCCCGAATATCAGGGCGCTGTGGTCGGTCTTCGTGGTTCTGACTGAGATGGCCTGCTCAATGGTGTTTCGCCCGATTTGCGTTCGTGATGTCAGCCAAAAGCGTTCCTGGTTCCCGCCTGATACCCGCCTGATAAAGTCCCTGTTGTTCTCAGGACTGCCGGCCGGCGGTTGGGGTAAAAAAGTGCGCTTTTCAGCCCTGGAACCAAGGCAAATCCGGGAAATTCCCCGAAAATCGGTGTAATTTCCCGAATTAACATGGAAAACAGGCTGAGACGGGTTAACCCAGCACTGCGTCCACAGCCACCCCGACCTGCCATTTCGGCAATGTTCAGAGCCTTCAGGATTGGCCGAAGGGCGGGTCACCCGGCTTGCCAGAAGATGCGCTGATGGTCGCTCCCACCAACCTGTTCATTCTCATGTTCAAACTGCGCATCTCCGCGCGAAGTTTGCGCAGGGAATAGATGAGATAGAAGTTCTGCAGAAGCAGCAGGACAATAATCGCCGACGCGATCAAAGCGCCCAAGATGCCGAAATGGGCCATCCGGAACGCCCAGCTTTTGACGTCGTCCGTCGGCAGCATATCGAACATTTCGAACACGGCTACACCTCAATCCGAATGACATAATCAATCTTGCAGCGCCCGGCTTGTCAAACGGACGACTTCAGTCCCGCTTCCAGGCCGCGCCGGGATGCAAGTCCGGCGCCCTTGTTTGCGCCATCGTCCTTTGCGTCCCGGTATGGCATAACGGCGCCATAGAGGCGCGGGTGGGCGCCGGGGGCGGATGACAATGGGCACACAGGACGCCATCACCCTGCATGCCATGGGTGCGGAAGCTTATCGCGCCGGCCGGCTTGCGGAAGCCGCCGCGCTGATCGAACAGGCGATTGCCGCCGATGGCAGGATGCCCGACTTCCATTACAATCTGGGCATTGTGCTGAAGGCGCAAGGCAAGCTGCGAGACGCGGCCGCCAGCTACCAACGCGCCATCGCGCTGAAGCCCGACTATGGCGATGCCCACAACAATCTGGGCAGTGTGTGGAAGGCATTGGGGCAAACGGACAAGGCGCGCGCCAGCTTTGAGGAAGCCTTGCGCTGCCGGCCCGGTCATGCGGGCAGTCACTATAACCTCGGCATCATCTGCGCCGGGTCCGGCGATGCGCAACGGGCGGCAAGCCATTTCCGGCATTGCCTGGATGCCGACCCCGACGACAGCCATGGCGCACGCATCCTGCTGGCCCAGCTGGGCGTCGGGCCTGCGCCATTGCAGACGCCGCCCGCGCATCTTTTGAAATTGTACGGTGCGCGGGCGCAGTTCTGGGACACGGAAATCTATTTCGGGGCCAGGCTGGTCGCCGATGCCCTGCAGGCACATGCCGCGCGGGACGTGCTGGATATTCTCGACATCGGCTGCGGCACCGGCCTTTTGGGTGCGATCGTGCGCCCGTTGGCGGCCCGGCTGGATGGCGTGGACCTGTCACCCGCCATGCTGGAAAAGGCCATTGCCAAGGGCGTCTATGACGGCCTGTACCAGGGCGAGCTCGCCGGCTTCCTGTCCGGCAGGCCGCGCGGCTACGACGCCATTCTCGG
The DNA here is from genome assembly GCA_013697055.1 of Alphaproteobacteria bacterium. Taxonomy (GTDB): domain Bacteria; phylum Pseudomonadota; class Alphaproteobacteria; order Micropepsales; family Micropepsaceae; genus Rhizomicrobium. The sequence goes on from JACCXK010000076.1 coordinate 15,609, forward strand.
GGCCGCGACGCTGATCCATTTCGGTGACCTGACGCCGATATTCCAGGCGGCCGCGGCGGGCTTGCGGGATCGAGGCCTGTTCATCTTCACCCTTTTCCCGACGGTCGCGGGAACGGATGATTTTGCCGTCGCCGCAAATCCGGGCTTGGCCCAGAGTGGCTGCTTTGCCCACAGCCCCGGATATGTCCGGCGCGTGGCCGCGGCTTCTGGGTTTGCCGTCGAAGCGCTGGAAGACGTGATCCACGAACATGATCCGGACGGCAATCCGGTTCCGGGCCTCCTGAACGTGCTGCGCGCGCCATGACAAACGAAGTCCGCCAATGCGGCGACTGTTCCCTGTGCTGCAAGGTCCTGGGCATCCCGGAGCTGGACAAGCCCAAGGATGCCTGGTGCCCCAACTTTTCGGCGGGCGCGGGCTGCCGCATCTATCAGGACCGGCCGCCGTCCTGCCGCGAATTTGCCTGCCGCTGGCTGACCGATCCCATGATGGGCCCGGAATGGAAGCCCAGCGTCTGCAAGATGGTGCTGGATGCCAAGCCGCGCATGCTGGTGGTGCATGTCGATCCCGCCGTCAGCCGGCCCTGGCGCGCCGAGCCTTATTATTCGGTCCTGAAGCGGTTGTCGGCGCAAGGGATGGCGCGCAGCATCATCGTGCTGGTGATCGAGAAGCGGCGCAACATCGTCATCCTGCCCGACCGCGAGGTGGACCTGGGCCTGGTGGCCGCGGGTGCCCGCATCGCCATGGAGCGGGTGATGACGCCGCAAGGGCCGCAATGGCAGCCACGGGTGATGGCGGCGGGAGAAACCGGCTCCTCCTGACCATTCCAGGGGCCGTTGCGTGGCCGCAAACTTGGCTTCAGGATGGGCGCATGGAGCTGGACAACATCACGATCTCGACTCTGTGGCCCACCGCGGTCCTGCAGTCCCGCTTTGCGGAAAATCTGGATGCGATGAAAAGCGAAGTCTACCGGCTGAACGCCTTGCCCGGCGGCAGCATCACGAAATCCAATTACGGCGGCTGGCAAAGCGACGTCCGCTTGCACGAGAATCCGGTGTTCGCGCCGCTTTGCGGTCATATCAGCGCCGTTTGCGCCAAGGTGTTCAAGGTCAAGGGCGCCGCGCTGCACCAGATGTGGGCCTGCATCAACAAGCGCAATGACCAGAACCTGATCCATTCCCACACCAACAATTTCAACCTGTCGGGGGTGCATTACCTGAATGTGCCGCGGGATTCCGGCGAGATCGTTTTTCGCGACCCGCGCCCCGGCGCCAACCAGGCGCCCTACCGGCTGTTCAAGGATGACGGCGACAGCGAATACTTCATGCCGGCGGACGGGCTTGTCATCCTGTTCCCATCGTGGCTGGAACATTTCGTCCTGCCGAACCGGAGCGACAGCGACCGGATATCCGTGAGCTTTGACCTCACCCTGGAACGCTAAAGCAAAAGGGCCGGTCCCAAGGACCGGCCCCTTCGCATTGCTGGCTATGTCTCAATCGTCGAATCTTACACCAATGCGGTATTGCCGTCCGATACAGTCATAGATCCGGCAATCCGTCACGCCGCCGCCCGTGCTGGCGATGATCGGCGGCGGGGCGTTGAACATATTGTCGACCGCGCCATAGAGCTGGATACGGTCGCTGAAGCGGTAGGAAGCGCGGAAGTCGCCATAGATGACGGCCGGTATGCCGTTATTGTCGACGTCGATCCCCTCATTGTACAGGTTGCTGAGGACAGCCGAGCCGATGACGCGGGCCTGGGCAGTGACCGTCCAGTCATTTTCCGCATAGGTCGAGCTTATCGTGCCGCGGAACTTGGGCGAGGTGAAGCCGGTCAGGGGATTGACCGCGCCATCGCCGCTCACCGCGCCGGCGCCATCAAACGTCACGCCCAGCGAGGTGCGGGTTTTCTGGTCGGTATAATTCCCCAGCAAATGCCAGGCCAGGTTGCCGTCGAACAGTTCGTGATGGTAGTCGGCCTGGAAATCCAGGCCCGACACGGTTTCCCGGTTCGCATTGACCGGCGACTGCAGATAGAAGTTGAACGCTCCTTCGCTGTCGGCGCTGAAGGTGCCCAAGGGCCCGCTCAGGCCGGGCGACACGCCGTTGCCGTCCACTTCGGAGCCAACCGGCAAGGTGCCGTTGCCCGGATAGCCCCTCCCGAAGAAGACCAGCGAGCAGAAATTCGCCACCTTCTTGTTGGCGCACTGGTCGAAGATCTGGCCCGCGGACGGCGCGAAAATGCCGTTGTGCAGGGTGATCGAATACCAGTCAAACGACAGGGACAGGTTCTCGATCCAGTGCGGCGTGAGCACGATGCCGCCCGAAACGGTCTCGGCCTGTTCCGGCACCAGGGCGCTGTTGCCCGCCGCGCCGAAATGGACGTTGAAGGTGGGACCGCCGGGCGGATAGGCAATCGTCTGGGTGCTGATCAGCGGGTTGGAGAACAATTCGCCGATGCCCGGCGCGCGGATGTCGGACGACAGGGTGGCGCGTAGCTTGATGTCCTCATTGATCTGGCTGGTCATGCCCAGCTTCCAGGTCTCCACCAATCCGCTGGTGGAATAGCTGGTGATGCGGCCCGCCGCGTTGAAGTCCAGGGTGTCGACGATATTGTTCTTCAGCACCGGCACGTTCAATTCCAGGAAGCCTTCCTGCACATTGTACTGGCCGGCATACTGGGCAAAATTTCCCGATTCAAACACACCGGACGCACCCAGTTGCAGGGGGTCGCGGGTGATGCGCTGCTGCTCCAGCCGGTCTTCAAAGCCGAACGCCACCGCGACCTTGCCCGCCTCCAGGCCGAAGGGCAGCGTGCCCTGGGTGGACACCGAGAACACCGACTGGCCGATCAGGTACAAGGCCTGGTCGGAAATCCCCTTGTTCAGGCGGCCGGGCGCGATGTAGTTGAGCGCCGCCTGGGACACCGTGCCTTCGCCGAACAGGTTCAGCGGCACGCATCCGGGCATCAAGCCGCCCGGCTGGATCACCTGGAAGCCCGCGGCATTGGTGGTGGTGCCAAAGGAGGTCGCGGTCAGGGCCGAACGGCAGGCGACATCACCCGGCAATGGCAGCTTTACGCCCGCTTTATTCAGCGCCGCGGCGACCTGACCCGCCAAAATCGGATTGCCGCCGCCGAGCGAGTCCCGGCCCGTGGCCGTCACCGTCACCGCATCCACGGCGTTGGAGAAGTTCTGGTTGTAGGTGTTGTAGGGCGCGTATTGCCGCTCACGCACCGAGGTGTTCTGGGCATAGGCGTTCCAGGACCATTCCTCGCCGAACAGATGCAGGCCGCCCGTCAGGGTGAACACGCCGCGCATCAACTGGCGGTAGTTCTGGATGTAGTTCTGGCCGATGGCCTTTTCGTAGGCCTTCAGGCTCTTGCCGTTGGTCACGTCGGCGACCGTCAGGTTCTGGTTGGCGGCGGTGCCCAGGGTGATGCTGGGAATGCCGCCGGCAATCATCTGCTGGCGGATCGAGGCCGGCAGGAAGGGATTGTCGATGCCGATGGTCTGCTGGCTCTGGCGGCCGTTATTGGCCTGGTTCTGTTCGGAATTGGTGCCGTAGTTCAGCATGACCGACGCGCTGATATCGTCGGTGATGCGGAAGCTGGTATAGTTGAACAGCACCAGGCTGTGATACGGCACGCCGATCAGCGGCGGGTTGGTGATGTCGGAAAAGACATTGGCCGAACACTGAATGCAGTTGGCGCCGCCCGGCGCCAGGATACCGAAATTGAACGGCACCGCCTGCGCGTTCGCTCCCACGAACTGGTTGCCCCGGAGCTGGTTGGCGGTTCCGGGCGTGGCGCCGACCCCGGTATAACCCTGTCCCAGCGAGTTGATGAAGGCGATGTTGCCGGCGAGATTTTGCTGGGGCGTATTCGCCGCCGAGCCGCCCGTGACACCGGAAATGAAGCCCGTGGACGACGGGCTGGCGGTGATCAAACCGCCATTGGTGAAGGTCGCCGGATAGGAATCGTTGACATGGCACAAGGTGGGACCCGTCCGGCCGACCGATGCGCAGGGATAGAGCGCCGTGTTGCGGTACCAGGGCCGGTTCCAGCTGAAAAATGTGTTGGGGCTCATGGTGTAGTTGCCGGCGAACTCAATATGGCCGCGGCCACCCAGGAAGTCGGTGCCGGCGGTCAGTTCGACCTTGGTGCTCTGGTGATCGTCCGCCGAGCTGTTGCCATAGACGATATTGGCCTTGAAGCCGGAGAAGTGCTTGTTGATCACCAAATTGACCACGCCGGCCACCGCGTCGGAGCCCCAGGCGGCGGACGCGCCGCCCGTCACCACATCAACGCGCTCGATGATGCTGGTGGGGATGGTCGAAAGATCGACGCCGCCGATGGCCGGCGGGGCGGAGGCATTGGGGTTGGAGGTGGCGACGCGCTGGCCGTCGAACAGCACCAGGGTACGCACCACACCCAAATTGCGCAGGTTGACGGTGTCGAGGCCCGCATCGCCCTGGGAGGCGTTGCCGGCGTGGGACCCATTGCCGGGGGAGTCGGAAATGCCGACGGAGGGCAGTTCGCGGATGGCGTCGCCGATATCGACCTTGGCGTCGCGCTCCAGCTGTTCGACGCCGATGACAGTGACGGGGGTGGGCGCTTCATAGCCCTGGATCGAAATGCGGGATGCCGAAACCGTGACACTTTCCGGCGTGGCATTTTCTTGCGCGTCGGCGACCGCGGATACCGCGGCCAACATTGCGGCAACCGAGCCGCCAAGCATGAGCTTCTTGCACAGATTTTCCATGGAATCCCCCCGGTATATTGCTTTGATTACGGAATACGTCTCCCGGCCATTAATTGGTCATATTTTCAATATCTCGCCGCTGATTACATTTCGCCGTCAAGAGACTTTGGCAATTCTGCGGACAGGGCCGCGACAGATACCGCAGCGATCGTGTGATGCGGTGTGCGTGCTTGCAAACTGACAGTTTGTCCAATTCGGCATTGCACACGGCGCGCATGTCTGGTCGGACCGAAGTATTTTCTGAGGAAGATCAACGGGCAGTTCCCTGCCTGAGGCCGGCATGGACGGGCGTTGTTGTTGCGTTGCGGTAGCCGAATTCACGCCGCGCAATGAACTTCTCGGCACGAATACGGCATGCCATTCTCCGCGGGATTTTTTTGCGGCTGTTGCCCGCAAGACGCTGCGGCACCAGTGTATACAGCACCGCGAACGGCGGGATTTGGGAGAAAAGCGTATGCGAATCTGGCCGGCCGCCATCGCCTTTGCGATTATTGCTGGCCTTCCCTGCGCGGCCCAGCCGGCGCCGGATCGCGCCGACATTGTGGTGGCCCAGATCGACGACCTGGGAACACCTTTTGCGTTGAAAGCAAACCTTTATCTGCCTGGCACACGAGGGCCCGCACCGCTTCTGCTGTACATCCATGGCAAGGGCGGCTCCACCAACGACCCGCGCGATCTGGTGGTCCAGCGTGTGCTGGCAGCCATGCGGGCTCGCGGCATCGCGGTGGCGCGCATCGACTATCGCCGCAGCGGGCGGATGCCGCAGATGCTGTTCGACACCAAGGCCTATATCCGCTTCTTCCGGGCCCACGCCGCCGAGTACCATATCGATCCCGCGCGCATCGGTATCTGGGGCGTGTCGCGCGGCGGAAACCTGGCCGCCATGCTGGCGGTGACGGGCGATGTGAAGGCGCTGGAAGGCACCATCGGTGGCAACGGCGGCCAGTCGAGCATGCTGCAGGCCTCGGTCATTGAATCGCCCCTGACCGACATGTTCCTCAGCAGTGACGAGAAGGCCGCCTCCATGTTTGGCGATTATCTGGGCACCAACGCGCAAGATTCCGCCGCCATCGTCGCGGCCTACCGCAAGCACGATACGGCCAGCCCGCACTGGAAGGACGTGGAACGGATCCAGCAGGTCAATCCGCTGAATTATGTCGGCAAGGCCTCGCCGCCGGCGCTGATCGCCTGCGGGGGGCTCGACCCCAGCAATATCGTGCTCAACTGCACGGCGATGTTCGACAAATATATCGAAAAGGGCGCGCCGGCGTCCTACTACGCTCTGTCCACCGGCACCCATGTGCGGGTGGGCACGGATATCGAAAAGGCCTGTGCCGACTGGCTGGCGGAGCGCCTGGCCGTCAACCCGCCGCCGATCTTTCCGGAAGAACCGCGCAGGCCATGATTCCAAACGTCCAGCAAACGCTTGGCCTGGGCTGGCAACTGGTTCAGGCCGGCAACATCGCCGCCGCCGATGAGTTGGTGCGGCCGCTGATCGTCTCGCGCATCGACGATGAACTTGTGCCGCTGGTGGGCGCGATCCGCCTGAGCCAAGGACGCTTTGCCGAAGCCGCTGCCCTGTTCGAGCGGGGCCGCGCACTCAATCCCCACCTGGGGCGCTTTGCGTTTTTCCATGGCACCGCACTGGCCAGCATGGGCCAGTTCGAACAGGCGGTGCCGGCCTTCCTCGCGGCCATCAAGATGGAACCGAACGCGGCGGACGCCTATCTGGCGCTGGGGATGGCGCAGCGCAAGCTGGGTCGGCCCGAAGACGCGCTGACCACCTACCGCAAGCTGCTACGCGCCCAGCCCGAACATATCGACGGCTATATCGCCCTGGGTTCGGTGCTGGCCGAGACCGGGCAGATGGCGCAAGCCGAAGCACCCCTGCGCAAGGCCCTGTCCCACGCGCGGGACCCCAAGCTGCAGGCCGCCATCCACAACAACCTGTCCATTGTGCTGGGCAACCAGAACAAGCATGCCGAAGCGCTGGAAAATCTGGAGCGCACCCAGGCGCTGGCGCCGGAACTGCCCAACCTGGACAATCGCCGCATCGACATCCTGCATAAGTTGGGCCGGTTCGATGATTGCGCGGCGCTGTATGAGCGCTTGTTGGCGCGCGCGCCCGCCGATGCGGACATGCACCGTGCCTATAACAGCTTCCTTTATCGCTTGGGCCGCAAAGACCAATATCTCACCTCTTTCGACTGGGCGCCGCAGACCCGCGAAATCCTCTTGGGCAAGGCCGCCATGCTGGCGCTGGAAAAGCGCGGGACCGAAACCGAGCAGATCTACAGCAGCCTCTTGGCGCGCGATCCGCTGGATGCGGCGGCCTCGGCCGGCTGGGCCAACAGCCTGTCGCTGATGGGGCGGCATGGCGAGGCGGTGGCGGCCTTTGAAACCGTGTTGAGCCGCCGCGGCGCCAATATCGGCGCGTTCAGCGGCGCGGCGGCGGCGGCGCTGATGGCGGGTGATCCGCAAAAGGCGGAAGCTTTCTGCCAGGCGGGATTGCGCCAGGCGCCGCATGACCAATCCTGCCTCGCCATGCTGGGCACGGCCTGGCGGCTGCAAGGCAAGGAACAGGACGAGGAGTTGAACGGCTATGACAGCCTGATCCGCGTTTTCGACCTGGAACCGCCGGAGGGCTTTTCCAGCATGGCGGATTTCAACGCCGAGCTGGGCGGCGAGCTGGAGCGCCTGCATCCCAAAACCAAAGAATATCTGGAACAGTCGCTGCATGGCGGCAGCCAGACCGAAGGCCATCTGTTCGGCGCCGGCCATGTGCTGGTGGAGAAGCTGCGCCCCCGCATCGAGGAAGCGCTGTCTGCCTATATCGCCGGCCTTGCGCCGAACGAGCAGCATCCCTTCCTGTCACGGCGCAGGAACAATTTTCGCTATGCCGGCGCCTGGTCCTCGCTGATGCGCAGCCGCGGTTTCCATATGAACCACCTGCATCCGCAGGGCTGGATCAGCTCGTGTTACTACGTCACCGTGCCGGAGGTGGCCAAGGACGAAAGCACCAGACAGGGCTGGATCAAGTTCGGCGAGCCGGAGCTGGATGTGGCGCTGAAGAATCCCATCCGCCGCGCCGTGCAGCCCGTGCCCGGGCGGCTGGTGCTGTTTCCCTCCTATATGTGGCACGGCACCATCCCGTTCCAGGACGCCGCCTTGCGCACCACCATCGCCTTCGACGCGGTGCCGCTCTAAACCCGCGGCGCGTAGATGCCGCGGGTCGGATTCACGAACAGCCAGGGAATGATGCAGACGAAGGTCACGCCCGCCGCGACAGTGAAGGCATAGTCCCAGCCATAACGGGTCGCCAAAAACGGCGTCAGCGAGGCGGTAATCGCGCCCGCGATCTGGCCGCACATGCTGACCATGCCGGACACGATGCCGGCATAGGGGCCGCCCAGATCGGCCGCCACCGCGTAATAGACCGACTGGCCCAGGTAGATGGCGCCCGCCCCTGCCGCCAGCAGCAACGCCGCCGTCACGGGATTGCCGGCATGACCTCCCACGATCAGGATGACGCCGCTGAGAAACAGCGAAAAAGCGCCGAATACGCAGCGGCCGATATAGGCGCCTTTGCGCTGGGCCAGCCAGTCGCTGATGAAGCCGCCGCCCAGGCAACAGGCAGTGGTGGCGATGAACGGCAGCATCCCCAGCACCGCACTGCTCTTCATGTCGAAGCCGAGCCCATCCTTCAAATAAATAAAGAACCAGGTGGAGAAGATGGTGGCGGCATAGCCGAAACCGGCATAGGCCAGCGCCGTGCCCCAGGTATCCTTGCTGCTGAAGATGCGGCCCCAGGGCACTGGCGGGCGCGCGGTATCCATTCGCGCCGGCAAGCCTGCCTCGATATGCGCCAGTTCCGCAGCGCTGACGCTGGAATGCTGGGCAGGAAGGTCGCGCGCCGCCCACCACCAGAAACAGGCGACCGCCAAACCGATAACGGCCGACGCATAGAAAACCGCATGCCAGCCGAAATTGACGATAATGAATGTCAGCAGCAGCGGCGACACGCCGGAACCGAACTGGGAGCCGCCCTGGATCCAGGCATTGGCCTTGCCGCGCTCGGCACTGGGAAACCAGGCGGCGACGAACTGGTTGGCGGAGGGATAGGCCATCGCCTCGCCCAGTCCCAGGATGAAGCGTACCGCGATCAACACCCACAGCGCATTCGCCATGCCCGGCGGCACCAGGGCGGTGGCGACCGTCAGCGCGCTCCAGAAAACCAGGGCGCCGGTCAAGGTGCGGCGGGGCCCCAGCTTGCCGACGACCCAGCCCGAAGGGATCAGGAACGTCGCGAAACCGAGCTGGAAGGCGCTGAAGACCCAGCCGAGCTGGATTTTGGAAATATGGAAATCGGCGGCGATGTAGGTGCCGGCGATGGACGTGTTGCTGCGATCAATGTTGACCACCATGGCGATCAGGAAGATCACCAGCACCAGCAGGTAGCGAACCGGGACCTTTTTCATGGCGTGGTTCGCATCGGAATTATTTCCCGGCCGCCATCTGGCGCATGCTGGCCAGGCATTTGCCGGCCGATGCCGCCAGCAGGGAGACGTCATCGCCGCAGAAGATGAAATTGGCGCCTGCGTCATACCATTTCTTCATGTCGGCATCGCCAAAGGTGATGCCGATGCTGGCGGGCATCTGGCGCGCCTTGGCGGCGGCGATCACCGCATTCATGCCGCCCTGCACGGTGGGATGCTGGAATTGGCGCAGCACGCCGGCTGAACCCGACAGGTCGGTGGGACCCAGGCAGGCGACATCGACGCCGGGGGTATCGAGAATGCCGTCGATCTGGGCGACGCCATTCACATGCTCGATCTGCACCACCACGATGACGGACTCATTGGCCTGGGCGACATAGGCATCGGTGTTGCGGCCATAATCGGAAGCGCGCCGGGGACCGAAGCCGCGGGTGCCTTCCGGTGGGTATTTGCAGGCGGATACCGCGATGCGGGCTTCCTCCACCGAACTCACCATCGGGATCAGGATGCCTTCGGCGCCCATGTCCAGCGCCTGCTTGATCAACACATGGTCGTTCCAGGCCACCCGCACCATGGGCACGGTGGGCGAGCCGTTGAAGGCGATCAGGCAGTTCTGGAAGCTGTCATTGCTGAATCCGCCATGCTCGGTGTCGATGAACACCCAGTCGAAGCCGGCGCCGGCCATGATCTCCGCGACCGTGGGATTGGCGACGGTGAGCCATGCGCCGAAGGTGGTTTCGCCCTGTCTCAGGCGGCGTTTCAACTTGCTGCTGCGTTCCGACATGACGTGATCCTTGTGTTTAACCCAGGCCGATTTCGCGCAAATAAGCGCGCGTGCGTTTGGCGATGGGCAAAGGCTTGTCGAAGGGCGCCGGGAACATGTCCTGCTCGACAATGCCGAAGCCCGTGTAATCAATGTCGCGCAGCACGTCGCGGAAAGCGATGAAATCCACCGCGCCCTGGGATGGCTCCACGAACATGCCCTGCCCCACCGCCAGGGCGAAGGGAATGTTTTCGGACAAAACCCGCGCCCTGAGCACCGGATCGACGCTTTTGAGATGCAGGTAGGGGATGCGGGCGTGATGCTTCTTCATGAAGAAGACCGGATCGCCGCCGCAATAGGAATGATGGCCGGTATCCAGCACGATGGAAACCAGCTTGGGGTCTGTCGCGGCCAGGAATTTCTCGATCTGATCCTCATGCTCGACATAGGTCTGAGCATGGGGGTGGAAGATCAGCTGCAGCCCGTAATCGTCACGGGCGATGCGGCCAACCCGTTCCGTGGTGTCCACCAGCCGCGCGAAGGCGGCCTCGTCCAGGCGGGCGGGCGCAAATTGCTCGCCGGTGAAGAGATTGGTGTAGCAGTCCTGAATCAGCACCAGGTATTTGGCGTCGAACTGGTTGAGGATGGGTCCCAGCCCGCGCAATTGCTTTTCAATACGTGCCCAGCCGGTATCGGGATTGGGCAGATCGCCTTCCACAAAAGAGCCGGACACTTTCAGGCCGCGCTTGTCCAATTCCTGTTTCAGGGTGGCGGGATCGGTGGGCAGGTAACCGAACGGCCCCAACTCGGTCCATTCGTAACCGGCTTCGGCAATCTCATCCAGGCAGCGGTGCCACGGCGTTTGCCGCGCGTCGTCGGCAAACCAAACGCCCCAGGAGTCTGGGGCACTTCCGATGGTCAGGTGCACATATATCTCCTGTCAGGCGGTCTTGCGCATCGGGCCGGACGCGCGCGACAGCGACGCCTCGCGCTTGGCGAAGACGCCGCCCTTCAAGACGCCAACGATCTTGTCCGGGTCCTGGAAGATGCGGATGTCGGCCAGGGGATCGCCATCCAGAATGACCAGGTCGGCCAGGAAACCGGCCTGGATCTGGCCGGTCTGGCCGCCCAGCTGCATCAGGTCGGCGCCGTGGCGGGTGGCGGCGACGATCACCTCCATTGGGGTAAAGCCGAACAGCTCGACAAAGATTTCCAGGTCGCGGGCATTCTCGCCCTGGGGCGAAGTAATAAAGGCGCCATAGTCACCGCCCGGCAGCACCCGCACGCCGCGCTTGTGCAAATCGCGCATGCAGTCGGTGAAGATGCCGATCTCGGTCTCCAGCGACGCCAGCTTCTCGGCGCTCCAGCCCAGGCGGAATTCGTCATGGCGGCGGAACATGGCGATGGGAAAGCCCGCCGCGGGCACGACAAACACCTTGTCCTTGACCGATTCCAGCATGTCGCGCGCTTCCGCATCGGCATGGGGCGCATGGAAGATCACTTGCACGCCCTGGCGGACGCACATCTTCACGCCGGCCGAGCTGGAGCAATGGGTCGCCACTATCAGCTTGCGGGCATCGGCGACCTGCATCACCGCTTCCAGCTCGCGCTCGGTGATGACCGTGACGGTGTCGTCGGCATGCATATGGCCCCAATCGCGGTCGCCCGAGACATTGACCTTGATCGTGTCCACCCCGTCGCGGGCCGCCAGCCGCGCCGCCTTCATGAAATTGTCGGCGCCGTCACAGGCGACGCTGAAACGCAGGGTGCGCGGAATTTCCATGTAATTGGTATCGAGGTCGCCCAGGTTGCCGGTGGGGGTAATCTCCTGCCCGGCGGCGCGGATGCGCGGGCCTTCGAACAGGCCCTTGTTGATGGCGTCGCGCACCGCCACGTCCAGCCGCGGTTTGGCGGAGGCGGCCGAGAACAGGCTGGTCCAGCCACGCTTCAGCAAAAGCTGCGCGTTGGCCAGCGCGGCCAGGGCATGGTCCTCGGGCTGTTGCTCGACGGCATTGTAGATGGAGGTGAGGTTGTTGAAGGAGATATGGCAGTGCGCCTCGGTCAGGCCGGGCAGCAAGGTGAGGCCGGTGCAATCGATCACTTCGTCGCCAGGGGCGGCGGCGGTTTCCACCGGCGCGGCGGTCACGGCGGCGATACGCTCGCCTTCCACCGTGACGGTGCCGCGGAATGGTGCGGCACCACTGGCGTCGATGATCGACGCATTGCGAAAATGACGGCGCATCCCCTGCCCCTTTCGGCTGTATACCGTTATTTTTCAGGAAGCTTGCCCATCAAGGACCGCTTTGACAAGGGCGCAACAGTCCCGGAAATGCCTGAAAAACCGGTGTTACGGCCAAACAGACTGTTACGGTCCAGCCCAGGCCGGCCACCGCCTTCATGCCGGGCTTGTAGGTGCGAAGCGGACCGGACGACAAGCACCGCCTCCCGGCGCTAGTGCGAAGGCACGCGGCGAAGCCCAGGACGTGCTGGGCATCTTCAAGGCGATATTGGACCTGACCGGCGAGATGACCTGACGGCTAACGCGTCATGCCGCGCGCGGCCACGCGCCAGTGGTCGACCAGTTCGCCATCGCGGCTGACCGCCACCTCGTCATGCAGGTTGGTCACGACGCAGACATGGTTGGGCAGGATGCGGATGCGCTCGCCGATGGCGGGTTTTTTGGCGCAGCGGGACAAATCCAGAATGCCATGCTCCTCGTTCAGCCGCTCGACGATGGCGCCGGGATAATCCAGCACCAACCCATAACCTTCGCCGGCTTCCGGCGGAGCGCGGTCGCTGGACAGGCTCTTGGAGCCGGCATCGATGATGGCGCGGTCTTCGGTGGGACGGCTGACCACGGTGGCGTGCACATGCAGCGCGCATTCGTCCAGGGTCGCCGCGCCCATCGCGACGGTGGAACGGTCCTGGTAGATATAAGTGCCGACGCGCACTTCGGTCAGGCCGGCGATTTCATGCGCCGTCCAGGCATTGGGCGTGCCGCCGCCCGAAACAACGGGAATATCAATTCCCGCTTCGGCAAACTTCTTTTTGGCTTCAGCCACGAAAACCGCCGTTGCCGCGGTCGAGGGATAGGTCATCAACCCGTCGAAACGCAGCCCCGGCAACTGGACCGCACGCTGCGCCAGGGTCAGCGCCTCCCCAACCGTGGTAACGCCGGTGCGCTTGGCGCCGCTGTCGAATTCCACCAGCACGCCGATGGTGACCCCGGCGGCGCGTGCCGCATCGTCCACGGTGTTCAGCGCTTCACTGGAATCCACTGCCACCCGCAGCTTGGTCCGCTTGGCCACCTCGCCCAGACGCTGCGCCTTGCCCACCCCGACCATGGGATAGGAGATCAGGATGTCATCCATTCCGGCCTCTGACATCACCTCGGCCTCGCCCAGCTTCTGGCAGGTGATGCCGCCGGCGCCCAGCTCGACCTGGCGATGGGCGAAAGCCGGGATCTTGTGCGTCTTGATATGCGGCCGTAATGCGAGGCCATGGGCATCGCAATAGTCCTGCATCTTCTTCAGGTTTGCCTCGACCCGGTCCAAGTCGATTACCGGGACGGGCGTTTCAAGATCGCTGATACGCATCGAAGGCCTCGTTACTCGGGGAGAACCGCCACGCAGGAAATCTCGACCTGGATGCCGTAGAGCTGGCAGCCGATGGTGGTGCGGGCCGGCGGCTCCGAGGGGAAGAATTCCTTGTAGACTTCGTTATATTCGGGGAAGCGCGTCAGGTCGGTGAGATAGGCGTTGACGTTGACGATGTCTTTCAGGTCCGCGCCCGCCGCCTTGAGAATGGTCTGGAGGTTGCGGATGGTCTGGCGGATCTGTTCGGCGAAATTGTCGGACATCTTGCCGGTGGCGGGATCGACGGGACCCTGGCCCGAGACGAACACCGTCCCGTTGGCGATGACGGCGTGGCTGTAGTGCCCGCCTGCCTTCATGCTGTCCACTTTCAAAGCTTTGCGCATTATCGTCTCCCTTTAATTGGTCAGAACGCGTCCGGGCCTTGCGCCCGTTGGCTTGCCGTCCTTCACAACGGCCTCGCCCGCCACCCACACCGTTTCAATGCCCACCGGCAATTGTGCCGGATCATCGAAGGTCGCGCGGTCTTCTATAGTTTCGTCGAATAACACCAGATCGGCAACCATGCCGGGGGCGATTACGCCTCTGTCGCGCAAGCCAAAACGCCGCGCGGCCACGGAGGTCATGCGGCGCACCGCATCCTCCAGCGAAAACCAGTGCTCGTCGCGCCGCAATCGCCCCGCCACGCGTGGGAAGGTTCCGAAGGCGCGGGGATGCGGCTTGGTGCCCGGGCGCGGCAGGCCGTCGGAGCCCACCATATGAAGATCGTGGGTGCAGGCGGCGCGCAGATCGTCATTGTCGAGCTGGAACATCACGATGGTGGTCTGGCCCTCATCCTCCAGAATCATCCGCACCATGAAATCGAAGGGATCGACGCCTTCCTGGGCCGCCGCTTTTTCCATGTCCAGGCCTTCGAATTTCTTCAAGGCGGGATTGGAGGTGCCCGAGATACGCACATTGCCCCAGCCGATCATCGCCACCTTGGAAATCCAGGGTGCGTGCGGATCTTCGATGGCGCGGCGCAACTCCGCCAGACCCTCGCTGGTGCGCAAGGCCGCCATCAATGCCTGGATGCCGCCGGCATGCATCGCCGGCGGCACCAGCTGCAGCATGTAGCTGCTGCCGGCGAGATAGGGATACATGTCGAAGCTGACATCGACGCCGCGGGCATTGGCGGCTTCCAGTTGCGCGATGGCCAAAGGAATTTTGCCCCAGTTGGGACGGCCCGCCGCCTGCAGATGGGACAGCAGGCCCGGCGCTTTCGACGTTTCCAGCAGGCCCAGGAACTCGTCGATCGATTCGATCAGCCCGCCTTCATAGCTGCGCACATGCGCCGCCAGGATTTTGCCGCGGTCGCCCGTCGTCCGCGCCAGGGCGTGAAGCTCCTCGGCATCGGCATAGGCGCTGGGCGGATAGACAAGGCCCAATGACAGACCGAAGGCGCCATCCGCCAACTGCCGGTCCAGAAGCTGCTGCATTCGAGCGCGTTCATCCGCGGTGGCGGGGCGATCATCATAGCCCAGCACCGCCAGCCGCAGGGCGGCATGACCCACCAGCGAGATGACGTTCAGGGAGATGCCCTGGGCGTGCATCGCATCGCGGTAAGCGGCAAAGCTGTCGAACACTTCATCGGCGCCGATCTCCCCCAGCAGGGTCGCAAAATGCTGCCGCAGATTGTCCGCCGAGCCCGGCTGGCAAGGATAAAGCGAGAAACTGCAATTGCCGACCACCAGGCAGGTGACGCCCTGCATGATTTTTTCCACACGCTCGGGCTCTCGCAGGCACATCAAATCGTCATGGCAATGGGCGTCGATAAAGCCCGGCGCCAGATAGCGCCCGCCGGCATCTATGACGGTGGCGCCGCTATCGGGCAACGACGACTGGACGGCGGTGATGCGGCCGTTTTCGATGCGGACATCGGCGGTGAAAGAAGGCGCACCCGTGCCATCCACGATACGCGCATTGTGAATAACAAAATCAGCCATTGCTCAAACCAGTGTATCCGGATCCGGAATGGGCTCGATCCGGCCCAGCATGAAGCCATAGGCCAGGATGCCGACCAGAAGCACAATGCCGGCCACCAGGAACGCGCCGGAAAAGCTCCCGGTCCAGCCCACGATGAAGCCGGTGGTGATCGGCGCCACCACGCCCATCAGGTTGTTCACGAAATTGGTGAAGCCGCCCACGGTGGCGGTGCCGCCGCGCGGACTGATCAGCGACACCACCGAGGAGGCCACCGGCGCCGCCGCCGAAATCCCCGACAGGGCGATGGAAATCCACACCAGCGCCCAGAAGGGGTCTTGTGTGAAGGAGATGCCGAACACCGCCAGTCCCGCCACCATGCCGCCGATGATGAAGATCTTGCGTGCCTTGCTCTCGTCCACGCCGCCGGCGATGAAATAGTCCACCACAAAACCGCCGATCAACAGGTCGGCCAGCGAAGCGCACATCCAGGGAATGATGGTGAAGGCGGCCGATTTCAGGATGGTCATGTGCAGGGTCTGCACCATGTAGCCGGGCAGCCAGGTGAGGAACAGATAGAAGGAATAGCCATAGGCGGAATAGCCGATGGTGTGGGCCCACACTTTCTTGTTCCGCAGCACATAGCCCAGCATGTTGACCTGGCCGATGCCGGAAGGCCCTTCCTTAACCGCGCCGCCGTCCATGATGTAGCTATGTTCGGCGGCGCCCAGCTTCTTGTCCTCACTGGGATCGCGGTACAGAATCCAGTAGGCGAAGAAATAGGCGATGCTCATCATGGCGGTGATACCGAAGCCCCAGCGCCAGCCGAAACGGACGACGAAGAAAGCGACCAGCGGCACGCCGATGACATTGGCGAACTTGGCGGCGGAATCGAACACCGCCGTGGAACGGCTGCGCTCATGGCGGGGAAACCAGTAGCCGGTGGCTTTCTGGCAACTGATCATGCCCGGCGCCTCGGCCACGCCCAAGAGCATGCGGGCGACGAAGATCCCCAGATAGCCGGTCGACAGCGCCGTGAGGGTGGAGGCCAGGGTCCACAAGAATGCGCCGACCCGGCCCACCCGCGTGACACCGAAACGATCCAGCAGCATGCCGCTGGGCAGTTGCGCCAAGGAATAGGACCAGAAGAAGGCGCTGAGCAGCAGGCCGATCTGTTCGTTGGAAAGGTTGAGCTCTTTCTGCAGCTGGGGCGCGGCCACGGAAATACTGATCCGGTCCAGGTAATTGACCAGCACACCGACGGCCAGGAGCACACCGATGCCCCAGCGGCGATTGCCGATCTTCAAAACTTCCGCCATCCCTGCCCGCCCTTGTTGGACCGTTGAGGGCGATCCGGCTGCTAGATGGCAAGCCTAGCCGGGTTTTGCCCGACTGGGAAATGGGCCTATTTGTTGCCTATTTTCACTTCATCGCCATCCCGCAAAGCATCAGCGGGATTGTCGATGATGCGGTCTTTGGGGCTGATGCCGCCGCCCACGTCCACCGACGCCCCCATGTCGCGGGAGATGATCACGGTCTTGAGCTTGACGTGGTTGGTGGCGTCCACCGTCGCGACCTGCATGCCTTCGTCGCGGAACATCAAGGCGGTGGCCGGCACGCGGATGCCGTTGGCCCCGGCCGGCAACGGGAATTTCACTTCGGCATAAGCGCCCGGCTGCAGCGCATTGTCGGTGTTGTCCAACCCGAATTGCACCAGCACGGTTCCGGTCGCGCTGGCCACGGCGCCGGCGCTGGCCACCAGGACGGAGTGGAACACCTTGCCCGGATGCTGGGGCACCGAGAAGGTCACCTCCATGCCGGGGCGGATATAAGACGCATAATTCTGCGGTACCCGCACATAGACTCGCAGCTTGGTCAGGTCCGAGACGGTGAATAGCGGTGTCGAGGCAGGCGTGCCCACTGTCACCAGCGCGCCGACATCCACCGCACGGCTGGTCACCACGCCGTCAAACGGCGCCACCAGGCGGCGGAAATTTTCCTGGCTTGAAACGCTGTAAAGCCCGGCGCGCGCGGCAGCCACCACCGCGTTCTTGGCGGCCAGGTCGGCATCTTTCTCGTCCTTGGACTGGCGGGCGACAGCGCCTTGCGCGAACAGGGCGTCATAGCGCCGGGCCGTAGCCTCGGACAATTTTTGGGCCGCCTGGGCATTGACCAGATTGGCGCGGCCTTGCGCCGCCTCGCCCGTCATGCCCGGTGTATCCAATTCAGCCAAAAGCTGACCTTTTTTAACGGGCGCGCCGATGTCGACATACCATTTCTTCACATAGCCGCTGATCTGGGCGTAGATCGGGGCGCTGGTGAAGGCCTGCACGTCGCCCGGCAGGCTCAGGGTGCTGCCGGCCTTGGTGCTTTTGAGCTTGATGACCTGCACGGTGGGTATCGCCTGGGCGTCGGTCCATTCCGCGGTGTTGTGGCTCTTCCACATCCGCCAGCCGATTCCCAGAACGGAGATCAGCACAGCCGCGATCACCGCAAGCTTGCCCCAGCGCTTCAGGCCGGGAGGCGCGCTGTGCTGCAGGAGCGGATCCGGTTCGCCGGGACCCATATCGGGATTCTTATCAGGCATAGACGTCTCCGGTCTGGGCGGCATGAGCGGTGGCCTTTTTCGCCGCTCGCCGGCCATGAATGATGCTGAACACCACCGGCACGAACAACAAGGTCGCGGCCGTGGCGAAGATGAGGCCGCCGATCACGGCGCGGCCCAGGGGGGCGTTCTGTTCCCCGCCCTGCCCCAGGCCAAGCGCCATGGGCGTCATGCCGATGATCATGGCCAGGGCCGTCATGCAGACGGGGCGGAAACGGGTGAAGCCCGCTTCCACCGCCGCGAGCACAGCATCGCCGTGATGGGCGAGGCGCTCGCGCGCAAAGGCGATCACCAGGATGGAGTTGGCCGTGGCGACGCCCATGCACATGATCGCGCCGGTCAGAGCGGGCACCGACAAGGTGGTGCCGGTGGTGAACAGCATCCAGACAATGCCGGCCAAAGCCGCAGGCAAGGCAGTGATGATGACGAACGGATCGGTCCAGGACTGGAAGTTTACCACGATCAGCAGATAGATCAGCACCACTGCCCCCAGCAGTCCATAGAACAGGCCGGAGAAGGACGTTTCCATGGTCTGCACCTGACCGCGCAGAGTAACGGTGGAGGCGCGGGGCAGATACTTCTTGTTGGCGTCGATCACCTTCTGCACATCCGCCGCCACCGCGCCCAGGTCGCGGTCTTGCGTGGTGGCGAACAGGTCCACGGTGGGCTGGATATTGTAATGCGTCACCACGGCCGAGCCCTGGGTGCGGCTGATGCGGGCAATGCCGCCCAGCACCTGCGGCGCGCCGCCGCCCGCCGGCGTGATCGTCAGGTTCTGCAACGCTTCCAGCGAGTCCATCCGGTATTCCGGGGTCTGGGCCTGCATCTGGTAGGAAACGTTGTTCTTGGGATTCAGGAAGAAATTCGGCGCCGATTGCGAAGTGCCTGCCAGGGCGGTGCCCAGTGCATTGGTGACATCGCGCTCGGTCAGGCCCAACTGCGCCATGCGATCGCGGTCGGCATCCACCTTGAGCTTGGGCTGGCTGCTGGACTGGTGCATGCGCGCATCCACCAGGCCGGGAATGGTACGGATCTGGCGCAGGATGCGCAGGGCGAAGGCTTCGGTCTCTTCGCGCTTGGTGCCGCTGACCTGCACGTCCAGCGGCGCCGGCGCGCCGAAGTTCAAAATCTGGCTGGTGATGTCGGGCGGCGGGAAGGAAAAGGTGACCGCCGGAAACAGGCGCGGCAACCGCTCGCGCAAGGTGCGGACATAGCCGGGGGTGGGACGGTGACCGTCATTCAAGGTGATGAAGATATCGGCGTCTTGCAGGCCGGTGGTGCCGGAGTTGGAATAGATCAGGTTCACGGGGCTCTGGTTGAGGCCGATATTGTCCACGATGGTGGTCAGTTCGCCGGCGGGAATGACCCGGCGCACCTCCCGCTCGATCTGGGCCACGATCTGGGTGGTGTCTTCGATGCGGGTGCCCGCCTGGGTGCGGGCATGCAAGGTGATCTGGCCGGAATCCACCGAGGGGAAGAAGTCCTCGCCCAGAAAAGGCACCAGCAGCATCGACACCGCCACCGCGCAGAGAAAGCCGAACACAAAGGGCCGCCGCCGCGTCATGGCCAGCGCCAGAAGATTGCGATAGCTCTCGCGGGTATCGGCAAAGACGGTCTCGAAACGCTTCTGCAGCCGCGCGAACGCGTTGTTGCCCAGGGCGGCATGTTCCTCGGCATGGGGCTTGAGCAGATACAGCGACAGGGTCGGCACCAGGGTGCGCGACAGGATGAAGGACGCGATCATCGCAAACACCACCGCCAGCGCCATGGGCATGAACAAAAAGCCCGCAACGCCTTCCAGCGCGAACATCGGCACAAAGGCGACGCAGATACACAGCAAGGAGACAAAAGCCGGCTGCGCGATCTGCATGGCGCCGTCCATGATGGCCGGGCGCACGGCCTTGCCATGCTCCAGATGCCAGTTGATGTTCTCGATGGTCACCGTGGCGTCGTCCACCAATATGCCCACCGCCAGCGCCAGCCCGCCCAATGTCATGATGTTGAGCGTCTGACCGGTCGCCCAAAGCGCCATCAACGCGCACAAGACCGCCAGCGGGATGGAGGTGGCGATGATGATGGTGGAACGCCAGCTTCCCAGGAAGAACAGGATCATCAGGCTGGTCAGGGCCGCCGCGATAAGGCCTTCGCGCACCACCCCGCTGATCGCCGCCTTTACGAAAATCGACTGGTCGGTCAGCACATTGACCTTGAGCTCGTCCGGCATCTGGGCCCGGAGCGCCGGCAGCATGTTCTTGATGCCCTCGACCACATCGATGGTCGAGGCCTTGCCGTTCTTGAGCACGGTGGAAAGCACGGCGCGCGCGCCGTCCACATGCACGATGTTGTTCTGCACATTGCTGCCGTCGCGCACATGGCCGACATCGCGCAGATGGACGGTGCCGCCGCCCACCGTCTTGACCGGCATGTCGTTGATCGCCTCGATGCTGTCGGCGGCATTGTTGAGCTGCACGACATACTGGAAGGTGCCGATCTTGATGTTGCCGGCCGGGGTCAGCTGGTTCTGGTTGGCGAAGGCGTTCTGCACGTCCGACGCCGACAGGCCGCGGGCCTGCATCGCCTGGGGGTCGAGGTCGATCTGCACCGAGCGGGTCTTGCCGCCATTGGGCGCGGTGGTGCGCGCGCCGCGCACGGTGGCCAGGCGCGGGCGGGCGAAGTTCTGCGACTGGTCCGCCACCTGCTGCTCGGACATGGTCTTGGAGGAATAGGCCAGCTGGATCACCGGCACGGTGGAGGCGCTGTAGTTGATGATGTTGGGCGGCTGCATGCCGGCCGGCATCTGGCGGATGGCCTGCTGGGACAGCGCCGTCACCTCGGCGGTCGCCATGCGGATGTCCACGTCGGGCTGGAAATAGATCTTGGCGATGCCCAATCCCTGGATCGACAGGCTTTCGACATGCTCGACATCGTTGACGCCGGTGGAAAGCTGGCGCTCGTAGTTGGCCATCACCCGCGCGCCCATGTCGTCGGGCGACAGGCCGGTATAGCTGAAGGCCACGCCCAGCACCGGGATGCCGATTTCGGGGAAGATATCGGTTGGCGTGCGCACCGCCGCCAGCGGCCCGAAGACGAGGATCATCAGGGCCATGACAATGAAGGTATAGGGCCGCTCCAGCGCGACCTTGACGAGCCAGGTCATCCCGCCTGGACCGGCTGGGGCGAGACGCTGCGATCCCAGGCCGAGCGGATGGCGTCGCCGCCGTCCGGAGAATCCGGCGCCGCCGGCAGCCAGATCGTGATGCTCAATCCTTCTTCGGCGCCGTTGACGGCGGTGATGGTGCCGCCATGCGCCAGCACGGCACGCTTGGCGATGGCCAGGCCCAGGCCATAGCCATGCCCGCTGGAAGGATCGCCCCGGTAGAAGGGATCGAACAGCGATGTGAGCTGCTCCGGTTTGGCGCCGGGGCCCTGGTCACGAATATAAAGCGTGGTGCCGGCCTGGTTCGATTCCATCTCCAGGGTGATGGTTTCACCGCGACGCGAGAAGCGCAGCGCGTTGCGCACGATATTCTCGATGGCGCGGTTGACCAGCTTGCCGCTGCCCACGATCAACGCTTCATGACCGGGTTCCGGGTTGGCAACGAACTGGATGTCCACGCCCTTTCCCTGCGCCTCGAAGCGGGCATCGTCGGCGACCATGCGGGAGACTTCCGAGACGAAGAAATACTCGTCGGAGGTGGCGGCGCCGCTTTCGATCTTGGACAAGGTAAGAAGCTCGCCGACCATTTCTTCGAGCTTGTCGGCTTCCTTGCCGATCCGCTCCAGCGACTGGGCTTCTTTTTCCGGCGACTGGCGGGCCAGCGCGATGGCCAGATGCAGCCGGGCCAGCGGCGAACGCAACTCGTGCGAAATATCGGCCAGCAGCCGGTCGCGCGAGGCCACCAGTTCTTCCAGGCGAGACGCCATGCGGTTGAAGTCGGTGGCGAGGTCGGTGATCTCGTCGTGGCGCCTGAGCCAGGCATCGCCCAGCCGGACTTTCAGGTCTCCCGCCGCCAGCCGCCCAAAAGCGGCGCGGATGCGGCGGATGGGAACGATGATGAACAGGGTCAGCAAGGCGCTGAAGATGAAGACGCCGATCAAGCCGCTGTAGAATGTGTGCGGACCCAGATCGAGCGGCAGGGGCGGCGACACATAGCCGTTGAAACGCGTCACATGATAGGTGACGGCATAGCGCTGTCCCTTGGGGTCCACCGCAACGGTCGAATAGACGCCATGGACGGGATCGTGCGGCGGCTCGGTGCCTGCCGGGATGGGACGCACCGTCAGATATTCTCGCGCGGTCGCGGGCCAGGTCTTGAATTCTTTCTCAAAGACCGCTTCGCCGCCGACGCCGATGACCGTCCTGGCGCCGGCCAGCGCCGTTTCAGCCTGGGCCGAGGTCGAGCGGCTGGGGCTCTGGCTCAGCAGCGCGTCCGCCAGCCAGACGAAATAGGACACCACGATGAAGCTGACGCAGACGCTGAGAAACAGCTTGAGGAAGAGCGGCCGCCTCATCGCGTCACCTTGAGCCGGTAGCCCACGGCGCGTACCGTTTCGATCTCGATCGCCTTGCTGGACGCGGTCAGCAGCTTCTTG
This sequence comes from Alphaproteobacteria bacterium, assembly GCA_013697055.1. Classification (GTDB taxonomy): domain Bacteria; phylum Pseudomonadota; class Alphaproteobacteria; order Micropepsales; family Micropepsaceae; genus Rhizomicrobium. The sequence continues at coordinate 38,381 of JACCXK010000076.1, forward strand.
CGCAGGTTGCTGACATGCACATCGATGCTGCGGTCATAGGGTTCGCGCTTGCGGCCCAGCACGCTGAGCGACAGCTCGTCCTTGGTCGCCACCGCATCCTTGTTGCGCAACAAGGCTTCCAGCAGGTCGAACTCGCAGGTGGTGACCTCGAAGGGCTGGCCGTCGAAGCTGACCTGGCGATTGGCCGGCACCAGCCGCAGCTTGCCCGCCGTGAAATGCTGCGCGGGTTGCGATGTGGGCTTGCGGCGCAGCACCGCCTTGAGCCGCGCCAGCAGCTCGCGGGCATAATAGGGCTTGGCGATATAATCGTCGGCGCCCATTTCCAGCCCGGCGACGCGCTCATCCTCGGCGCCCTTGGCGGTGAGCATGATCACTGGCACGGCGCTGCTGGACCTTATGCGCTGCAGGGTTTCGATGCCGCTGATATCGGGCATCATCACGTCCAGGATGACGGCGTCCAGGTCCGGGTCCAGCGCGGCAATCGCGCCATCGGTGCCGTTGAAGGCGGCAGTGGTCTCGAACCCCTCGCCGCGCAGGAATTCGGTCAGCATCGCGGTCAGCGCCGCATCGTCATCGATCAACAGGACCTTGGGATTGGCCGGTGCATCTTGTGTCACCACGGCCTCCTACTTCTCATACGGCACAAGGTGCCACACGCCGCCTTCGCCATCGCCATGCGGGTCTTTGGGGCCGTCATGGAAGAAGGTGTAAACCAGATGGCCGCGATAGGCCCATTGCAGGCGGCCATCGTCGCGCTTCACCGTGGTCCATTCGCCCATCGGCTTGGCGGAGGCCGGGGCATAGACCGGCGGGCGGGCGCCCATGCAGCCTTCGTTGCAAAGGGAACGATCGGGCTTGTCCAGGTCGTAGGTATAAAGCCGCTGGCTGGACGGAAAGCGCCGGAAGACAAAGCCTTGGTCACCTTCCTGTGACAAAGCGACTTCGGACGGGTAGGACAAGGCTTCGTTGAAGGCCGCCAGCGCGGGCGTGCCCATGCAGAGCGCCATGACGGCAACGGCCGGCAATGTCACCGGCCGGCGCGTCATTTCGTTTCCGCGGCCGCCACTTCCGTCGGTTTTTCGTTGCTGACCTGGTTTTGCGGCTTGGCCGGCTGGGCCGCGGGCGGGGCGGCCGGGGGCGGCGCCACGGTGCCGCGGCGGCGGCGCATCCAGGGCGGAATGCCGTCCTTGTCCTCATTGGCGTAATGCGGACGTTCCAAGGTCTTGATGAAGAAGTCCTTGCTGGGCAGGTCGGCAATGTCGTGCTCGAACGAGCCGACAGCGGCTTCCGTGGTTCCCGGCGGCACCGGCTGCGGCACGCGAGTTTCGGCGCCCTTGATGGTGTTGGCCTTGATCGCCAGGAACGCCTGCATGCGCTCTTCATCCAGCGCCAGCTTGGGGACTTCCATGGCGAGGTTCTCGGGATCGACCACATAGGCCGAAGCCAGCTTGATGCGATAGACCGACGAGATGCCGTCATTCTTCCCGGTCTTGGGATTATACATGCCGTCGGCATTGCGGCGCAGGGCGAAATAGAGCGAGACATGATCCTCATGCTCGCGGATGCCCTGCTGGCCGCCGTCCTGGGCGAAGGTGTTCTCGGTGTAAAGCTCGCGCCAGTCGCGATAGCCGGCCAGCAGGCCGGTGGCGGCAAGACCATCCGGCGACATGTTCAGCCGCACCTTGCCCTTGGAGAAGTTCGTGTCGCCGGTCTGGTCATAGAACCAGGCGATGCGCGGAGAATGCAGGTGCTCGACCTGCTCGGTCTCGACCACGCCGTTTTTGATCTTGGCCTTCAGCTTGGTGTACTGGGACGTGTGCAGGATGCGGTAGGAATAATCCACCGAGATACCGCCGCGCGCATCCTTCACCAGCTTGTCGGGCGAATAGCCGATCTCCAGGGTCGCCTCATCGTCATTCATCGGGTCCTTGTTGCCCGACACGCGGACGACCATGGTGTAGAGGCCGTCCTGCATCTTGTCGTTGGCGCGCAGATCGAGGGTGGCATTGCCGTTGCCGCGCCAGGGTGCATCACAGCCCCAGGCCCGGTACAGATTGTTGTCGATGCCTTTTTCACCATCGGGACTGACAAAGTCGGCCGGCTTGACCTTGCCGTCCAGATTGAAGCCATCGCCGATGCGGCTGGTGACCTGCGGCTGGCCGGGATCTTCCGCCGCCCAGGGGTTCACATAGGTCTCAATGCCGCGCTTGTAGCCGCGATAGGCGACGGCGCGGTTCCAGATATGGAAGCGCGTCAGCACCGGGGCGCGAACATCGTCCAGGCCCGGCGGCTTGGCGATCCAGTCGATCTCCTGCTGGCTGCGGAATTTCTGCCGCTGCACCGCGATCTTGGTATTCGCATCATTGGCGAAATGGGTGGACGCGCCGTGCGGGCAATCCACCCCCGGCTCGATCTCGGCGCCGCGCGCGTAATCGGCGCGGCCGCCATAGCGGAAGGCATATTCATACTGGCCCACGACATAGCCGCGCACCCAGGGGGCGGCGGAGGCGGGCATCGCCGTGCCGGCCATCAAGCCGACGGCAGAGGCGCAAATCATAAGACGCTTTTGCAGGATCATGACGATCTCCTCCTGGAGCCGGCGCTGCGGTCAGGATACCACAACGGTGCCGACCATTCCCATGGCTTCGTGATAGGCGCAGACGTATTTGTACGTCCCTTTTTCCGTGAAAGTGTGGCTGAAGGTGCCTTCTTCCTCGATCGCACCCGAGTCGAAGGGCGCCACCCCGGCGGGCAGGGCCGCGTTGGCGGCCGTGGCGGCCTTGGACGGGTCGAAGGTCACCGTGTGGCTGATGTTGTGCGGATTGGTCCACTTGACCGTGTCGCCGCTCCTGATGGTCACCGTCTCGGGAATGAAACGCATCTTGGGCGACTGGGCCATGGAGACATCGACCGTCTTGGCCTGGGCGAAGGCCGGCGTGACGGCCGAAAAGCCGAAGGCGGCAAGAAGCTGTGTGAAGGCGCGGCGATTGAACATGGTCACTCCTTAAACCGGCGGCGAAACCTGGTTGATCAGCAAGTCGGATACCGCGCCGGCCTCGTAACCCAGCGGATCGGCGTCATCCATCACGCCCTTGCGGACCACAATGTCGGCGCTGGCTTCGAAATCGGTGATGTCCTCGGCCTTGACGCCATCGGCAAAGAAAGCGGTGCCCGCATAGGGGCTCCAGCTTTTCCAGTCGGCGGCGCCCTTGGTCTTGTAGCGCCACACCGGCTGGAAATTCGCCATCTGGAAACTGTGGCGCGGCGCGGCGGGATCGCGCTTGGGCGGCGGCACGGTGTCGGCCTTGGTGCGCGCCTGGGTGAAGGTGAACCAGGTGCCCTTGTCGGCCATGGTCAGGTCGGCGGCGCGCCAGGCCAGGTACTTTTCGATATCGTCGCGGCTGGTGAATTTGTGGCCGGCAACCACCAGGTGATAGCCGGTGGCGCCCTTCTTCGTCGCGGTGAACACACCCGGCTTGGCCGGCGGAACCATCGGCGCATCGGCAGCCGGCGCAGGCTGCGCCGGTGTGGCAGAGGCCTGGGCGCCGGGCGGATCGGCGGCAAAGCTGCTGCCCGCAAGGGCGCAGAATGCGGCGGCGCCAAACGTAATTCCGATAATGCGTTTCATCTTTTCCCGCCCTGTTCTCGTTCTTGGTTCAAATAGAACCGATAGCCCATGCCCGTACAATTCTATTCCTCGTTATCTTTTTCATAGTCTGGGGATCTGTAGGTGTCGTGGCAGCTTTTGCATGTTTTGCCGATGGTCTGGACCTGGGCTTTGAGGCCGGCTTCGTCCTTGGCCTGTGCGATCTGGTTGAGCTTGGCGGCATCGGCCTGGAGCTGTTTGCCGAACTTGGTAAAGTCGTCGGGCTTGGCCC
>JACCXK010000077.1 GCA_013697055.1 Alphaproteobacteria bacterium
CGGCCAAGCAGGCCGCGCGGGTGATGACCGACAGCCGTTCGGAAGACTATTACCAGATCAAGTCCACCATCTTTAACGCCCTGATCGACACCATCGACCTGGCGCAACTGGCGCAGCTGGATCCGGATTCGGCGCGCGAGGAAATCCGCGACATCGTCAACGAGATCATCTCGATCAAGGCGGTGGTGATGTCCATCGCCGAGCAGGAACATCTGCTGCAGGACATCTGCAACGACGTTCTGGGCTATGGTCCGCTGGAGCCGCTCCTGGCCCGCGACGACATCGCCGACATCATGGTCAATGGCGCCAACCGGGTCTTCATCGAAGTCGCCGGCAAGGTGCAGCTCACCAATATCCGTTTCCGCGACAATGCCCAGCTGATGAATATCTGCCAGCGCATCGTCTCCCAGGTCGGCCGCCGCGTCGATGAATCCTCGCCCATCTGCGACGCGCGCCTGCTGGACGGCTCCCGCGTCAACGTCATCGGCCCGCCTCTGTCGCTGGATGGTCCCACCCTGACCATTCGTAAGTTCAAGAAAGACAAGCTGACCCTGGACGACCTGGTCAAGTTCGGCTCGATCAGCCCGGACGCCGCCCGTGTCTTGCAGGTGATCGGCCGCTGCCGCTGCAACATCCTGATCTCCGGCGGTACCGGTTCGGGCAAGACCACGCTGCTGAACTGCATGACCGCCTATATTGATACCGAAGAGCGCGTCATCACCTGCGAAGACGCCGCGGAACTGCAGTTGCAACAGCCCCATGTGGTGCGCCTGGAAACCCGCCCGCCCAACCTGGAAGGCCAGGGCACGATTTCGATGCGCGACCTGGTCCGCAACTGCCTGCGTATGCGCCCTGAACGCATCATCGTGGGCGAAGTGCGCGGACCCGAGGCGTTCGATCTTCTGCAAGCCATGAACACCGGCCATGACGGCTCCATGGGCACGCTCCATGCCAACAGCCCGCGTGAAGCCATGGGCCGCCTGGAATCCATGATTACCATGGGCGGCTTCTCGCTGCCGATGAAGACCATCCGCGAAATGATCGTGGGTTCGATCGACATTATCATCCAGGCCGAGCGCATGCGCGACGGCTCGCGCCGCATCACCAAGATTACCGAAGTGATCGGCACCGAAGGCGAAGTCGTGATCACCCAGGATCTTGTCACGTACGAGGTGCTGGGCGAGGACGAGACCGGCCGCCTCAAGGGCAAGCATATGGGCACCGGCATCGTGCGCCCCAATTTCTGGGAACGCGCCCGCTACTACAATCTGGAAAAAGAATTGGCCGACGCTCTCGACAAGGTCAACCAATGATTTTTCTGGTGGGCATCCTGTTTGCGCTCACGCTCGGGGGCGTGGCGTTCGCGTTCACCGGCGGCGACGAAAAGGCCCAGAAGCGCGTTGCGGCGGTGGCCAAGCCGGCGGGCAGCGCCCGCGGCCGGACTCTGACGCCCCAGCAGGACAACGCCGCCAAGCGCAAGAATGTCGCGGCGATGTTGAAGGACGTGGAAAAGAACCGCGCCGCCAAGAAGGAAAAGCCCACCTTGCGCCGCCGCCTGGAGCAGGCGGGCTTTCCCAAGACGTCCCCGCGCAGCTTCTGGATAATCTGCGGCATTACGGCGGCCCTGGCTGCCAGCGTCGCCATCCTCACCCACCAGAAGCCGCTGATCATCGCCATGGCGGTATTCGTGGTGGGGCTTGGATTGCCGCGCTGGGTGCTGGGTTTCCTCACCAATCGCCGCAAAAAGAAGTTCACTGCGAATTTCGCCCCTGCCATCGACGTCATCGTGCGTTCGGTGAAATCGGGCCTTCCCACCAACGAGGCGCTGCGGATCGTGGCGCGCGAGTCCCCCGATCCGGTCGGCACCGAATTCAACAATCTGGTGGAATCGACCAAGGTCGGCGTCACCATGGAACAGGCGCTGAAGCGCATGATGGAATCCATGCCCACGCCGGAAGTGGGCTTTTTCGCCATCGTGATGACCATTCAGGGCAAGTCGGGCGGCAACCTGTCCGAGGCGCTGGGCAATCTGGCTGCCGTGTTGCGTGACCGCAAGCGGCTGGAGGGGAAGATCAAGGCGATGTCGTCGGAAGCCAAGGCCAGCGCCGGCATCATCGGCTCGCTGCCGCCGGCGGTGATGAGCATGGTCTATATCACCACCCCCGGCTACATCATGAAACTGTTCACCGAAAAGGCGGGCAACCTGATGCTGGCGGCCTGCGTGATCTGGATGGCGGCGGGCATCACGGTGATGCGCAAGATGATCAACTTCAAGCATTGAGGAGGAACAGATGGACACGCTCATGACCCTCCTGTTCGACAAGAGCTTCCTCATCACGTTTTTTGTCGGCATCTTCGCCTTCGCCACGGTGGTGACCTTGGGCATCCCGCTGCTGGAAACCGACGGGCTGGACGACCGGCTGAAAACCGTGGCCCGCCGCCGCGAGGAACTGCGCGCCAAGCATCATGCTGCCTTGAACGCCAAGCGCGGCGCCCTGCGCATCGAGCCGACCTCCTACATGAAGGCCACGCTGGACCGCTTCAAGCTGGGCGATATCCTGGAAAGCGAGAACTCCAGAGACAAGCTGGCCAGCGCGGGTTACCGCGGCCAGGCGCCGCTGATCACCTTCATGTTCTTCCGTTTCGTGATGCCGCCGGTGCTTTTTGGCGTCGTGCTGTTCTACCTGTTCGTGGTCCTGCATATGGAATGGTCGGCCATGACCAAGATAGGCGCCGCCTTTGTCGGCGCGTTGATCGGCTTTTATGTCCCCGACCTGTTCGTGGGCAACATGATCCAGCGCCGCCAGAAGTCCATCATGCGCGCCTTTCCCGATGCGCTGGACTTGATGCTGATCTGCGTGGAATCGGGCATGTCCATCGAATCCGCCTTCACCCGCGTCGCCGCCGAGATCGGCAGCCAGTCGGCCGAATTGGCCGAGGAACTGGCGCTGACCACTGCCGAACTGTCCTATCTGCCCGACCGCCGCGTCGCGTTTGACAACCTGGCCAAGCGCTGTGGCCATCCCGGCGTCAAGTCGGTGGCCATGGCCCTCAACCAGGCCGAGAAGTACGGTACGCCCCTGGGCCAGGCGCTGCGCGTCACCGCCACGGAAAACCGCGAAATGCGCATGCAGGAAGCCGAACGCAAGGCCGCTTCCTTGCCCGCCAAGCTGACCGTGCCGATGATCATCTTTTTCCTGCCCTGCCTGTTCATCGTCATTCTCGGGCCGGCGATTATCGATATTCGCGCTGCGATGCACTGACCTGCGCGGTCTTTTTGACCGCTGGGTGCGTCGCGTTCGTACGTTGTCGCTACGAACCGCTCATGGACTCAAGTGTCCACTTCGCTCCGCGCTCCTGCTTTCATGCGCTGTCGCTATGAACCGGCCAAAAATCCTCGCGCAGGCGGCGCTGGAAAGAAAAAAGGCGCGGAGTGATCCGCGCCTTTTGGTTTTTGATTTGGACGCTTGTCTAGTAGGCGCTGGAACTGACGCGCAGCGCCGGGACGGAATCCTTCGCTTTGGCGGTGGCGGTCTTCGCCGGCGCCGGCGGCAGAACCTTGGGTGCGGGCGCAGCGGCAGTCTTTGTCTGAGCTTGGGCCGGGCCGGGCGCCGCAGCGGTTTTTTCCGGCAGCACATGCGGCGCAGCAGGAGCAGCGGGCTTGGCTTCGGCGGCCTTCACCGGCGCGGGCGGCGCGACATGGGAGGCGGGAGCCACTGCGGGCGGCATGGGCTTGGCATCAGCCGCCTTGACCGGCGAGGGCAGGACACGCGGCGCGCCATTGGCTTCGGTCTTGACTGGTTCCTTGCTGGCTTCCGCCTTCACGGCGGCAATGGCCGCAGGCTTGTTGGTGAGCTGCTTGGCCAGGGTTTCGGCGCGGGCCTGCAAGTCTTCCGCCTGGGATGCGGCTGTCTTCACGCCAGGCGCGGTAGCGGTTGCGGGCGCGGGCTTGGGGCTTTCCGAGCGGGCGGTACTGGTGTCCAAGGCGTTGCCTTTGGTCTGTGCGGGCTTGTCGTTGGTCTTGGTGGCTACCTTGCTGGGCGCAAGCGGACGCGGCGGCTTGGCGGCGGCGATAGCGGGGCCCATCACGGGCCCGGCCAGCGGATCCACCGGCACGCGCTGCATCACCACACCGCTGGGGCCCATCTGGG
>JACCXK010000105.1 GCA_013697055.1 Alphaproteobacteria bacterium
ATGTGATGACCGGCGCCGCCGGCTGCAATCGCGTCGCCGGCGACCGTCCCTGGCTGGATTGCTATTACGCCGCCGCCGCGTCGATGCGCGGCGTTTTGGGCCTCGCCCTTGGAAAACAGATCGCGCCCCACCCCGCGCCGCCGCTGGATTATGTGCCGCCGCCGCGCGCCATGGTGGCGTCGGCCGCGCCTGCGCCCTCCGGTCCGCCGCCGATGCCGCGCCGCAGGGATGGATTGCTCAACGGCATGTTCAACGACATCAAGCCGATCGTGCGCAAGGTACCGATGCAGTCCTTCGTCCTGGACCGCAGGGGCGCCTTCACCTTGACCCTGGCTGATGGGCAAGTCTGGAAACAGAATGACGAAGACGAGGTGCATCATCCTGCCCATTGGGGCCAAGGCGGGCCCAGCACGCTGGTCAACATCGCGCCCGCTGCGATGGCCACCTATACCATGACGGTGGAAGGCCAGCAGCGGATGTACAAGGTCCACCGCATCCACTAGCGCCGGTCAGACCTTGGCGCGCGCATCATGCCTGGCCAGCCGCGCCATCAGGTAATCCACTTCGCCGCGGGTTTCGGCCGAGAAGGCCGGGGCAGGCTTCCTCATCGCCGCGGTGCTGAGGATGCCGCGCTTCTGCAGCACATATTTGCGCACCGCCAGACCCACGCCGGGCTGGTGGTCATACCGCAGCAGCGGCAGGTGGGCGTCGAACAGGTCATGCGCTTCGTCGCGCTTGCCGCACCTGTTCAGCTTCACCATTTCCACCAGCATGTCGGGGAAGGCATAGCCGGTATTGGCGCCGTCCACGCCCCGGTCCAGCTCGAAATCGAAGAACAACCCGTTGTTGCCTATCAGGATGGAGATCTTGCGCATCGAGCCATCTTTTTCCCAGCCGCGCAGGGTAGTGATCTTGTCCAGTCCCGGCCAGTCCTCATGCTTGAGGATGGCCAGCGACGGATTTTCCGTCACCACCTTCTTCACCACGCCGTTGGACATCACCACGCCGGTGGAGTGCGGATAGTCCTGCAGCACCCACGGCACATCGCTGCCGACAGCTTCAACGGCATTGCGGAAATAGCCGGTGATCTGGTCGTCGGTCTTGAGGTCCGCGCCGGGCGCGATCATCACCGCGGCCGCGCCCATATCCATCACCTTGCGCGACAAGGCGCGCATGGCGGCAAAACCCGGCGCCGACACGCCCACGATGATGGGCTTGCCATTTGCGCGCTTGATGACGCGGTCCGCCAGGGCCAGCGCTTCCTCGGCGTCCATCTTGGAGGCTTCGCCCAGCACGCCTAGGATGGTGAAGCCATTGCAGCCGGCTTCGAAATAGAAGTCGGTCATGCGGTCCACCGAGGTCCAATCGATGGCGCCGTCCTCCAGGAATGGGGTAGGGGCGATGGAATAGACGCCGGAGGCGGTGGTATCGAGTTTCATAAGTGGTCCCTGTTCTAATTCACGGATTTGGCCCCTGAAATACCAATAATATCAGGCCAGCGCCACGGCGGGCATTGACGCCCCCGGTGCCCGGCCTAGACTTTCCGCGGGGATGCAAAGGGGAAATGATCATGCAAATCCAATCGCGCCTGGTGGCGGGTCTCATGCTGTCGTCGGCGCTTGCCTTGAGCGGCTCGGCCATTGGCCAGGGGAGCCAGGCCGATGTGCTGATCACCGGCGGCACGGTCTATGACGGCTCCCCCGCCAAGCCCTTCACCGGCGATGTGGCGATCACGGGCGACAAGATCGTCTATGTCGGCCCCAAGGCGCCGATGCGCGCCAAGCGCACCATCGATGCCAAGGGCATGATCGTCTCGCCCGGACTGATCGACGCCCATACCCATGCCGACCGCTTTGTCGATTCGCCCGACAAGGCCCAGCGCGCCAACCCGGCCTGGACCATGCAGGGCGTCTCCACCGTGTTCATCGGGGTCGACGGCAACGGCACGCCGGACCTCAAAGCCAAGTTCGCCAAGTTCAGCGCTGATGGCATCGGCACCAATGTCGTGTCGTATGTCGGTTTCGGCAATATCCGCAAACAGGTGATCGGAGACGCGGCCCGCGTCCCCACGCCGGATGAATTGGTCAAGGAACAGGCACTGGTGGTCAAAGGCATGTGCGAAGGCGCCATTGGCCTGTCGGGCGGGTTGTTTTACGCGCCGCAGAATTTCGCCAAGACCGATGAAGTGATCGCCTTGGCGAAAGAGGCGGGCAAGCGCGGCGGCATCTATGACACCCATCAGCGCGATGAATCGACCTATTCCATCGGCCTGATCGCCTCGACCAAGGAGGTGCTGCAGATCGGCCGCGAGGGCGGCATCCCGGTGCATTTCTCGCATATCAAGGCGCTGGGCCATGACGTGTGGGGCAAGTCCGGCGAGGTCATCAAGCTGATCGAACAGGCCCGCGCCTCGGGCCAGAACGTCACCGCCAACAATTATCCCTGGCTGGCGTCCAACACCGGGCTGGATGCGGCGCTGGTCCCGCGCTGGGCGTCTGACGGCGGCGCGCCGGCCATGCTCAAGCGCTTCGATGATCCGGCGCTGATGGCCAAGATCAAGGTCGAGATGGCCCAGAACCTGGACCGGCGCGGCGGGGCCCAGTCGATTCTCATGTCAGCCGCCATTTCCGACGTCGACAACGTCGCGCCTGCGGCGCCGCGGTCCTTTACCGGCAAATATCTCTCCGTCATCGCCAAGGAGTGGAAGATGGATCCGGTGGATGCCGCCATCCGCATCCTGCGCGAAACCGGGGGCCATGCTTCGATCATCTCGTTCAACATCAACGAAGCCGACCTGGAAAATTTCATGAAGCAGCCCTGGGTGGTGACCAGTTCCGACGGCAGCGCCGGCCATCCGCGCGAATACGCCACTTTCCAGACCAAATACGCCGTCTATGTGAAGCAGAAGCATGTCATCGACACGGCGTTTTTCATCCGCCATTCCACCGGGCTGACAGCGGACATCTTCAAGCTGGACAGGCGCGGCTACCTGAAAGCGGGCAATTTCGCCGACGTGCTGGTGTTCGATCCGAACCGCTACGTGCCCAAGGCGGACTATGTCCATCCCGCGGTGCTGTCGGAAGGCGTGCAGGCGCTGTTCGTCAACGGCGTGGCGGCGGTGGACAATGGCAAACCGACCGGCGCGACCGCAGGCCGGCCGCTGCCCCACACTCCCACGGCCGGCACCTGCAAGTAACGGCTACTTGCCGATCGCAATGCTTAAGGTGGCGATGCCGGCGACGTCACATGTGAGTACGTCGCCGGCCACGACAGGACCGACACCGGCAGGCGTGCCGGTATAGATCAGGTCGCCCGGCGCCAGCGCCATCGACTGGGAAATGAACGCGATCACATCGGCCACCGGCCAGATCAACTCATTCAGATCGCCGTCCTGCCTACCCTCGCCATTCACCGCCAGGTGAATGCGGCCCTCCGCCGGATGGCCGATTTCGGATGCTTTGTGGATCGCGCTGCAGGGCGCGGACTGGTCAAAGCCCTTGCCCCAGTCCCAGGGGCGCTTCTTGTCCTTGGCTTCCTGCTGCAGGTCGCGGCGGGTGAAGTCGATGCCCACGCCATAACCAAAGACATGCTCAAGCGCCGCCTCACGCGCGATGTTGCTGCCGCCCTTGGCGATGGCCACCACCAGCTCGACCTCATGCTGAAAATCCCGGGTCTGGGGCGGGTAGGGGATGGTGCTGCCGTCAGCCACCAGTGCATCCGCCGGCTTGCAGAAAAAGAAGGGCAGTTCGCGGGTCGGGTCGGCGCCCATTTCGCGGGCATGATCGGCATAATTGCGTCCGACACAGAAAATCCGCCGCACGGCAAAGCGGCGCGTCTCGCCTGCGACAGCGACGGACGGCTGGGGCGGCGGCGGCAGGACGAAGGCATCGGTCATGGATCTATCTTTCTGTTGCGCCGCAACATGAATTTGAATTCTCTAAACTACACAAAAGTTGCGGTTTCCGCCCCATCCACTTAGGTTCGCGGCAAAGAAAAAGACTTCAAAATCCAAGGGGAAATAGCATGGATAGACGTAAATTTTTCGGCGCGGCCATGGCGAGCAGCGCTGCCGCGGCAATGGTGACCGCCAAGGATGCCAAGGCGCAGGACGCGGTCGCCCGCGCCGCCCGCGGCATGCCGTCGCCGAAGATCAAGGATGTGTCGGTGATCGAATGCGCCCCGCAAGGCGTGCGCCTGACCGTGGTCAAGATCACCACCGACCAGCCGGGCCTGTACGGCTATGGCTGCGCCACCTTCACCCAGCGCGCCGACCTGGTGAAGCCGGCCGTCGAGAAATACATCCGCCCGTTCCTGATCGGCAAGCCGGCCGACCGGATCGAAGACACCTGGCAGATGCTTTACAACTCGTCCTACTGGCGCAACGGGCCGGTCCTGAACAACGGCATGTCGGGCGTGGACCAGGCGCTGTGGGACATCAAGGGCCGCATGGCCGGTATGCCGGTGTTTGAATTGCTCGGCGGCAAGGCGCGCGAGGCGATCGACACCTATGGTCATGCTTCGGGCGGCGAGATTTCCGAAGCCATCGACGCCGCCAAGAAATATATCGGCCAGGGCTTCCGCCATGTTCGCATCCAGGTCGGCGTGCCCGGCATGGCCGGCTATGGCAGCCGCGGCGGCGGCAAGCGCATCGATTCCCTGCACAATGCGCCGGTGTTCGAACGCGAAGGCGCCAAGACGCGCGCCCTCAAGCTGTTCGAAGCGGCCCGCAAGGAACTGGGCCCCGACATCGAGCTGCTGCACGATGCTCATGAACGCTACACCCCCAGCGAAGCGGTGCAGTTGTGCAAGGACCTGGAACAGTATCGCCTGTTCTTCCTGGAGGACCCGTTGTCGCCGGAAGACATCATGTGGTTCCCCAACATCCGCGCCCAGACCTCCACGCCGCTGGCGATGGGCGAGCTGTTCAACTCGCCCCATGAATGGACGCCGTTGATCAAGGACCGGCTGATCGATTATATGCGCATGCATGTCTCGCAGATGGGCGGCCTGACCCCGGCGCGCAAGGTCGCGGCGTTCGGCGAGATCTTCAATGTCCGCACCGCTTTCCACGGCCCGGGCGACGTCTCGCCCATCGGCCATATGGCGATGACGCACCTGAACCTCAGCATCACCAACTTCGGCATCCAGGAATATTCGGAAATGAACGACGCGACCCGGGATATCTTCCATGGCGTGCCGGAAATGAAGAACGGCTATCTCTGGGCCAACGACAAGCCGGGCTGGGGCATGGAGATCGACGAAGCGGCGGCGGCCAAGCATCCCTTCAAGCGCGACGATCCGATGAATGGCGGCTGGGGCGAAGTGCGCCTGCCGGATGGGCAGATCGTCAAGCAGTAACGCCTGCGAAGAAGAAGGCCCCGCATCGCAAGATGCGGGGCCTTTTCTTTTGCCGATACGGCGGCCGGTTTACATGCCACGCAACTGGCGCAGCGCGATCTGCAGCATCGCGCGGCAATGTCCGACGTCATAGGCCCAGCCGGAGTTGGTGGTCTGGGCTTCCTTGGGAAGCAGCTTGTCGGTGTCGAGGCTGCGGGGATGCTCGGGGAAGATGGTGTGCTTGTACTTGTTGCGCACCAACAGCTTCATCACCTCGAACATGTCGTTGTCGCCGTCATCGGGGAAGACTTCGGTATAGTCTTCGCGAGGCTTGCGCATGACGACATTGCGGAAATGCACCTGGCCGATGCGGTTGCGGCTGGCCAGCCAGTTGCCCACCACGATAGGGTCCTCCCCCAGTTCGCGGGTGACGCCGCAGTCCCAGGTCATGCAGTTGGAGGGCGAGTTCACCGTCTCTGTCAGGCGCTTCCAGTCCGAGAAGCTGTTCAGCACCTGGGCCGAGCCGCGGCTCATCGGAGGCGGCGGGTCGTTGGGATGCACCGACATGATGACGTTGTTCTTCTCCGCCACCGGAATCACTTCCTTGAGGAAGTAGGTCATGTTCTTCCAGGTATCTTCGTAGTTCTGGACGGCGCCGTCCGCCGGCAGCGGCGGCAGATCCTTCATCCGGTCGTAGCGGAATTCCGAATAACCGGCGCCGCCGCGGCCCGGCACCTGCTTGTAACCGTCGGTGGCGCGGTGGTTGTAGAAATTCCATTCCAGCACGGGAATGCCCAGCTTGCCCATATTGACGATGGTCTGCTTGATCTTGGCGATTTCCTCGTCCTTGCCCGGCAGGCCGCGCACAATCTTGTTCATCTCCGGATCCATGCCGCCCTTGTAGGACCAGCGGATCATCATGATGCCGATGTGCATGTCGAGCTTCTTGAGATTGTCCACCCGCGGCTGCAGGTAATCCATGCCCCAGGGCTGCTCCGGCACCGCCTGGGCGTCGATCCAGTTGATGCCAAGCTGCTTGATGCGTTTTGCTTCCGCTTCGCTCAGCATGTCATCCATGTAGATGGTAAGCTTGGGCGTATCGGGGCCCTCCTGCGGCTGGCCGATGCGCTTGTTGGGCGTGGGATTGTAGGGCGCATCCGGGCCCTGCTGCGCAAAGGCAGGCGCAACGCTGGCTGCCGCCGCTGCGGCGCCGGCCAGGAACGACCTGCGCATCATGCCAAGCTTCTTGTCGTCAGTCATTTCATTCCCCTGTTTACGGCGTTTCTCGCGCCTGATTGTTGTCGGTGGAAGGTATCAATTTGGGCGGTGACAGCAAGTCACCCGGCTACCAGGGGATGTCCTTGGCATATTTGTGGATGACGTCGGCGAAGGTCACCAGACCCTTGTCATGAGTGGTTTTGGACCGGGCGATCAATGTGAAGGCCAGCAATATGTCGCCTTCCTCCGCATACCCCACAGTCTTCCAGTTTGCGGCGGTTGCAGGTGCGAAGGTGACGACCGTGAAAGCGATCTTGTCCCTGTCATAAATATCTGCCTGCTTTTGCGCCGTGATGCCGGGATTGGCAGCCTGATCGGCGGCGATGAACTCCGCCAGGCTCCGGCCGTTTCGGGGGAAGCCGCGGGTCTCAATTTTCATCTCGGCGGTGGCTGGGTCCTCGCCATCGGGAATGATGACATTGGCCGCCAGCTTCATGCTGCTTTCCAGGTCCTGGTGCCACTCGTCGATGGTTTCCAGCTTGGGCCAGGACTTGGTCCCATCGGGGGCGGGAAATTGCAGCATCTCGGCGCCAGCCGGCGCCAGGCACAGGGCGATCAAACACCACCCCAAAAGGACGCTACGGCGGAGCAAAAGGAGCATGGTCTGCCTTCCTTGGTGGCGCGGCAGTTTCATCCAGCCCAAGGGGCGGGGCAAGGGCGGGAACCCTTCTGTTGCAGTGCGAAGGGCTGGCCCGGGACGACAAATTGTGGATGGGTAGGACCTCGCGGGCGGCTATAAGACCGTCTCGTTCAGCTATGGAGCTTGTCCCCGTGAAAATGTCCTTCCGCTGGTTTGGCGACAGCGATCCGGTTTGCCTGCAATATATCCGCCAGATCCCCGGCATGCACGGCATCGTCTCGGCCATCTATGACGTGCCGGTGGGCGAAGTGTGGCCGATGGAGAGCATCCTGGCGTTGAAGGCCAAGGTGGAAGCTCAGGGCTTTGCCCTGGACGTGATCGAATCCGTGCCGGTGCACGAGGACATCAAGCTGGGCAAGCCTGCCCGCGACACGCTGATCGCAAATTACCAGCAGACCATCCGCAACCTGGGAAAGGCCGGCATCAAGGTCATCTGTTACAATTTCATGCCGGTGTTCGACTGGACCCGCACCAGCCTCGCCAAGGAATTGCCGGACGGCTCCACCACCCTGACCTTCAGCACCGCCGAAGTGGATGCGATCGACCTAGCCAAGGGCATTTCGCTGCCCGGCTGGGACCAGAGCTATCATGTCGATGAGCTGAAAAGCCTGCTGGCCGAATATGCCGATGTCGGCGAGGAGAAAATGTGGGAGCATCTGTCCTATTTCCTCAAGGCCATCGTGCCGGTGGCCGAGGAGAGCGGCATCAAGATGGCCTGCCACCCCG
>JACCXK010000081.1 GCA_013697055.1 Alphaproteobacteria bacterium
CTCGGCCGGGGATGACATCAAGTGCAGGCCTGTATGGCGGCTTAAAGATACGCCGTCTTGCGATCCCGGCTCTGTTCGGGATGCGGCTCGCCATCGTGAATGCGGCGGGGCAGGTGGCAGCGGACCAGGGTGCCGCCCTGGGCGGCATTGCCGGATTCGATTTCCACCCAGCCGTCATGCAGTTCCAGGAAGCGGTTGACCAGCGCCAGGCCCAGCCCTGCGCCGGCGCGAGTCCCGGCCTGGCTCTTGGCCGAGAAGCGCTCGAACACATTGGCCTTTACGTCCGCCGCCAGGCCGGGGCCATTGTCGGCCACCGCGATCTGCACATCCTCGCCCACGATCCTGGCCGAAAGAGTGATAGTGCCGCCGCGCGGCGTGAACTTGAAGGAATTGGACAACAGGTTGAACACGATCTGGCGCAGCCGCCGCGCATCGGCCAGGAAGCGGCCGGCTTCCGACGGCACGTCGATCGTCAGGGTCAGGCCCATCTTGGTCGCCCATTCGCGGGCATGGGCGGCGATGTCGGTGATCAGTTCGTTGAGGTCGATACGCTCCAGCTCCAGCCGCAGGGCGCCGGATTCCACCAGCGCCAGATCCAGGATGTCGTTGACCAGGCTCTTGAGGGTATTGCCGCCCTGCACGATGGCCTGGACATATTCGTCCTGCTGGGCGTTCAGCGCGCCGGGCACGCCCGACGCCAGATGTTCCGAGAAGCCCAGGATGGTGTTCAGCGGCGTGCGCAGTTCGTACGACACATGCTTGATGAAGTCGGACTTGAAGCGGTCGGCGGCTTCCAGCCCTTCGTTGCGGTCGCGCAAGGCATTCTCGATGCGGAAGCGGTCGGTGACGTCGTTGAAGGTGACGAGTGTCGCGCCGTCGGGCAAAGGCGAAGTGGACAGCGACAGGATGGAGCGGTCGGAACGTTCCACATCGCCCAGGTCGCGCGCCGTGGCGCCCACCACGATGGCCTGGATCAACTGGTCCCAGATGGCGGTGTCGCCGAACTTGTCGCGGGAGAGGGCGGCGATGGTGCGCACATGCGGCTCGCCTGCCAGGTCCTCGGGCTCCAATTCCCAGATGCGGCCGAAGGCGGCATTGTGCAGCTTGAGCTTGCCGTCGGGGCCGAACACCGCCACGCCTTCGCTCAAGGTATCGAGCGTCGCCGACTGCACCTTGATCAATGTGTTGTAGTCGCTTTCCAGCGCGATGCGGGCGGTGACGTCTTCATAAAGAAAGCTCAGCCCGCCGAACGGATGGGGCTGGGTGACGACGCGGATGGTCTGGCCGCCGGGCATGTGCCAGGTCTCTTCGCCCTCGCGCTGGCCGTCGTTGTAGAGCGCCAGGCGCGAACGCTTCCAGGCCTGGTAATCGCGCTGCTCCGGCAGCTTGCGGGCATCGCGCAGCCGATCGAGGATTTCTCCATCGGAGGGATGCTTGTCCAGGAAGCTTTCGGAGAGGCCCCACAGCTTGACGAAGGCTTTGTTGTAGAAAGCGAGCTTCTGGTCCCGGCCGAAGATCGCCACCGCGGTTTGCAGCTTGTCCAATGTGTCGGCATGAGCATCGGCATGTTGCTGCAGCCGGGCTTCGGCCGCCGCCACCTCGGTGACATCCACCGCCGTGCCGATGACGCCGGCATCGCCCAAGGGAATTTCGGTGAAGCTTAGCGCCCGGCGCTGGCCGCCGACCACCGAGAAGCGGCGCGATTCCTGGGTGGCGTTCTGGGCCCGGGCTTCCGCCGCCAGGTCGCGCTCACCCTTGTCCAGCGCCACCTGTTCGCGGCGCGCGGATTCCAGGTCGGCAGCGCCGGCGCCTTTCAGGAAGGCATGATTGCCCCAGCTCAGCGCCAGACCCTTGTCGCGCAGCCAGATGGGAATGGGCAGGGCATCCAGGATGGCGCGGTAATCGGCGCCCTGTTCCACCGTGCCGATGGCGGGCTCGTCGATCCACACCGCCGCCATGCCGCCCACGGCGCGGCCGCGCGCCACCAGGAGGCGGCCGTGGCTGTCGTGCACCGCGAGGCTGAAGGCCGAGCCGCGATCCGACAGGCCGTCGATGGCGCCCGACAGGGCCAGGGCGTCGGAACCCTTGAGACAGGACTGCAGCAACTCGTCACCGCCGCCATAGGAGAAGGGCCCGGAACCATCGCGGCCCCACACCACCAGCGCCTCGCGGCCGGCGCTGAGCAGCGC
>JACCXK010000108.1 GCA_013697055.1 Alphaproteobacteria bacterium
GGCCGAAGGTATCGCAGCCCTTGCCCTTGTCCCAGGTGCCCAGGCGTTCCAGCTGGAATTCGCGCTCCGACAGGTCGTTCACCACCACGGCGCCGGCGACATACTCCAGCGCCTTTTCCTTGGTCACGTAGCGCGCTTCCTTGCCGATCACGACGCCCAGTTCCACTTCCCAGTCGCCCTTCTTGGCGTTGGGCGGCAGATAGACATCGTCATTCGGGCCGATGATGGCGGAGGTGGCCTTCATGAAGATGATCGGCTCGGCCGGCTCGGGCATGTTGGATTCCTTGGCATGGTCCGCATAGTTCAGGCCGATGCAAATGAACTTGCCGACGCGTGCGACAGGCTCGGCGATGCGAACGCCGGCGGCCACTACCGGCAGGCTGTCGATCTTGGCGGCGCGGATCGCCGACAGGTCCGACAGCACCTTG
The DNA here is from genome assembly GCA_013697055.1 of Alphaproteobacteria bacterium. Classification (GTDB taxonomy): domain Bacteria; phylum Pseudomonadota; class Alphaproteobacteria; order Micropepsales; family Micropepsaceae; genus Rhizomicrobium. The sequence continues at coordinate 429 of JACCXK010000108.1, forward strand.
CCGTCGATGTCTTTCACGATGCCGGACAGGTCGCGGATCTGGCCGCTATCGTCCATCAGGCCCGGCTTCTCCTGGCCCTTGGGCCCATAGCGCAGCAATTTCATCGTGCTTTTCCCTGTCTGAAAACCAAAAAATCCCGCCGCGTTTTAGCGCGGCGGGACTGTTTATGACAGGGGCTTTTTCGGGCCCTATTTGGGCGGGAAAGACGCCGCCAAATACTTGGCAATGGTGTCGAATTCGGCGTCCGTGGCGTTGGCGCCATTGTTCGCCATCTGGTCCACCAGGGCCTTCCAGCCCGGGGCGTCCAGGCTCTGCTGGGCGGCGATTTCGGGGGAATGGCACTGGGCACAGACCCGCACCGTTGTGTCGCGGCCGGGCCCGTCGGGCAGCAGCTTGAAATCGTCGGCCAGGGCGGGGCCGGCAAAAGCGAACAGGCCCAGTGCGGATGCAAGAACAAGCTTCACGGTTTTGACTCCCTTTACTTCGGCAATGCGAAAGCGACGACTTCATCGCCTTCCAGTTTGGCGCCAATAAGGCCGCCACCTGTCGCGGTGATGGCCACGAACTGCCGCCCGTCCGAACCCTGGTAACTGATAGGTGTGGATTCGGCAGAGGCGTTCAAGGTCGTGGTCCAGAGATTCTTGCCGGTGGCAGTCTCGAAGGCGCGGAACCGGCGATCGTCAGTGGCGCCGACAAAGGTCACGCCGCTGGCGGTGACGGTGGTTCCACCCAGGCCGGGACGGCCGGTATCCTGCTGGCCGGCGGGGAATTGTTCGGTGATGCCCAATGTCTTGCGATAGACGACATCGCCTGTATTCACATCCACCGCCACAAGCTGGCCCCAGGGCGTCTGGTTGCAGGGCAGATGCTTGTCATTGTCCCAGAAGCGGCGAATGGCCGGCCGCGCATTGTTCACATATTCGCCGTCGGGGTTCTTCACCACCCGCATCGGCTGGAACAGGTTGTTGACATTGGCGATGTAGAGATGCCGCTTGGGATCGAAGCTGCCGCCATAATAATTCACGCCGCCCTGGGTGCCCGGCGGCGCCACTGTCCAGTGGTCGTAGCCCGGCGGCGTGTAGGTCGAAGCCAGCTTGAACTGGTTGTCAGCGACATATTTCTCGCAGAAGGCTTGATGCTCCGGCACGCCCTTGTAGAGCGTCTCCTGCGTGATCGCGCCCATGCTGAGTTGCTCGGGCTTGACCGGGAAAGGCTGGGTGGGAGAGGTCTTCTCGCCCGGCACCTCGCTTTGGGGAACGGCGCGCTCCTCGACGCCGAAGATCGGCTTGCCGTTGGTGCGGTCCAGGATGAACATCAACGCGTTCTTGTTGACCGTGATGACGGCGGGGATGGTCCTGCCGTCCTTCTTCACGTCGATCAGCATCGGCGCGGTCTGGGTATCCATGTCCCAGATGTCGTGATGGGTGACCTGGAAGTGCCAGAGATACTTGCCGCTGTTGGCATCCACCGCCACCAGGGACGAACTGAACAGGTTGTTGCCGGGACGGTCGGTGCCGACCAGGTCGTTGTTGGGCGCGCCCAAGGGCATGTAGAGGATGCCGCGCTTGGCATCGACCGTCATGTAACCCCAGACATTGACGCCGGAGCGGTTCTTCGCGCCTTCCGGCGTCCAGGTGTCGTAGCCCATTTCGCCCGGACGCGGCACGGTGTGGAAGGTCCAGACCAGCTTGCCGGTCGCCGCATCCCAGGCGCGGGTGTCGCCCGCCGGACCGACGCCGTGGTTGGAACCGCCGGCGCCTTCGCCCGGACCGGCGCCGGTGATCACCAGGTTCTTATAGACAACCGGCGGCGACGGCAGGATGTAGCCATCCTTCATGCCATTCTGCATGACTTCCGGCGTCTTGAGGTTGACGATGCCGTTCTCGCCGAAGGCGGTGTTGGGCTTACCGTCCGAGGCGCGCAGGGAATAGAGCCGCCCCCTCACGCTGCCGAAGATGATCGAGGCCGGCACGCCGTCGGCGCCCGGCCAATAGGCGGCGCCGCGCGCCTGGGACGAGGGAATGTCGTTTTCGGGAATGTCGTATTTCCAGATCACTTCGCCGGTGGTGGCGTTCAGCGCGATCGCCTGGCTGTAGGGCGAAACGATGTACATGACATTGCCGATCACCAGCGGAATATCCTGGGACATGCGCAGGCGGGCATCTGCGGGCAAGTTGGCGGGACGCAGGTGGAAGCTCCAGGCCTTTTTCAGCTTGTCCACATTGGATGGCGTGATCTGGCCCAGGGTGACGTAACGGTTGGCGCCCTGGTCCTGGCCCACCATCGGCCAGTCGGTACCGGCAGCCATCGCCGCCGTCGCGGCCAAGGCCAGCGCCGCGGACCCCAGCACCAATTTCCCCGAAGTCTTCATCACGCACTCCTCGCGCCGTTCTAGGCCTTGCAGCCTGTATGGAAGATGAACGGCCACCGCCGCGGGCGGTGGCCTTTGTTGCCTTGATTACTGCTCCGGACGCGAGGCGCGCGGCGGCGGCGGCACATAATCGGTCAGCTCGGTGGTCGGCTTCTTGCCGGCCCAGGCGATGCCGCGCAGCAGCACCTTCTGGATGGCGGGGTCCTGCAGGCTGTCCACCATATGGCCCTGCATCCAGACAAAGGCGCGGGCGGGCGCACCGCCCGGCAGGGTATGCTCATAGGTCCACATCTGCGGGATGGTCTGGCCGACGCCGCCGCCGCGCCGCGCACTGGGCGTGTCGGGCATGGTGACGGTCATGATGGGATGCACTTCCGGCGCGAAGTTCAGCTTGTAGAAAGCTTCGTCATAGATCTGGGCCGGCATGCCCTGGGCGATGGGATTGTCCTTGTCGACCACATTGTAATCGAGCGTGGCGGTCCAGGTGTAGTTGACATCGCCATGCTTCTTGCCGGCGCCGACCAACGTGGCCATGTCGGCCGGATCAGGACCGCACAGCGAATCGTGGAAGGTCACAAGGCCACCGCCGCGCTTCACATAGGTCTGCAGGCGGGCGCGCTGCTCGGGGGTCATATAGCCGGCATCGCCCTTGTAGATGATGACGACATCGGAATGATCGAGCTGTTCCTGGCTGGGGAAGGAGAAGGCGCCGTCCACCACCGCGCCATGGGCGGTGAGAAGCTTGCTCCAGGTGTCCATGAAATAGGGATAGTCATGCGCGCCGGGCCCGTGGCTCTTGAGGCCGCCGAACAGGAAGATATGCATGCCATTGACGTTCTGGCCTTGGGCGCGCGGCGCGGTGTAGGTGCTGTAGCGGGCATAGTCCTTGGCCGTCTGCGCGGTCGCGCCGGCGACGCAGGCCAGCGCCACGGCGCCGGACAGCAAAATGGTCTTGATGGTCATGTGAACCTTCCTATTGGTGATCCCGCTGGAGGTCTTGGAACGTGCCCCCCGCTCTCGCGGACGTGCGTATATTATGTGTTGGCTGGGATTCATACTAGCGACAAGGCCGCAGCACGGCTTTCGCAAGTGCGAGATTGCCTGATTTTTAGCTGGGTTTCTTTGGCAGGGCCGAATAGCGCTCCGGCTCGGTATGGGCCATGCGGATATGGATCTGCAGCACCTCCTGAGGGTCCTCGCCAGAGGTCCCCAGCACAGCGTCCAGCAGGATGCGGTGATGGCTCAGGCGCCAGCGGCGCACGTCATGGGTGACATGTTCCAGGGTCTTGTGCGCGAACAGGGTCACCATCAACGAATTCAGCGCCCGCTCCAGATAGGGATTGGCGCAGGCCTTCCACAAAGTGCGGTGGAACTGAAGATCCAGGGCGGCGGATTCCAGCAGGTTGCCGTCCCAAGCCTCCATCCTGGCGATGATGCCTTCCAGTTCCTTGAGGATGTGGGGCGTCATGTTGATGCGCGCCAACCGCAGGGCCTCGCCTTCCAGCAACAGGCGCAGGGCGAAGATCTGCTCGACCTCCTGCGGCCCGATATGGGTCACGAACATGCCGCGACGTTCGCGGTTCTGCACCAGCCCCTGCTCCTGGAGCTGGGACAGCGCCTCGCGCACCGGAATGCGGCTGATATTGAGCTCGCGCGCGATCTGGCTTTCGTTCAGCCGCATGCCCGGCTTGTACTTGCCCGTCAGGATGCCATGACCCAGCACCTTGACCACCTGGGCGCGCAGGCTGGTGGGTTCTTCCCTGCCGGGAATTGTATCGGTCTCTTGTTGTTCCAGACTTTCCACCCCAGCCCCCTATGGCAGCGCGTAGGCGACGACATAATCGCCCTGTTTGTTCTGAAGCGCGCTGTGGCCGCCGGCCGACAGCACGACATATTGCTTTCCGTTGGCATCCAGCCGGAACGTCATCGGCATGGACTGACCCGCCGCCGGCAAGGACACGCGCCACAATTCCTTGCCCGTCTCGGTTTCGAAGGCGCGGAAATAACGGTCGGTGGTAGCGGCGATGAATGTCAGGCCCGAAGCGGTGGTGATGGCGCCGCCCTGGTTGGGCACGCCGAGATGGAACCAGAGCGGCCAGGGCGCTTCGTCGCGGCTGGTGCCCAGCGGCACTTCCCAGACTTTCTTGCCGGTCGTCATGTTGATGCCGGTGAGCCGGCCCCAGGGCGGCGCGTTACAGGGCGCGCCGAACATGGACATCATGTTGTCATAGACCTGGCGATAGGGCGTACCGATCAGCGGCGAATAGCCGTCCGGGCCGGCATGCGGCGCCAGATGATGGGCGCCGATCACATTGTTGGAATTGACGATCAGCATGTTGCGGCCCGGATCGAAGGCCAGCCCGCCCCAGTCCATGCCGCCCACGCTGACCGGGTAATCCACCGAGGACTCCGCGTAAAAAGGCGTGAAGATGCCGTCATTCTTGAGCTTGCGGAAACGGCGCTGGCAATCCCATTTGTCGATCAGCCCGAAGCCGAACATGTCGCTGTCCTGCATCTTGGTGATCTGGACTTCGTGTTCGGGCAGTTCGGGGATCGGCTGGGTGGGCGACAGGCCCTTTTGTAATCCGGAAGTGGAGACTGGCATTTCCACCACCGGGAAGATCGGCGCGCCATTCTCGCGGTTCAGCACAAAGATGTAGCCCATCTTGGTGGCCTGGGCGAGCGCGGGCACCGTCTTGCCGTCCGGGCCCTTATAGTCGAACAGCATCGGCTGGGCGGGCGTGTCGTAATCCCAGATATCCTTGTGCACGAACTGGTAGTGCCACACCGGCTGGCCGGTGTCGGTGTTCAGCGCCACGACCGAGGAGCCGTAGTAATCCCAATCATCCTTGCCCAGCACCGCATCGATCTGGGGCGTGCCGGTGGGCAGGAAGATCAGCTTGCGATCCACATCCACCGACATGGGCGCCCACACGTTTGGCGCGCTGCGCGGATAGGTCTTGCCATCACCGGGGGGAACACTGGGCGGCGCGGCGGTGAAGGCCCACACCACATGGCCATCGCGCGCATCCAGCGCCCGCACCACACCACCGGGCATGTCGACATTGTGGAAGTCGATGATCTTGGAGCCTGTAATCACCATGTCGCCGACGATGGTCGGCGCCGAGGACACGCCATACAGCGCCGGCTTTTCGATGAAACCCAGATTGTCGTGCAAATCGATGCGCCCGCCCGCGCCGAAGCCCTCGCAGGGCTTGCCGGTATCGGCGTCCAGCGCCCACATCTTGCCGTCGATGGTGGCGGCGAAGATGCGCTGCGAACAAGCGCCGGATGCTTGGCTGTCTTTCCAATAGGAGACGCCGCGGCAGACAATGACGGTGCCGCCATTGATGTGGGGCTTGAGGTCCCGCATCCATTTTTCCTTGCCGGTGACGGGATCCAGCGCGGCGATGCGATTGCGCGGCGAACACAGATAAAGCGTGTTGTTGGCCAGGATGGGGGTGGCTTCGAACGCCAGGGTCGCCTTCTCGCCCGGAGCCGACAGGTCGCCGGTGCGATAGGTCCAGGCGACTTTCAGGTCCTTCACATTCGCGGGCGTGATCTGGGTGTTGGCGCTGTAGCGCTGGCCCAGGTGACTCTGGCCCCAGACCGGCCAGCCATCCACCGGCCCGCCGGCATGACTGGTGGAAGGCTTGCCGTCACAACCGGCCAGCGCCAGCGCCGCCACGGCCACAAGGGCCGTCAGCCAACGCCAGCGATTTTCGGTTTTCGGCATCCTGCACTATCCTGCCCGCGCGGGCGGTTGCCCGCCTTGTATTATTTGTAAGAGCATATTGGCGGGGCAGGCCTGGGCCGTCTAGTGGCTTGAAAGGCCAAAACCGCAGTAAAAACAAGAACAAAGCAAGGGGAGCAGGACATGAAATTGTTCCAGTCAAAAATCAGCCGCCGCATGATGGTGGCGGGCGCCGCTGCTGCCGCACTTCATGCTGGAAGTGGGGCTGCGCGCGCCGCGACCAAAGCGCGTCCTCGCGCTCTGGCGCTGATCGGCGACCGCTACCACAATCCCGACTATATCCATGTCAGCCTGGACAAGGTCTTCCATGAGCTGGACATCCCCATCGACTACACGATGGATTACGCGGGCCTGTCGGCGGCTTCTATCAAGCCCTATCAACTCCTGCTGATCCTGCGCGACGGCATGATCTGGCCCGGCGGCTATTCGGGCCCCGACGCCTACACCGCCTATGAAATGATGCTGGAAGACGCCGACAAGTTCCCCGCCGCCAAAGCCATCACCTGGATGACCGAGGAACAGGGCATGGCGGTGAAGAATTTCGTCAATGCCGGCGGCGGATTTTATCCGCTGCACAATTCCAGCCACATCTCGCTGTCGAGCAAGAATTATCGCGACGTGATGGGCGGCGCCTATTTCGGCCATCCGCCGCTGCGGCCCTTCCAGGTGCACGCCACCGCCAATGCGCACCCCATCACGGCGGGCATGCAGCCCTTCGTCGTCAATGACGAGCAGCATTATGTCGATTACGACAAGGACCCCAAATATGTGATCCTGGAGTCGGAAAATCTCGACGGCCTCACCTATGAAGGCCGCGGCACCAAGTCACCCGCCGGCTGGGCTTACGATTACGGCAAGGGCCGGGTGGTGTTCACTGCCGTGGGTCACACCATCCATGCCATGTGGAATCCGCAATATGTCGAACTGCAGAAGCGCTCCATTCGCTGGTTGCTGAAGGATATCTAGCGCCGCGCGGCTTCAGCGTGTGATCTGCTCGCTGGGCGCCAAGGTGCGGCAGCCCGCCAGGCCTTTCCAGAAATCCCAATAGTCGCGCAGCAGGTCGGGCATCACCCAGAAACCCTGGCGATAAGGCGTATCCACGCCGACCACCACGTTGCGGTCGCTGGCCTCGCTCCAGCCGCCGAACAGATGGTCCCAGACCGGTGTCATGCCGAAAAAGCCGGTGGCTTCGCGCATGTCCAGCTTGTGATGCAGCCGATGATGCAGCGGCGACTGGATAACATAGCGGCCCACCCAGCCGAAACCGGATTCGATGCGCGAATGGATCAGGAAACCCAGCACCGAGGTGACGACATTGACCCAGATCATGGCTTCCGGCGTGGCGCCCAGCAGCGGCATGGGAATGTTGATGAAGAAGATGCCGGCGAACCCGGCGGGATGGATGCGCCCGCCATTGATGACGCAGAAATCCTCGGCCGAATGGTGATAGCGGTGGAGCGGCCAGAACCACCTGGTATGCCCCAACCGGTGCGCCCAGTAATCGAAGAAGGAATAGACATAGAAATAGACGATCGCCTGCAACCAGAGCGGCAGGGCGGTGGGATCGACGGCAAGACCGGTGCGGCGCGCGAGCCAGTCGCGCAGCGCCACGCCAGAGACAATGGACAGGCCCAGCATCAGCACCTTGCCGATCATGCCGGTCAGGTGCAATTGCTCCATCAGGAAGAAGGCAATGTCGGTCTTCATGGATTTGGTGGGCGCCAACAGGGCGCGTAGGGAGCATTTTTTCCAGCCGGTGACGGCGCACTCGATCCAGAAGGCGGACGGCAGGATCAACAGCACAACTGCGCCGGTGCTGAGGAGCTTGTCGTGGATATGCTTAATCGCGAAGGCATGGCCGGCCAGCCGCAGGGTCAACTGCTCGGGCAGGCGTCCTGAAATGGCCCACCAGGCAAGGGCCAGCGCCCCAACATAGGCCACAAGGCCCGCCACGATGAACAGGCGGGGCAACCATGCGGGAAGAGAAAACCGCGTATCTGCGCGATCAACGGCAATGGACATGGCAAAATGATCCGGACACTCAGGTCCGGATCATTCACGCCGCGTGCCAAGAGGCACGCATTAACCTTTGGGATCAGCGGTCGCGATAAGGACGGCCGCAACGGCGTTCATAGGAACCGCGATCGTTCTTCCAGGCGGGATCGCCCAGGTTCAGATCGCAAGGATCCGTAGCCGCACCGACGACCGCGCCGGCACCGGCGCCAACCGCGGCGCCCAGGGCCGGATTGCCAGCCGCCGCGCCAATGGCGGCACCGCCGGCTGCACCGATCAGCGCGCCGCTGACGGCACGATCACCCGGATTGGTTCCGCATCCCGCGAGCGCAATGCACGCGGTAAATCCAACAATCAGCATACTGGTGCGCATGGGTCTTGCTCCTGTTTTGTTGGAGCATGAACGCACAATAGACCGGCAAAGTTCCCGGCCAGTGACAACATAGTTTTCGCTACCAACATTAAAGTCGCATCCCGCCGTGCCGCGCGCGCGCCTCGCGAAGCTTTGCGACATTTGGGCGAAATCGTGGCGAAGCCCGGATGCGCCAAACTCTTTAGCCCTATGTCCCGGTATTTGGGGATTGGGCTTGATGCCTGCGTCGCGTGCGCCTGTTACCTGGCTGGCATCCTATCCGCGTTCCGGCAACACCTTGCTGCGCACGATCCTGAAGCGCTGCTTCGGGCAATCCAGCCAATCCGTCTATGACGATACCGAATTGTCGGATCCGGACGTGTCCGAAATGATCGGCCGCGAGCCGGTGGGCGAGGATCCCCGGGACTTCATCGCGCGCTCTCGGGAATCCGGCCGGAGTCTGTATGTGAAGACCCATGAAATGCCGCCGGCCGATCACCATCCCTCCATCTATGTGGTGCGCGACGGTCGCTCGGCGGTGGTGTCGCACACCCATTACCTGCGCGAAATCATGAAGCGCGACATTACTCTGGCCGAAGTGATCGAGGGCAAATCAGGCCAGAACTGGTCGGCGCATGTTCGGGCCTGGATGCCGCGGTCCCATACCCTCCTGGTGCGCTACGAAGACCTGGCGGCGGGCGATGCCGCGACCCTGAAAAAGATTTCCACTTTCATCGGCAAGCCGCAGCTGCACGCCTTCGACATTTCCTTCGAGGCGCTGCATGCGCTGAGCCCGGTCTTTTTCCGCGTAGGCTCGGATTCCGCCAACATCCTGGAAATGGACGGCGAGATGCAGCGCCTGTTTGAGCGGCTGCATGGCGAAACCCTGCGCGCTATGGGCTATGGCGCACCGGCGCGCGGCGCCTCGCGGAGCGCCGGCGCCAACGCGTAAACCGGCTAGATGTTCTGCAGGCGCGTCGAGGAATCGCCGAACTGCGCCTGCTTCATGCCGAAACGATCCATCAGCGACAAATACAGGCTGCACATCTTGCGGTTGTCGTCGCTCTCCTTGGTGTAGTCGAGCGAGCGGCCGGTCTTGAGGGTGCCGCCCAGCCCGCCCGCCAGGATCAGCGGCAGGTGCGAATTGTCGTGCTTCCTGCCCACGAACATGTTGGACATGAACATCAGGCAGCTATTGTCCAGCACGGTGCCGTTGCCTTCCTTCATGCTGTCCAGCTTCTTGGCCAGATAGGCGTACTGGCTGACATGGAAGTTGGCGATGCGCTCGTAACTGTCGGATGAATTGTCGTGGCTGGCGGCGTGATGGCCTTCCTTCACATCCAGGAAGGGATAGTACATCGCCGACAGGTCGCGGGAGATGATCAGCGAGGCGACGCGGGTCTTGTTGGTCTGGAAGGCGATGGCGACGATATCGCACATCAGCCGTGCATGCTCGCGCAGGTCTTCCGGCAAGCCGTTGCTGGGCCGGTCCATGGCCGCCAGCACGGTGTTCTTGGCCTTAGCGGTTTCGTTGGCGTCTTCCGCACCCTTGCGCATCAGTTCGACGCGCTTTTCGACTTCGCGCACGCTGGTGAGATACTCGTCCAGCTTGCCGCGGTCGGTGCTGCTGATCTTGCGCGACAAGTCCTCGGCCCGGCCCTTGACCCGGTCCAGCACGCTGACATTCAAGAGGCTGCCGCGATTGTCGAACAGATTGTCCCAGGCCTGGGCGGGATAGACTTCCACCGGCACCGGCGAGTCCGCCGTTTGCCAGGACAGATGGGAGGAATAGGCGAGGCTGAAATTGGTCTCGTGGAAGCCGGTCATCGGCTGTTCGCAGGCCAGCACGATGGAGGATTGCGGCGTCTCCTGTCCGACATGGTTGGCGATCATCTGGTCGACGCTGATGCCGGAATGGATGATGGCGCCTTTGGTGATCGGCACGCCCGAGAGCAGGCTGCCGGTCTGGGCCGGATGGATGCCCTGGTTGGTCAAGGCCTTCACATACAGGCCGTCCACCACATTGATCTTCTGCTTGATCGGCTCGAGCGACGAAAGGGTCTTTCCCAGCTTCATGTCGGCGCCGTTGCCGGAGGCGGTCCAATGGTTCTCATTGACGCCGCAGCCCAGGAACACCACGCCGAAGCGCTTGGGGAAGTCGGCCGAGGACGGATCGGCCAGGGCATTCACCGATTCCAGCCAGGGCAGCGCCATGGCGCAGCCGGTACCGCGCAGCACGGCGCGGCGGGAGAAGGCTTTGGACCGATGCGGATGGGAATTGTTGTCCTGGGACATGATCAATGCTCCTTACGGAAATCGATTTTGAGGAACTTGCCGGCCGGCTTTTGCGGCAGGGCCGGATTGCTGACAGGCGTTTCGATAATGCGGCGATTGAGGAATTGCGGGCTTAGCACAATGTCCTCAACCAAAGCACGGAACTTGTAATCGTTGGCGGCCAAGTCGGTTTTCATCTTGTCCACCAGCGCTTCATCCGACAGCTGCAGCGAGCGGTTCAGCGCATAGGACAGCAGCTTGCGCGACAGGTTGGAAACGTAATTTTCCTGGCGATGGCCCTTGATGAAGTTCTGCAGGCCCACAAGCCCGGTGCCGTCCACGCCGCCGGGATAGGTGGTGGAGGCATCGATCGGGCGCCCCGCCAGGTCCTTGGCGCGCGCATCGCCCACCGGGCCATAGCCTTCAAAGGCCAAGCCGAAGGAATCGAAGCGCAAATGGCAGCCGGCGCAGAAAGGGTTCTTGTGATGCTCGGCCAGCATTTCGCGGATCGGCTTGTCGGTCTTGGATTCGTCCGACGGCAGTTCCGGCACCACCGGCGGCGGCGGCGGCACGCGGATGCCCAGCACCTTCTGCACCACCCAGTTGCCGCGCTTGACCGGACTGGTGCGCAGGCCAGGCGAATAGGCGGTCATGAACACGGCCATGGGCAGGATGCCGCCGCGGCCATACTTGTCGGCATGGTCGACCCGCATCCAAGTGCTGTTGTCACCGTCGACCACCGGCATGCCGTAATGGCGGGCCAGCGGCGGATTGACGAAGGTGTAGTTGCCGTACAGCGCATCCAGCACCGAACCGTCATGCTGGATATTGTCCTGCATGAAGTGGATGGGTTCCTGGAACATGGCTTCGCGCAGATCGTCATCGAAGGTCGGGAAGCGCATCCGGTCGACGGAATTGTTGGTCTCGAACTGGCGGAACACCAGCCAGTTGCCGGTGAACTCGGTGGCCAGGCCCTTGACGCGGCTGTCCTTCAACATGCGGCGGGCCTGCGCCACCATCACGGCCGGCTTGTGCAAATCGCCGGCGGCGGCGTGCTTCAACAGTTCGGCATCGGGCATGCTGGCCCAGAGGAAATAGCTCAGCCGGTTGGCCAGGCTGAAGTCGGACAGAGGCTGGCTTTCATACGCCTTGCCGGTTTTCAGGCTGGCCTTGGCCAAGGCCGGTTGCGCGTTGCGCGCCACCGACAGGTCGAAGCGATAGAGGAAGTCCGGCGCCATCAGCACGCTGACGATGGAATCGCGCAGGGCGTCTTCGTGGCTCAGCGCGTTTTTGGTGCGCAGCTTCTGGTAATAGGCGAGCAAGTCGGTGCGTTCGTTCACGGTCAGCGGACGGCGATAGGCGCGCTCGGCGAACCGCACCAGGGCAGCAAGCTGCTTGGGCTCGGCAGCGGCGCGCTGCTTTTCCTGGCTGCGCAACGTCGCGTTGATCAGGCCGAAGTGCCAGTTGAACGCCTTGGGCGCGACGGGGTCGTTGGTCGCCTTTTCCATCGCCCAGCGCGCCAGATACTTGTCGCGCATCTGGTTGATGACGAATGCGTCGGTGACTTCATGACCGACGGGGCGCTTGGAGCCGGATTCCGACGACAGCGGGCCGTTGATATTGCCGTCCACCTCGCCCGACTGGTTGAAGAAATACTGCACCCAGGTGTGCTCGGTCTGGCGGCCGACAAAATCGAACTCGTTCCACAAGGCGTTGAGCTGGTCGGTGCCCTTCTTGTCCAGGATCAGTTCGCGCAAGGCGGTGTCGTCGCGATAATAGCCGCCGGTATTGTGATAGCCGGCGCTGAGCAGGCGGCCATTGTCGGTGGCCTGGTCGGGCCAATAGCGGCCGCGCTCGCTGACCACGAAGCTATCGGGAAACACCGAGGCGAAGCGCGAGAAAGCTGCCTGGTACTTGGCCTTCTGCCCCACCGGATAAACCAGGTCGGCATCGCCATGACGGGCATGCGCCATCAAGACGGCCCAGCGCGGCGAAGCGTCTTCATGCAGCGGCGGATATTTCGGAATGTCCTGCAACGCCGCTTCCGGCTCGTTCACGGCGCGCAGCGCGCCCGGATCGCTCTTGCGATGGTTCTGGGCGTACTGCTCCAGGCGCCAGTTGTGCAGCGGCTCGGACTGGCCCGGCAGGCCCTTCACCACCGGCGAGAAGAACTGCATGGCGGTATGGGCGCGAATGCGGGTGACGAAATTTTCCATCGCCGCGGTCTTCACCGCTAGCTGCGTGGGAGAACCGGGCGCCGGCAGCGCATTGAACATGCTCTGCAGCTTGGCGACCGGACCGATCGCGTCCTTGTCATGCAGAATGGCCCATACCATCGGCAAATACTTGGCGCTGAGCATCATGTCCGCGGCGGTGGAGGCCAGGGTCGCGGCCGGCTTGCCCAGCTCGGCGCGATAGCGATAGCGCCAGGCGGCGTCGAAATACTGCGAAATGTCGGTGGGCTGCGCCTGGTAGAAGGCGATGATCCGCTGCAGGGAATATTTCTCGCGGTCGGTTTCGACCCGCATGGCATGGGGCGCAAAGTCGATGCCGCTGGTGGTCAGCACCATGCGGTCGGCAATGGTGCGCGCGCCCTGCAGGTACTTGTTCAGCAGCGCAGGCGACATGGTCAGGGTTTCGCCGGAATTGTCGAAGCCGCTGGTGTTGGCGGGATCGACGGGGAAGGTGCGCGCGATCTGCATGTCCTGGCCGGTCAGGTCGCGGATGGTGTTGTCATATTCGGCGTTGGAAAGCCGGCGCGCCAGCACCACGCCGGGATCGCCGCCCAGCCGCTTGATCTCTTCGCCACGCACATCGTGCACAAAGGCGATGATCTGGTCGACCAGCGCCTGGGGCGGCTGGGGCATCTGCTTGGGCGGCATCTCGTGCGCCGTCAGGCGGTCAGCCAGCAGCGACCAGCGGGGGAAATCTTCCTTCACCTGGTCGACAGACGTGTAGGACTTGAGATCGAACTGCGCCGTGGGCTGCGCGCCCGAGTGGCAAGCAACGCAATATTTGGCGACGACTGGTTTGACGTTCGTGTCGAACTGTTTCTGCAGATCCTCGGCGGCGAAAGCGGGAGCCGCGAAGCCAGTGGCCAGAAGCGCGATAACGGGCAATCTCATACGAACGAACTCTGTTTTGTTGTTGCCGGCTCCAGCCACGCGAGCCGCGCGGCTGAACCTCCCTAAGCCCCGGAAAACCCGGCACATTGGGGCCAAATAATCAGAAATCGCCCATGGAGTAAAACATTGCGCGCGGGCATATTTAAGGGGCTCGGCACCGACGGAATTTTGGCCGGAATACCGCCATTATTGACGTTGTGCGGCGCAGCAAACCGGTGGCAATTCCGCGGAACCTGCCGAGTCGCCCGGCAACAAACCGTATTTACAAGCCACAGGAACTCGCGCGAGTTTTCGTCCTTTATGACCTCACCTTTTCGCTTTTCGGATGCCTGACCCAGCTCTCTTGCCGTTCGCCATACGCGCCTTGAAGACCAATGACGTCGCCGGCGCCGAGATCGCCGCGCGCACGATGTTGGACCAGGCGCCCGGCGACGCCGCGGCGCTGTACCTGCTGGGCGTCATCGCGGCAAAGATGCAGGCCTTCGACCAGGCTGAAACCTGTTTCACCAAGGCGCTGGCGGCCGAGCCTGGCAATGCTCAGATCGCGCAGAACCTGGCGGCGGCACACGCGGCGCCCCGGCCGCAACTTTCGCCGGGCCCGCGATACCTGGTGATCCGCGAATGGGGCTTCGGCTTCTGGTCCGATGTCAGCCACGTGCTGGGCGCCTTGCTGCTGGCGGAAGCGACGGACCGCATTCCCGTCACCTGGTGGGGCTGCGGCAGCCTGTTCAGCGACGGCGCGGACACAGATGCCTTCCAGGTCTATTTCCAGCCGGTCTCGGATGTGCGGTTGGACGATATTGCGGACACGGATTTCTTCCCGCCGCGCTGGAATGCGGCCAACCTGAAATCGACCGGGCCCGCCAAGTGGCAGGGACGCACCGGCCCGGTCTATTTCCTGAACCGTCCGGAACGGGTGGCGGTGCTGGATTTCTTCGCCGCCGTGCCTAATGTGATGCCCTGGCTGCCGCCGGCGCATCCCATGCATGGCAAGCCGGCCCAGGCCGCCTATAGCTACCTGGCGGACAAATACCTGCGCCCCCGCCCGCAGATCTTTGCCGCATGCGACGCTTTTCTTGAGAAAGAGCTGAAGGGCGCACCCTTCATGGCGGCGCATCTGCGCGGCGGCGACAAGTTTCGCGAGGATGAAAGCATTGATGCCGCCAACCGGCAGATCCTGTCCGCGCTGGAGACGGTGGACCAAAGCCAGCGCATCCTGCTTCTCACCGATGATGCGCGCTGCCTGCAAACGGCCCGGGACAGGTTCGGCGGCCGCCTCGCCTTCACCGATTGCCGGCGCAGCGACCGTGACGCCGGCGTGCATCTCAGCGGGGCGGACCCGGTCCAGGCGGGACGCGACGTGATGATCGACGCCTATCTCGCCTTGCACGCCGCGCGTTTCATCGGCAACGGCCTGTCGAATGTCTCGGCGATGATCGCGGTGCTGAAGCAATGGCCCGCCGGCAGCTGCACCCTGATCGGACCATCGATCCTGGAAGACCGCAGCTTCGCGCTTTACCAGAAGAAGGCCACTTGAAACGAAAACGGCGGACCTGGGTTTGCCAAGGCCCGGCGTTTCGCGAACGTAAAGCCTTCTACTTGGGCGTGACGTGCCACAGCCCGCCGGTGGTGCTGTCTTCCAGCAGCCACACGGTTCCGTCAGGCGCGACCTGCACGTCGCGGATGCGGTGGCCGATGCTCCAGCGCTCGGCCGGCTTGGCCATGGCGCCATCCACGGCCACGCGGTTCAAGGTCATGGTCGCCATGCCGCCCAGCAGGATCGAACCGTTCCATTGCGGAAAGGCGATTCCCTTGTAGAAAGTGATGTTGCCCGGAGCGATGACAGGCGTCCAATAGATCACCGGCTTAGTCAGGTCGGTGCGGCTATCAGGGCTGGGGATCGGCACGCCGTTGTAATTGGTGGAATAGGACACCAGCGGCCAGCCGTAATTCTTGCCCTTTTCGATCAGGTTCAGCTCGTCGCCGCCCTTGGGACCATGCTCCATTTCCCACAAGCGGCCATCAGGCGCGAACGCCATGCCATAGGGCGTGCGATGACCGGTGGTCCACACTTCCGAGGGTGTCATGTTCTGGCCGGGGAAGGTATAGGTGTAGACGGTCGGCGCGGTCTTGGCGGCTTCGGTATCGGACGGCGGATTGATGATGCCGACGCTTTTCGCACCGGTCTTGCCGGCATAGGGATTGTCCGCCGCCGGCTTGCCGTCCAGCGTGAGGTGCAAGATCTTCCCCAGCGGCTGGTTGGGATCCTGGGCAGGCGTAAAGCGCTGGCGGTCGCCGACCGTCAGGAAAAGCGAGTTTCCGTCGGGCGCGAACGCCACGGCGGCGCCGAACTGGCCGCCGCGGCCGCGCGCACCGTCGCGCCAGATCACCTGAAGGTTATCCAGGCTGGCCGTCGCTGGCGTGCCGCTGTCGTTCAGCACCAGCTTGGCCTTGGCCAGCGCGAGGCTGGAGCCCGAAATGCCGCCCATGGTGCCCGGCTCGGAATAGGTGAGATAGACGGTATTGTCGGTGGCGTAGTGGGGCGAGACATAGATGCCCAGCATGCCGCCCTGCCCGCCATACAGCGCGGCGGGATAATTCAGCACCGGACGCTTCAGGCCCTGCGGCGTCACCAGCCAGATGGGGCCGACCTTTTCGGTCACCAGCATGCGGCCATCCGGCAGGAAGGCCATGCGCCAGGGCAGGTTGAAGGTGGCGACGGGCGCCATGTTGAAGGGAAGAGCGGCTTCCGGTTTCTGATCGCCGTCATTGACCTGGGCCGAGGCGGCCGTCGAAGCCAGCGCCAAAGCCACGGCGAATTTCGCAAATTTCATCGTCGGTTCTCCCCTACGGGCGCGCGCAAATGCGCGCCCAAATATGGCCCGTACTTTTATAGGCGGAACCGGTCATAGGCAACCGGCGGTAGTCGTCCACAAGACCTAGTTGCCGGGCGGCTGATCGGTCTGGAAGTAGTGGACCTGGCCTTCCTTGCTGCGTGGCGTGATCGCCATGCGGATGCTGCGGCCGGTGTTGGGGCAACTGGTGGCGCGGTGCCAACGTTCCTCATTGGCATTGAGCAGGTCACCATACCGGCCATGCACCACGCCTTCGCCCGAGATCAGGGCGCAGACCTCGCCATACACGTTCAGCCAGACCTCCTGCATGTTCTCATGGAAATGGCCCCAGCTGGTGTCGGGCGGCAGCGCCGTGATGTTGTTGCCAATGTTGAGGTTGGATGAGGTGTGGCCGTCATAGAGGAAGCGCTCGCCCTTGCGGTCCGAGGCGCCATATTCGTCGACATTGAAGAACGGCATGTTGAAGCTGTCATAGCCGCCGGTCGAGGTGATCTTGGACTTGACGTACTTCCAGCCCTTGACCGGCGTGGGGGTTTCACTCTCCGGATAGGAGGGCGCCTGGTTCGCCGGCGTGGTGCGATAGAACACCACCGGTTCGCTGCCGACGGTTTCCAGGCAATAGGAAAGCCGCGGCGCGACGTTGAAGACCCAGCCTTTGGGCAGCACCTTGGGCTCCTGGCCGTCGATGGTGACTTTCAACTGGCCGCTATAGACCCAGCCCCAGGCGCGGTCGTCGGCGTAGAAGATGCACTTGCTCTTGTCGCCGGGCGCCATCTGGACATAGCGGCCGTCAAAGTCGCGGTTCAGCAGCACCTTCTGTTCCCAGCGCGCCTGGCCCTTGTGCATCTTCAGCACGTCGGCGATG
Organism: Alphaproteobacteria bacterium; assembly: GCA_013697055.1. GTDB lineage: Bacteria > Pseudomonadota > Alphaproteobacteria > Micropepsales > Micropepsaceae > Rhizomicrobium. The sequence goes on from JACCXK010000108.1 coordinate 18,038, forward strand.
TGCCAGATCGGCCGGTTGATCTTGCCATAGGGCGTTTCGGGATCCTTCTGCGCCGCCCAGACGGTGCGCTGAGGGCCACTCTCGCCGGCGGCCTGCGACCACCAGTTGGTTGGCGGCGCCTTGGCGTCCTGCGCCAAGGCGGGCGCGGCAGCCAGCGCAAAAGCCAATGCCGCCAAGACCGGTGATTTCATGAAAGCCTCCCAGGATTTTTTATGACGGTACGGCGGCCAGTGGCCGACGACAAGCATCCCCTAGACGGTCCAGACAGCTCAAATCCGCTACCGGCCAAAGCAAGAGCGGCCGGAAAGCTTCCCAAAACCGTCCGCCCCGCGATATAAGCGCCGTCCGGGCGCGGGTGTAGTTCAATGGGTTCGGAGCGGTCCGGCAAAGCCGGACGAAATGATCGAGCGGATCATTTCGAGCGACGAACGCGCCGAGCGTAAGCGAGGCGCCGGGCGAAAACTCCGGCGGCCTGGTACAGGCACCATCAGGTGCGGGTGTAGTTCAATGGGTTCGGAGCGGTCCGGCAAAGCCGGACGAAATGATCCAGCGGATCATTTCGAGCGACGAACGCGCCGAGCATGAGCGAGGCGCCGGGCGAAAACGCCCGCGGCGTGTTACAAGCACCATCAGGTGCGGGTGTAGTTCAATGGTAGAACGGCAGCTTCCCAAGCTGCATACGTGGGTTCGATTCCCATCACCCGCTCCAATTCGCAAAGCATGCGTCGCTCTTCGCAAAAGAGTTCGCCTGTCATCGATTTCGTTCCTATCTATGCGCGACGCGGGCTTGGACAAGCATTCTTTCGATCATGCAGCGATTGAGTACGGCGTGCGGCAGGACTCGCGCTGTTAATGAGATAGATTTCGTTCCCAAAATGGGACGCGTTACCAATTGTGCGTTTCCGAGCAAAGAAAGAAATAGTTTTATTCAAATCCGTCCGACCGGAACGTAATCCGGGCTCAGCACTTAAGCTGGCATGACGTACGAATATAAAATCTATGTCCTCAACGGCGAAGATAGCGTTGCGCTCGCGCACAACTTCATAGGCCCCAATGACATCGCGGCGATGGAAGAGGCGTTCTCATTTTCAGGCGCCTATGGGGTCGAAGTGTGGCAAGGATGCCGCCTCGTAGTCACGCACAAACCCGGTTAGTGCATCCTTGAATACGGGGGACGGACCACCATTGCCCAACTCAAGAATATTACTCGCTTCCCGCATCCCCGTGATCCAGCTGCAGACGGCAACTCAGGCTTCGAATTGGATATAGTCCTCCCGCACCGGGCAGAAGACGTCCAGTATTCTGCAATCCGTGATGGCGTGGCCAGAATGCACCGCATGGGGCGGAATGATGCTCACCGATCCGGGCCGAAGCACCTGGGAAACGCCATCCACGACAATTTCGAATTCCCCTTCGAAGGTGTGCGCGACCTGTTCATGGGGATGGGAATGTTCGGGCAGCACTGTCCCGGCCGGAACGTCCCAATAGACGAAGGTCATGCCCGCCGACCGGATGAATTTTCCGCGCCATCCTGGAAAGGGCGACTTTTCAAGAAGATCGTCAAGATTTGTGGTGGTCATCGCGGTGCAGGCCTTCCGAACACGGGGACAGGAGTACCATTTCTCTGCCAACCCAGGAATATTGCTCCTGTCCCCGCATTTCCCAAGGGATTAAGATACAAGCCAAGGACGCATTGTGAGGGACCTCAGAACATGACGAATGAAGCGGAAGTCCTGGCGGCGCTGGACAAGCCCAGCGCGCTCTATGCGCTGCAGCAAAGGGTCGATCCCAGCAGCAAAAGCACCGACGCGCTGCAGGACCTCTTGATGCGGATGCGGGCCGCCGGAAAAGTGAAGTTCGATATCAAGACCGGGAAGTGGGCAAAAGCCTAGCCGCCCATTCCTTAGCGGGAGCGCCTCATGTCCGAACATGAACTGCAAGTCTTCGATTCCACCGCCATGCCGTGGGAGGAGCGGTTTGTGCCCGTGCTGGGCAAAGCGCTGTTCGCCAAACCCTTCCTGGAAGATCCCGACACCGGCGTCACGGTGCGGATGGTGAAGTACCCCGCGGGCTTCATGAATGAATGGCACACCCATCCCTGCGCCCATGGCATGTTTGTGCTGGAGGGCACCCTGGTCACCCACAAGGGCTCTTTCGCGCCGGGCAACTTCGTCTGGTTTCCGCAAGGCATGCGGATGGAGCATGGCGCGACCCAGACCGAAGACGTCACCGTTCTGTTCATCACCAACAAGAAGTTTGAAATCTGGTATGAGAAGTCCGCCGGCGCATGAGCCGTCTGTTTTCTCTCGCCCATCTCAGCCTGATCGAAAGTCCGCCGGCAGAGATGGTGATGATCGCGGCCAAAGCCGGATTTGATCTGGTGGATTTGCGGCTGGCGCCTGCCACACCAACGGACCCCATCTATAGTCGCAGCGAATTGGCGATATTGGCCCGCGATCTGGCGCCCGTGGTGCGCGATGCGGGCCTGCGGGTGTGGGACGTGGAGATCATCCGCATCAAGGATCAAATGCAGCCACGCGATTATCTGCCCCTGATGGAGGCGGCGGCGCATCTGGGCGCCGCGCGGATGAAGCTGGTGTGCGACACAGACGATCACGCCCGCGCCGCCGAATTGCTGGCGGCGTTCGCGCGGGCTGCCGCGCCGTTCGAACTGACCCTGGACCTGGAATATATGGTGTTCTCCGGGGTCAAATCCCTGAAGGCGGCGCTGGGTGTCGTGGAGGCGGCCGATCAGCCCAACCTGCGCGTGCTGGTGGATGCGCTGCATTGGACGCGGGCCGGCGATACCGCGGAAGACATCAGGAAGGCGAAGCTGTTGGACTATGTCCAACTGTGCGATGCACCGGCCACGGCTCCGGTGGGGCGTGAGGCGCTGATCGTTGAGGCCCGCACCAGCCGCTTGCCGCCGGGCGAAGGCGCGCTGGCGCTGGACGCATTGCTGGACGCGATGCCGCCCCTTTGCGTCGCCAGCCTGGAAGTGCCGCTGCCGCGGGGCCATGATCCCATGACGCATGCGCGCACGCTTCTGGTGGCGGCACACGCCGTCTGCGCCGTGCATGACCGGGTGGCCTCATGAACCCCTTGCGCATCGCCGTGCTGGGCGCCGGCCTGATCGGCAAGCGGCACATCCAGACCATCCTCGCCGCGCCGCACGCCGCCGAACTGGTGGCGGTGGCCGATCCGGTTGCGGACGCGTCCGCCTTTGCGTTGGGCGGGGCAGCCTGGTTTGACGATGAAAAAGACATGCTGGACCGCGTGCGGCCTGAAGCGGTGATCATCGCCACTCCCAATGCCTTGCACGCCGGGCACGGCAAGCTGTGTTGCGAACGGGGCATTCATTTCCTGGTCGAGAAGCCGGTGACCGCGACATTGGACGAGGCCGCCGAACTTGTCGGCGCGGTGGCGGACAGCGGGGTGAAGACCCTGGTCGGACATCATCGCCGCTACCTGGCGGCGATCCAGGACGCCAAGCGGCGCATCGACAGCGGCGAGCTGGGCGAACTGGTTGCCGCCTCGGTGGTGTGGGCCACGCGCAAGCCCGATCCCTATTTCGACACCAAATGGCGCACCCAGGCCGGCGGCGGCCCGCTCCTGATCAACGCCATCCATGAGATCGACATGCTACGCCATCTATGCGGATAAGTGCGATCCATCACCGGCATTACCAGCAATTCGCGGCGCGGCTTTGCCGTGGAAGACAGCGCGGCGGCGACCTTCGCCTTCGAGAATGGGTGCCTGGGCACGCTGATCTGCACCGATGCAGGCTTTTCGCCCTGGACCATCGAGCAGGGCACCAGCGAAAATCCCAGCTTCGCTTTCACCGGGCAAAGCGCCTATCGCGTGATCGGAACATCGGGAAGCCTCGAAGTGCCGGTGCTGCGCCGCTGGGCGGCGGCCAAGCCTGGCGAGATCGGCTGGGACCGGCCGATCACCAGCGCCGACATCACAGTGCCTTGGCACGATCCTTATGTGGCGCAACTGGAGCATTTCCAGCGCCTGGTGCGGCTGGATGAGCCGGCCGTCGTGCCGGTGCTGGACGGTGCCAACACCTTGGCCGCCACCCTGGCGGTGGCGCAATCGGCGCAAAGCGGCCAGCGTTGCGCGCCGCGCCGCTTTGGCTAGCATCCCAGGAAAAAGAGGCGGACATGGCGCAAAAACTGCTGGTCTATCAATCGCTGTGGGCGATGGAGCGGCGCCGCCCGGACGGCCATGAATGGGCGCTGGACGAAAAGCTGGGCATGATCCGGGATGCCGGCTTTGACGGCTGTGGCGTGCGCTTCATCGATCCGCCGTTCGCCCGCGAAGTCACCAGCTTCCTGCGCAAGCACAACATGACCTGGCAGGCGCAATGCTATCCGCAGAGCGTCGACGACCTGAAGCCGGTGCTGGCGCTGGTGAACGAGTTGGGCGCCGATCACCTGAACCTGCAAGCGGATGTGCGGCCCTACACCTTGGAGGATTGCGTTCCCTATATCGATGGCTGGCGCAAGCTGGCGGCGGAGGAGGGGGTGGAATTGCATATCGAAACCCACCGCGACCGCATGACCACGGACCTGTTCTTCACCCTGCACCTGTTGGACCGCTTCCCCGACCTGCGTTTCACCGCCGACCTGTCGCATACCTGGTGGGGCGGGAATTCGCCGGACCGCCCATAGCCGCCGAAAGCCACGCCTTGATCCACCGCATCCTGGACAATAGCTGGGGCCTGCATGGCCGCGTCGCCAGCCGCGAACAGATCCAGGTGCCGTTCAACTTCCCGCAGCACAAGGACTGGCTGGACCTGTTCCTGGGCTGGTGGGAATACGGCATCCGCTCGTGGAAAAAGCGCGCCGGGCCGGACGAGACCTTCACCTTCCTCTGCGAATTCGGGCCGCCGCCCTATGCCATCACCGGCGCCGACGGCTATGAACTGTCGGATCGCTGGCTGGAGGCGGTGCAGATGAAAGACATGATCCGCGAACTTTGGCAGAAGATCGAACAGGACTAGCGGTCCTGCACATCGTCCTGGTGGATGTCGTTCTTGTAAGTTTCGGGTCCGCACCACACCGCAAAGCCGGTGACCAGCGAAATCGCAATGATATAGATGCACACCGCCCAGGATGCTCCCGACGCATAAGCCACCAACAACCCCGCGATCAGCGGCGCGGGGCCGCCGGCGATGATCGAGCCCAGTTCGCGCGCGAAGGCAAAACCGGAATAGCGCAACCGCGGCCCGAACAGCTCGGCGAAATAGACCGCCTGGGGCCCGAACATGGCGGCGCTGCCGATCCCCATCTCGATCACGAAGGCCAGGATGATCAGCGCCGGATTGCCGGTCTGGGCCAGGAAGAAAAAGGGAAAGGCGCAGGCGGCCGAAAATAGCGCCCCGAAGATATAGACCGGGCGGCGGCCGATACGGTCCGACAGGGAGGCAAAAAACAGCGCCCCGATGACCAGCGCGATGCTGCCGGCGATGGTGCCCATGATCGGGACATTGCGCGGCACATGCAGGGTGTTGATCAGGTAGCTGACGCCGAACACCGGGTAGAGATAGCCCAGCGCATTTTCCGCCAGCCGCGCCCCCACCACCACCAGGAAGTTGCGCGGGCTGCGCCGCACCGCCTCGAATGCGGGCAGCTTGAGCGGCGGATGCTTGGCGCGCGCCGCCTGGAACACCGGCGTCTCGCTCACCTTGGCGCGGATATAGACGCCCAGCCCCAACAGCACGAACGAGACCAAGAAGGGGATGCGCCAGCCCCAGCTCAGCATCGAATCCCTCGCCATGTGACCGACCAGCCAGAAACCGCCACCGGCCAGGGCGCTGCCGACCTGGGTGCCCATGGGCGCAAACGCGCCATACAGGCCCCGCTTGCCCGGTGGCGCGAACTCCACCGCCATCACCACCGCGCCGCCATATTCCGCGCCGGCGCCGAAACCCTGGATCAGGCGCATGATGAGCAGCAGGACCGGCGCCCACACGCCGATCTGCGCATAGGTCGGCAACAGCCCGATGGCGAAGGTGCTGCCGCCCACCAAGAGCAAGGTCGCCACCAACATGGGTTTCCTGCCCCAGCGGTCGCCGAAATGGCCGAAGAACAAACCGCCGAACGGACGCGCCAGAAATCCCACCGCGAAGGTGGCGAACGACGCCAGCGTTCCGGTCGTGGCGTCAAAGCTGGGGAAGAACAGCGGCCCGAACACCAGCGCGGACGCCAGGCTGAAAATGTAGAAATCGTACCACTCCAGCGCCGAGCCGATGCCGGCGGAGAGCAGCACATGGCGCAGCCGGGTCGGCGAAGGGGCGTCGGCGTCCGTCACACTTTCCCTCTAGCCGGCATTCTGTAAGCCGCCGATGTCAGACCTTGGCGGGTTGTTTGCTGTTTTCATCGGGCGCGGTCCCGCGCCGGGCGAAATACTTGTTTTCCAGGGTCGTCTGGTTTTCGTAGATCGACCCCTGGAACGGCGCGGGCGGCAGCGGCACACGCACGGGCGTCGGCACGATGCGCGGTGTATGGGTCAACGTGCCCGACACCAGGTTGCGGTTGTACTGGTCCCAATCCTTGATGCCCATCAGCGGGAAGGCGTCGCCCGCCGAGAATTCATACAGCAACAGCCGGCGCGGCTTGTCGGACACATTCTGCGCCGAGCCGTGCACCATCCGCACATGATGGAAGCTCATCGCGCCGGCCTTGCCGGTCAGCGGCACGGCGGATTCGAAGTCCACTTCCTTGCGCGTCGGGTCCATGGCGCCGCAGAAAACACCATTCGAATGATGGTTCCAGGTCGGGCCCTTGTGCGAGCCCGGCACCACCATCAGCGGCCCGTTTTCCAAAAAGGCATCGTCCAGCATCACGCCCACCGCCAGCATGTCGTCATTGGTGTGGGGATAGAAAGCCCAGTCCTGGTGCCACTCCACCGGCGAGCCGTAATGCGGCGCCTTCAGGTTGATCTTGGAGCTTTGCAGCCGCACGCCGGACGGACCCAGGAGCTGTTCCAGGATTTCAACCATCGGACGGTAATTGGCCAGTTCCCAGAACACCGGGGTGTGCTTGTCGGGGAACTTGATGCGGCGCACCTTGGGCACCTCCGGCGTATGGCCTGGCTCCAAGTCGTAGACATCGGTGTGCGTGACGACCGAGGCGGCGTCAGCGACGAGCTTGTCCAGCGCGCCGCGCACCCGCGCCAGGATGTCGGCATCCAGCACGTCCGGCACCACCAGGTAGCCGGTTTCGTGATAGCGCGCGATATCCTGTTCCAAGATCATGGAGCCGATGCTAGGGCCGCCGGCGTATGGGCGTCAAATATATCAACAGGCGCCGTTATAGCCGCAGGCTTGGGGATTGAGGGAACGGTACTTCTCCGACGCGACCACACCCCTGCCATCGGCGCTGATGTCCAGGCCCTTGGCGTGCAGATCGTCCCATTGCCGTGGTTCTGCAGACCCGCGGTCCCGGGATCCGGCTGTCGGTCTGACGTTGCGGCTCGCGGCAGACC
>JACCXK010000091.1 GCA_013697055.1 Alphaproteobacteria bacterium
GCTCGGAGGTGACCTGTACGCTCAGGGTGCGCGGCGTGCCGGCCCGCTTGATGGTGACTTCGCCGCCGGCGCGGCCCGCCGGCTCCGAGATCGCCCTGAGGATCAGCGGCGCCAGTTCCGGTACGGCGTCGGCATAGTGATTGGTCTCCATGTCCTCGGGCGCGGCATTCATCAGCCGGGCGGCGGCGCGGTTGATGATGGTGATGCGCCCTTCCCCGTCCAGGCCGATCACACCTGCGCTGACGCCGGACAGCACCGTCTCGGTGAAACGGCGGCGGATTTCGTTCAGCCGGCCCGCCGCCACCAGGTCGCCGCGCTGGGCGGACAGCTGCTGGGTCATGCGGTTGAAGGCCGTGCCCAGGGTGCCCAGTTCGTCATCGTCGCGCTCGATGCGCACCTGGGCGGTGAGATCGCCTTCGGAGACACGGCCCGCCGCATCGATCAGGTCGGAGATCGGCCGCACCAGGCGGTTGGCGGCCCACAGGCCCGACCAGATGGCCGCCAGCAGCACCACCAGCGCCACCATGGCGTAGAGTGCCGCGAACTGGAGTTGGGTCTGCAGGCGCGAATCGTTCAGCCGGTTATATTCGGTCACCGCCGCGCGCGTGCGCTGGTAGTAAGCGAACACTTTGGGGTCCACCACGCGCACGGTTTCCAGATAGGCGTCGTTCAGCGCCTGGAGCTGCACCAGCGCGGTGATGGTGCCGTTGTCGGGCGTGTCCACCACGATGCTCTCGCGCGCTTGGGCAAAGTCGGCTGACGACGGGATGCGCGGATCTTTCAGAGATCTCTGCTTGCTGGTGACAAGCACATTGCCTTTGCTGTCCAGGATGTATGACGCCTGAAGCCCGCGGTTCTGGGTGACTGTGCCAAGCTTGGCAAACATCATTCCGGCGCGGACATGCTGTTCCTCGTCGAACAGTTGCGGATCGCGCTGGATGGCCTCGGCGATATAGCGAATGTCGCCCAGGATGCTGGCTTCGTGTTCCTTGACATAGACCTGCGCCACATTCACCGCGCTGCCCAGGGCTTCCTTCACCCGGCCGGTGAACATCTGGTCCAGGCCCAGGTTCAAGGTCACGGCGGCGAATACCGCCACCAGGATCACCGGCACCACGGCGATGGCCGAGAACCAGGTCACCAGCCGGGCGTGCAGCTTGGCGCCGGCGCGGCCCGAGCGGCGGGTCGCCACCAGTCGGGCGATTCGCCAGCCGATCAGCGCCGCCAGGGTGAGGACCAGGGTCAGGTTGACCAGGACCAGGGCGATCTGGCCCGGCCGGTTGAGATGATAAGGCAATAGGTCGGTCAGCAGCGCATAGGTGACGCAGCCCGACGCCACCGCCAAAAGCGCGACCGCAAATGCCAGCTGCGAAGGCCGGGATACCGCACGAAAGGATGCGCGCCGCTCTGGGAACGTTGTCTCGCTAACCATGTCTTCCGTTTTAATGGTCGCTCCAGCTCGCGCTGACGCTCCATTGACCAGTCCCCCACCCCGAAGCCGGTCGCTCGGGCGGGAGTGTAGCCAAGGCACGGACTGTTGCAAGAATGCAGCGTCACAAATTCGCTACAGGGCTTTTCGGGAAAACCCAGTAAATCCGCGAAATTGTTCGAGAATCGCCGAAAATAGTTCGAGCGCTATTCGGTCCTCAGGCCGCGTATCACTTCCAAACCAAGATCTCTGATCTTCTTTCGAAGCGTATTGCGGTTCAGCCCAAGCAGCTGCGCCGCCCGGATCTGGTTACCGCGGGTGGCGGCCAGGCAGATTGAAATCAGCGGCCGCTCCACTTCCTGAACGATGCGGTCATAGACGCCAGGCGGCGGCAGCCGGTCGCCCTGGGCCAGGAAGTATTGGGTCAGGTACTGCTCGACCGAGGCCGACAGGGATTGCGGCCCCTCGCCGGAATCCGCCGCAAAGGTCTTGGCGGGCTCTTTCAGTTCGGCGCTGACCGACGCCGCAGAGATGGAGTCGCCCGAGTGCAGCACCGCCAAGCGGCGGATCAGGTTTTCCAGCTCGCGCACATTGCCCGGCCATCGATGCCGCCGCAGCATGTCCAAGGCCTCGTTATCCAGCGTCTTGTGCGGCAGGCCCTCGTCCTCGGCCTTGCGCAGGAAGTGGCGGACAAGATCGGGAATATCCTCCACCCGCTCGCGCAGCGGCGGCAGACGCAGCGGCACGACGTTGAGACGATAGTACAAGTCCTCGCGGAACAGGCCCTGGCTGATCAGCTGGCGCAGGTCGCGGTTGGTGGCGGCGATGATGCGCACATCGGTCTTGATCGGGGTCCGCCCGCCGACCGTGGTGTACTCGCCCTGTTGCAAGACGCGCAGCAGCCGCGTCTGGGCTTCCAGCGGCATGTCGCCGATTTCGTCCAGGAAAAGCGTGCCGCCCTCGGCCTGCTCGAAGCGCCCCACGCCGCGGTTGGTGGCGCCGGTAAAGGCGCCGCGCTCATGGCCGAACAATTCGCTTTCCACCAGTTCCTTGGGGATCGCCGCCATGTTGACGGCGACGAAGGCGCCATGGCGGCGCTTGCCGTAATCGTGCAGCGCGCGGGCCACCAGCTCCTTGCCGGTGCCGCTCTCGCCCATGATCATCACGGTGAGGTCGGTCTGGGTCAGGCGCGCGATGACGCGGTAGATTTCCTGCATCGCCGGCGAGCGGCCGATCAGCGGCAAGCGTTCTTCAGCCGCTTCCAGGGTCGTGTCGCGCCTGGCCTGCGGCGTGGCCAGGGCGCGGCTCACCACACTGGTCAGTTCCTTCAGATCGAACGGCTTGGGCAGATATTCAAAGGCGCCGCGCTCGGCGGCGGTGATGGCGGTCAAAAGCGTGTTCTGGGCGCTCATCACCAGGATGGGCAATTCGGGGCGCATGCGCTTGATCCGCGGGATCAGGTCGAAACCGGATTCGTCCGGCAGCACCACATCGGTGATGACCAGATTGCCTTCGCCGGCCGAGATCCAGCGCCACAGGCCCGCGGCGGTGCCGGTGGTGCGCACATCATAGCCGGCGCGGCCCAGCGCCTGGTTCAGCACCGTGCGGA
>JACCXK010000098.1 GCA_013697055.1 Alphaproteobacteria bacterium
GCAGTTCACGGTCTATCCCAACGGCGCGACAGCGGCCGACATATCGGCCAAGGTCAATGACGTGCCGATCGTCAGCGTTTTCCCACAGACCACCTATTACATCTACCGCCGCGCCCAGACCAACGCGTTGGACATAGATGTTACGGGTGTGGACATCTCCGCCAATTATTACTTCGATACGGACATTGGGCAGTTCCGCCTCGGCGGCTCTATCTCGCAGTTCCTGCGTTTCATGGAATCCTATGGCGGCAGCGCCAAGTACAGCGTGATAAACTCGGTCGGCATCAACGCGACCTTCCCGTCGATCGCCCGCCAGGCGCGCCTGAATGTCGGCTGGGACATAGAAGACTATTCGTTCGATGTCTACATAAATAACATCGGCGGCTACAAGAACTGGGGCAGCGGCACGATAACTCCGCTGGTCCTAGACGCCGACGGCAATGTCTCGGGCGGAGGCGACTATGTCCACTCCTGGACCACGGTGGACATGCACGCCTCCTGGGACGTCTCGCATGGGGGGCTCCTAGGCGAGAGCCAAGTCTATGTGGACGTCAACAACGTCTCCAATGAGGCACCGCCCTTCTTCAACAATGCCAACGGCTACGATCCCTACGGCGCCAATCCGCTGGGCCGCGTGATCTCGATTGGCTTTCGGGTGCGGTTTTAGGACTTCGTACCCGAAATTTTTTTATCCCCTGCTGAGGATGGCACCTTCCTCCATCGTCCTGGGATCAACCTCCGTCGGCACAGTCGGCAGAGAAATTTGAACAAAATAATATTCTGGGGAGACTTTTTTCATGCTCAAGCGCCGGGATTTCTTTGGGCTTGCCGCGCTCGCGCCGGCGGCCGCCGCCGTTCTGCCAGGGCGGGCGCTGGCGCAGTTCATGCCGGCCGACAATCCGGACGCAAGCCTCACCGCGCAACGCGCGGGCGTCAATGGCTGCCTGCCGGACTTCAAGACTATCAAGACGCTCACGGCGCCCAAGCATGAGGTGCTGTATAGGACCACCCACGGCCAGCCCAACGGCCTGGCGCTGACCGGGAATCCGAACGAGCTGTGGGTGCTCGACCAGGGCCAGGGGCATTGGATGACCCTAACCAACGTCAAGGATGGCTCGGTGATCCGGGAATTCCAAGCCGACGTCGTGGGCCCCAGCGGCCTGGTGATCGACCAGGACAATGTGATGTGGATCGCCTCCACGCACAACACCATCATTGTTGCTGTGGACGGCAATAACGGAAAGACGTTGGGCAAGTATACCTGCCCCGGCTCGAGCCGCGTCTATCAAAAGAAGGGCGATCCTGGCCTGACGGATATTTTGTACCAGCGGCAAAGAGAGGTTATTGCATCGCAGCCGCCTGATCTAGGGGGGTTGGGAATGGGCTGGATGTTTGTGGCGCGGGCGGTCTGTAGCCCAGCGATGAGTGCGGCCTGTTCGTATTGTAGTGCTTGCGCCATTGCTCGATGACGACCCTGGCTTCCTTGAGGCTGTAGAAGATCTCACCATTGAGCAGCTCGTCGCGCAGTTTTCCGTTGAAGCTTTCGCAGTATCCATTCTCCCAGGGGCTGCCAGGCGCGATGTAAAGGGTCTGGGCACCCACGCTCGCCAGCCATTGGCGCACAATCTTGGCTGTCATCTCCGGGCCATTGTCGGATCGGACGTGTTCTGGGATGCCACGCACCAGCATCACGTCAGCCATTGTCTCCAGGACACCCAGGCTATTGATCCGGCGGGCAACCCTAATTGCCAGGCACTCCCGCGTGAACTCGTCGATCAGAGTCATCAGCCGTACTTTGCGGCCATCATGGGTCTGGGCCTCTACAAAGTCATAGGACCAGACATGGTTGCGCCGTTCCGGCCTCAGCCGGATGCATGAGCCGTCATTCAGCCACAACCGGCCTCGTGGCTTCTGTTTCCAGGGTACTTTCAGCCCCTCACGGCGCCAGATGCGCTGCACCCGGTCCACCCCAACCGACCATCCGCCCCTCTGGAGCAGCTCGGTGATCCGCCGATAGCCGTAGCGCCCGTACTGGGCCGCCAGCGCCAGGATGGCCTGAGTCAGCGTGTCTTCGTCAGCGCGGGCAATGGCCGCGTAACGCTGCGTGCCCCGTGGCTGGCCGACGATCCGGCAGGCTTCGCGCTCCGAGAGATGATACTTCTCCCGAACCCGCTCGACAGCCTGCCGGCGCCGTTCGGGGCTTACAAGTTTCCCGAGGAGATATCCTTCAGCACCTGCTTCTCAAGCGACAAATCGGCAACCAGCCGCTTCAGCCGGCCGTTCTCCTTTTCCAGATCCTTCATCCGGCGAGCCTGATCAAGATCAAGCCCTCCGTACTCTTTGCGCCAGCGGTAAAAATTCTGCTCCGAGATACCGGCTTCCCGGCACGCTAGCTGGGCAGACTTCCCCTGGCCCATCGTCACTTCGATCTGCCGCAGCAGCGTCACGATCTGCTCCGGGCTAAATCTCTTCTTCGGCATGACAAAAACTCCTTTCCAAAACGGGTTCTAACATTCCGCTTGGTACAAAAAGAGCCAGTCAGGTCAATCCGCCGCTGCGCGTCTCCAAGCTACCGGCCGCCTATCCCAAGCCGCGCGACGTGGGCGGCAGCGTCCAGGGTGCGGGCATCGACAAGACGCTGGGCTATGGCCATCTGTCGATGAAGGCCGAGGACGACCCGGATGGCCGCACCGGCGCCCATGGCCTGCTGGATCTCGGCGGCAATATCCTGATGTATGTCAGCCCGCCGTCGCGCGCGATCTTCACCATCGACAAGAAAAAATGGGAAGTGCAGTCGGTATTCCCGACGCCGGGCAATAGGCCGCACGGCATCACCTGGGCGGACAAGCAGAAGACCCAGTTCTGGAACGTCGATTCCAACCTCAACGCCTTCTACAAGTTCGAGACCGCCACCGGGCGCATCGTGGAGAAGGTCCAGTTGCACGACGATCCTTATACGGTGGCCCATGGCGCCAAGTTGTTCCTGGACGGTCCCCAGGCCGGCTACATGTATTTCTGCGACGACAAGGGTTGGATCTGCCGGGTCAAGTGGTCCTGAAAATCACCTGACGTTTGCGGCATCCGTTGAGCCGACGGTTGCCGCATACGCTATTCACGGCTTCTCGATCAGAACGACACCGGCGCGGGCGAGCGCGGCGAGCGTTTGCCGCAGATGGGCAATCGCTGCGTCCCCATTGAGCCGGGAACAGAGTTCGCCGAAGGTCACGGCGTGGGTGTCGCTCAACATCTCCAGTGTGGCTGCCAGATCAGGGGGAAGTCCGCTCCACAGCACGTCATGAGCCTTAAATTCCATGCTGCCGCCGTTGTGCACGAAATGCAGGTGATGCGCCGCCGCAAGTCGAATGCGATGGGTGTCGTCCGGCGTTTCAATCTGGACATAAGGCATGTCAGGCAGGCGGATATGGGGGAATGGCCGCAAATCGCCTTCCCATTCGTGGCGGAATTCGGCGATCACGTCATCCGCCAACGCTTCCGCCAGCAAGAGACGCAAGGCCTGCAGATAAGCCGCCTGCCCTTTGGCATCGCCCAGCTGTGGGAGATCGCCGCGTACCGCCTCCTGACGGCGCAGCCGGCCGAGCAGCCATTGCAACAGGTCCATGCCGTGCGGCGGCACCGTCGCCACCGTCAGATGCAGGCTCGGCTCGCCGAGCGGGAAGGCCACATGCCACCATCCACGCGGGATATAGAGCATGTCGCCATCCTCCAGCACGCCATCCCATACGGGGAGACCTGTCGGCTTCGGCGGCGCTTCGATGTCGTCCGGCAGCGGATTGCGGCGCGTCGGCTGATAAATCTGCCAACGCTTCCGGCCCGCCACCTGCAAGACCATGATCTCCTGACTGTCCCAATGCAGATCGAGGCCGTTCTGGCTATGCCAGCCCGCATAGAGGTTGACGTAGTTGCCCGCGCGAAGCGCGTCCCGGAACGAGGCTGCCAGCTGCCGTACCCTAGGCGCCAGCTCCTCCACGCAGTCCAGTACAAGTGTCGCTCCACCCGAGAGGCATGCGGCAAGCTTGCCGGAATTCAATTGCGATATACCGCCCGCACCAGGCGACATATAGCGGAAAGGCTCGATAGTCCGCCCCTCTTGGGTTAAACGAAACCGCGGCGGAGAAAGCCGATGCTGTTCCAAGATTGCGTTGAGCTCCTCCCATCCCAAAAGATTGGCAAAGCGGCCAGCCTTGCCTTTTGCGGCTATGAACGACTTGTTCCAATAGTCCGCAAAAAATTGGTCTCGCGTCAGCGGCGCGATGATATGATCGAACTCCAGCATCGCGTTTTACTCCGCCCCTCCAACAATGCGTTCACGTATCTTTTTGACTAAGTCTGATGGTTCACTTCCAGATTACAATCTTAACGTCGAAGGCGCGCCACGCAATCACAGAAGGGCAAAAAAACATTGGCGCAACAGGATGCTTTGGCTGTTTGGCAATTCAGTGCTTGGCGGTGACCGCTTTATTCGGCCCTGGAAAGCCGAACGGGGCCTCTCCTTGTGTAAGCTGTCTCGGACATAGGGAACCTCTGAATAAATTGGCGTTTGAGTGATCTGTGGGCACTGAGTGGCGATTTTGAGGATACGAGTGCCCGGTCTTTGGATTAATTGGCGTTTTTTTGCTGCTATGGCTGCCTGCGGCTGTTGCCTTGGCATCAAGCCATCGCGCATCGCATCAGTTTGCGCCGCTTCATGTACAAATTGACGAGCGCGAAGCTGACATGCAGGCGGTTGAGGTTTTTGGCGATACCGCGATAGCAGACTTTGCGGAATCCGAATACGCATTTGAGAATGCGGAACGGATGCTCAACATAGGCGCGCACGCGCGACTTGGTACGGTTCTTCGCCACCTCGTCATCGCTAAGCGCTGAAGCGCGGTTTCCACGATGGTGGGTAAAATCCTGCGCCTGCGGCGCCGCTTTGCGTATTGTCTCGCGTTGGCCTTGGTAAGCGCTGTCGCCCCATACGCGGGTCTCATTGCCGTGCAGAATGTCTTTGATCGCTTGGCTGTCATGCACGTTGGCCGCTGTCGCCGTCACCGAGTGGACAATCGTCGCCTTGCTGTCTACGCCGATATGCGCCTTCATTCCGAAATACCACTGGTTGCCTTTTTTGGTCTGATGCATCTGCGGGTCGCGGGTGCCGTCTTCGTTCTTTGTTGAGGATGGGGCCGCGATGATCGTCGCGTCCATGATGGTACCTGTGCCAATCTTGATCCCCTTAGCCGAAAGATGCTTGTTGACCGCTTCAAACAGCTTCTCCCCCAGACCATTAGCTTCAATCAGATGACGGAATTTGCAAATCGTCGTCTCGTCCGGTACCGGCTCGCGGCCCAGATCAATGTCGACGAAGCCACGCATCGCGGCGCTGTCATACAGCGCATCTTCCACACCGGGGTCCGACAGATTGAACCAGACTTGCAGAAAATAAATTCGCAGCATCCGGTCGATGCCAACCGGCGGACGACCCCGATCGCCCTTCGGATAATGCGGCTCGATCAGCCGGCACAGCTTGGGCCAGGGCACAATCGCGTCCATCTCAGCCAGAAACCGCTGCCGCCGCGTCTGCTTGCTATGGAGTTCAAAACCCAAACTCGAAAATGTCCGCTGGCGCATGGCATGTCCTCCTATGAACACTGAATCAGACACACAAACGCCATGCAAGTAGGGTTAAATCAGAGGCTCC
>JACCXK010000118.1 GCA_013697055.1 Alphaproteobacteria bacterium
CGCGGCGGTGTCGCGCAGGAGGATGCCGTCGATCCATTCGCTGGTCAGCACGCTGGCCGATGTGCGGGTCCAGTCGATATGCGGGACGCGGAATTCCGCTTCGCCCTTGGTGCTTTCATAGAGTTCACCGGCCGCCGCCGCTTCCATGCGCAAATCCAGCTCCAGCGCCACAGAGGCCGCCAGGGTCGCGACAATGGCGGTAAACCGCAGACGGCGTGCCTCGGCCGAAAAATTTTCGGCCGTCTTGGCGAAGAAGGCCAGCGCTTGCAGATCGCGCGCGAATTGTTCGCGAACGCCGGGGCGCAGGATTTTCACCGCCACCCGCACTGGCGGGGCATCGCTGGTCTGGGCGCGGTGCACCTGGGCGATGGAAGCGGCCGCCAATGCACCGCCGAAGCTGGAGAACAGCGCCTCCACCGGTTTGCCGAAGGCGCGGGTGATCTGGCTCCGCGCTTCCACGTCCGAGAAAGGCGGCAGGCGGTCCTGCAGATGTTCCAGCGCCGACGCCATCCCGGCGCCCACAATGTCGGGTCGGGTCGCCAGCATCTGGCCCAGCTTGATGTAAGCCGGTCCCAGCTTTTCCAGCGCCACGCTCAGCTTGGCGCCCGCGTCCGGGCTACCCGCGCGAAAAGCCCGCGCCGGACCGGCCAGCAACCAGCCGGCATGCAACAGGCGCAAGGAACTGGAAACAGCACTCATCAGATACGCCAGGCCGAATGCATGGCGGCGATGCCGCCGGAGAGATTGCGCACCTTCACCTGCTCCAGCCTGGCATCGCCGATCATCTGGGCGAATTTCGCCTGGGGCGGGAAGCGGCGGATGCTTTCCGCCAGGTAGCGGTAAGACTCTTCATCCTTGGCCACCAGCCCGCCGATCTTGGGCATCAGCTTGAAGGAATAGGCGTCGTACAGCGTGTCCAGCCCCGGCACCTCGACCTTGGAAAATTCCAGGCACAGGAAACGCCCGCCTGGCTTCAACACCCGCCGCGCTTCGGCCAGCGCCTGTTCGATATGGGTGACGTTCCGGATACCGAAAGCGATGGTGTAGGAATCAAAATGCGCGTCGGGAAATGGCAGGGCTTCGGCATTGCCGCACACCCATTCGATCGCGGTTTCGCCTTTCTCTTCGGCGCGGCGCACGCCCTCGCCCAGCATCTGCTGGTTGATGTCGCACACCGTCACCGCCGCTTCGCCGCCGCGGGCCCGCGCCAGCTCCACAATGCGGAAAGCGATGTCGCCGGTGCCGCCTGCCACATCCAGGCTTTTCCAGCCGGGCTGCGGGTTCAGCCATTCCACCATCGCGTCCTTCCAGATCCGGTGAACGCCGGCGCTCATCAGGTCGTTCATCAGATCGTAGCGCGCCGCCACCGAGGAGAAGACCTCTTTGACAAGGGCTTCCTTCTCACCTGCGGGCACGTCGCGGAAACCGAAACTGGCGGTTTTCTCAGTCATGCCCGCAACATAGCCGCCTTGCCGCGGGCAGGCTACCGCCGCGCCCCGCGACCCTTTATGACGGGCTTATGCCCGAACTTCCTGAAGTCGAGACCGTGCGCCTGGGGCTCTTGCCCGTGATGGAGGGTCATGTCCTGACCGAGGTAGAAACCCGGCGGGGCGATTTGCGCATCCCCTTCCCGCGCGACTTCGCCGCCCGGATGCGCGGCCGCAAAGTCATCCACTTGCGGCGCCGGGCCAAATATCTCCTGGCAGATCTCGACAGCGGCGAGACCCTGGTGATCCATCTGGGCATGTCGGGGCGCATGAGCGTCTATGCGCACGGCAAGCAGCGTCGCATCGGCAGTTACGTCTATGACAAGGCGCCGGAAGGCGCCGGCACCGGCAAGCACGATCATGTCGTGTTCGAAACCGATGCGCCCGCCCGCATCATCTTCAACGACCATCGCCGCTTCGGGCTGATGACCCTGGTCGAGACCGCGCGTCTGGATCAGGACAAGCTGTTCAAAGACATTGGCATCGAGCCGCTGTCGGCAAAGTTCAACACCGCCTATCTCGCGCACGCGCTGGACGGCAAGAAGACGCCCATCAAGTCTGCGCTGCTGGACCAGCGGCTGATTGCGGGGCTGGGCAACATCTATGTTTGCGAAGCCTTGTTCCGGTCGAAGATTTCACCCAAGCGGTTGGCAGGGTCGATCAAGAAAGACCGCTTGCCACCGCTGGTCTCGGCGATCAGACTCGTGCTGAAGGACGCCATCGCCGCCGGCGGCTCGACTTTGCGCGACCATGCCCAGGCCACCGGCAATCCGGGCAATTTCCAGCATCATTTCCTGGTCTATGGCCGTGAAGGAAAAACGTGCAAACTGGGCTGCAAGGGCACCGTCAAGCGCATCGTGCAGGCTGGCCGCTCCACTTTCTATTGTCCCCAATGCCAGACGTGAGACGCAGATGAACATCAAGACGGAAGTGAATGGTTCGGTCGGCATCGCCACCCTGAACCGCCCAGATGCGCTGAACGCGCTGAACACCGCGCTGCTCAACGAGCTCGCCGACGCGCTGGAAGCCTGGGATGCCGGCACCGAAGTTCGCTGCATGATCGTCACCGGCTCCGAGCGCGCCTTCGCCGCCGGCGCGGATATCAAGGAAATGGCGCCCAAAAGTTATTCCGACATGTACCGGGAAAACCTGTTGGGCAACCAGTTCGACCGCATTGCCCGCATCAAAAAGCCGATCATCGCCGCGGTGGCGGGCCATGCCTTGGGCGGCGGCTGCGAGTTGGCGCTGGTGTGCGACTTCATCATCGCCGCCGACACCGCCCGTTTCGGCCAGCCGGAAATTACCCTTGGCATCATGCCGGGCCTGGGCGGCAGCCAGCGCCTGACCCGCATCATCGGCAAGTCCAAGGCCATGGATCTGTGCCTGACGGGGCGCAGCATGGACGCGGCGGAAGCCGAAAGCTGCGGCCTGGCCGCCCGGGTGGTGCCGGCCGACATGCTGCTGGATGAGGCTCTGAAGGCGGCCCAGAAGATCGCCGCCCAATCCTTGCCCGCCGCCCAGATGGTCAAGGAGGCGGTCAACCGCGCCCTGGAAACCAGCCTGGCCGAGGGCCTGCATTTCGAGCGCCGGCTATTCCACGCCATGTTCGCCACCGCCGACCAGAAGGAAGGCATGGCGGCCTTTTCCGAGAAGCGGAAACCGGGGTTTCAGGACAAATAGGGGGTGAGCCGCGGCCCCTCGCCCAAGCTCGGGGCGTTCGTCACTCGAAATGGTCCACTGGACCATTTCGCCAGCCTTTGGCTGGCCGTTCCTCACTCATTGACCTAAGCCCCCGTCCGGGGTTATACGCCCCCCTCTTTTCGGCCATTGCCAAGGACTTTCCATGCCCAATATCGCCTCCGCCAAGAAGCGCGTCCGCACCACGGCCAAGCGCACCGCCATCAATACGGCGCGCAAGACCCGCGTGCGCGGCTTTATCCGCAAGGTGGAAGAAGCCATCGCCTCGGGCGACAGCAAGGCCGCCCTGGCCGCCCTGAAGGCCGCCGAGCCGGAAATCATGCGCGGCGTGTCCAAGGGCGTGCTGCACAAGAATACCGGCTCGCGTAAAGTGTCGCGCCTGACCAAGCGGGTCTCAAAACTGTCAAAATAACGAACATGCTGGAATCCTTGCGGATTCAAGTGTAGATAGAGGTCCGGAAGCAATTCCGGGCCTTTTTTATTTGTCCGTGGGCGGACGGTGCACAACTGCCATATTTCGCGCCGCAACACGGACGATTGGACAGTTAAGTGACTGATTCAAAAAAGCTTGATCCGGAAGCGTCATTTTCCGTATACGTCACAACCATTTAGCGTCGTTCACAAAAGCGAAAAATTTTTCGAATCAGGCAATTTGTTCGCAGTTTATTCTCTTGTGAGTCGATACGAGCTGAGCGTATCTTAACCAACGGATGGGGCGGGCACGGTCATGTTGAAGACTAGGATAAGTAAAACTCAAGTATTCGACATGCATTGGCGGCTTTTCGGCTCTGATCGAAAATATAGCAGTCCCTAAATTCTTCCAATTGTGACGCTTTTGTGCTGGGCGAAGACCCCGGCCACCCCCGAATTGTCTCTAAGGCATCCAGCATGGCCTCCATTTCTTCTTCCTCTTATGCCGGCGACGTCAGCGCCAGCGAAGCCTGGGAGCGCCTTCAGGCCGAGCCCAAAGCCCAGCTGGTGGATGTGCGCACCATGGCGGAATGGAACTTTGTCGGCCTGCCTGACCTGTCGCCCCTCGGCCGCCAGGTGCACTGCATCGAATGGCAGGCTTTCCCGACCGGCGCGCGCAATCCCGGTTTTGTGATCGAGGCCGGCCAAGTGCTGGCCGATCCATCCGCGCCGGTGATGCTGCTCTGCCGCTCGGGCGCGCGCTCCAGAGCCGCCGCCATCGCCCTCACCGAGGCCGGCTTCACGCAGGCTTTCAATATTGCGGGCGGTTTTGAAGGCGATGCCGATGATGAAGGTCATCGCGGCAACACCAATGGTTGGAAGGCAGAGAACCTTCCCTGGCGACAGGGATAGACGCGCGAATTTTGACAAACACCCGGACACGAATACGTGCCGGAACATGAACAACGAAAACGGGTAATGAGATGGTGCAAGTAGGAAAATCAATTCCGGATTGGCGTGCGGCATGGGCGGCGGTGCGCGAACGCATGCGCCGCGAGTTGGGCGATCCGGTGTTCGACGCCTGGATCGGGCCGCTGAACCTGGAATCCTTCGACAGCGATGAGCTGAAGATCGGCGCCGCCAAGCCGTTCGTGCGCAACTGGGTGGCCAACCACTATGTCAGCCGCATCGAAAAAGCCTTTGTGGCAGAGGGTTTCCGGCCCTCCTCGCTGGCCATCGTGATCAGCGCCACACCGGCGCCGGTGATCGGCGGCGCCATCCCGCGCGGAGCCCAGCACCAGGGCCTGGACGAGACCGCCGCCAGCGTCGCCTATATCTCACCGCGCAACGAAAGCCGTGGCCCTGAGGACGACAAGGGCCTTTGGAACCGGATGCTGCATCCGCAGCAGACCTTTGACAGCTTCATTCCCGGCGCCGCCAACCAGTTCGGTCATGGCGCCGCGCGCAGCTTCGCCGACGGCCAGCAGGCCGATATTCCACTGCTCTACATCCATGGCGGTTTCGGCTTCGGCAAGACGCATCTTCTGAACGCCGCGGCGCTGGAATTCCGCAAGCGCGGCAAGCGCACCCTGTTCCTGCGCGCCGAAGACTTCATGCGCCACTTCCTGGGCGCGCTCTATCGCAAGGACACCCTGGCCTTCAAGGAAGAGCTGCGCACCGCCGAAGTGCTGATCATCGACGATTTGCAGCATATCTGCCGTTCGGCCGCCACCGCGTCGGAGTTTCTCTACACCGTCAACGCCTTTGCGGACCTGCGCCGCCGGGTGGTGATCGCCGCCGACCGGCCGCCCCAGGCGCTGGAAGGCCTGGGCGCCGACGTCAAGTCGCGCCTGGCCGGGGGCCTTTGCGTCGGCCTGGACAAGCCCGACCGCGACACGCGGCTGGCGATCCTGAAGTCCCGCGCTATCGAGTTCAGCCGCCACAAGCCTGAGGTGGTGCTGCCCGAAACCGTGCTGGAACGCATCGCCGACATGGACGATGCCTCCCCCCGCGAGCTGATCGGCGTCTTCACCAAGCTGGCCACCTATGCCGACCTGACCAAGAAGCCGGTGACCCTGGAGACCGCCGAGGAAGCCGTTGGCCTGCGCGCCGGGCCGGGCGCCAAGACCTCGATCGAGGACATCCAGAAGAAGACCGCCGAGTTCTACAAGCTGGACGTGAAGGACTTTCATTCGCCACAGCGCGCCCGCCGGGTCGCCCGCCCCCGCCAGGTGGCCATGTACCTGTCGCGCAAGCTGACGACCCGCTCCCTGCCTGAGATCGGGCGGAGGTTCGGGGGCCGCGACCACACCACGGTGCTGCATGCCTGCCGCCGCATCGAGGCCCTGATCGGCGAGGACGCCCTGTTCCGCCAGGAGGTCGACTTCCTCAGCCAGATGCTCCAGAGGCGTCCGGAAATCTGATCCCTTTGGCGGGCCGAAAAAGCCAGTCTTTTCAGGGTCCAAAACAGGCGGAAAACTCCGGTTTTCCGCCTGTTTTTTTTGGCTTGAACCAGGCTTTTCTGCTATGGTCTGGGCCTTGAGTCTTGGGGCCAATCGGGGCTCTCCCAAACACAAGAAAAACGGGCATTTGCGGGGGCTTTTGGCCCGCGCAAACCGGGTCAGCTAACCGAGCGGTAGAACGATGAAAATCAACGTCGAACGCGGCGCATTCCTCAAGGCGCTGAACCATGTGCAAAGCGTGGTGGAGCGCCGCAACACCATCCCGATCCTGTCCAACGTGCTGATCGAGGCGGCCAAGGGCCAGCTCAAGCTCACCGCCACCGATCTGGACATCGAGATCGTGGAAGGCCTGCCCGCCGATGTGCTGCGCAACGGTTCGGCCACGGCGCCCGCCCACATGCTCTACGACATCGTGCGCAAGCTTCCCGATGGCGCCCAGGTCCAGGTTGAACTGCTCACCAGCGAAGGCGGACGGCTGGCGGTTTCCGCCGGCACCTCGCGTTTTGAACTGTCGTGCCTGCCGCGCGAAGATTTCCCCCAGATGGCGGCCGGCGCGTTGCCGCACAAGTTCCGCCTGGCGGCTGACGATCTCAAGCGCATCATTTCCAAGACGCGCTTTGCCATTTCGACCGAAGAGACCCGCTATTACCTCAACGGCATCTATGTCCATGCCGCCAAGGACGCCAAGCCGCCGGTGATGCGCGCCGTGGCCACCGACGGCCATCGCCTGGCCCGTTATGAGCTGGAACTGCCCGATGGCGCCGGCGACATCCCGGGCGTGATCATTCCGCGCAAGACGGTAGGCGAGCTGATGAAGCTGCTGGATGATGCCGATGGCGCCATCGACATTTCGCTGTCGGACACCAAGATCCAGTTCGGCTTCAATGGCGTGGAACTGACCTCCAAGCTGATCGACGGCAATTTCCCGCCCTATGAGCGCGTCATCCCGTCCGGCAACGACAAAAGCCTGGCGCTGGAAGCCAAGGAATTCGCCCAGTCGGTGGACCGCGTCTCCACCATCAGCGCCGACAAGACCCGCGCCGTGAAGCTGAACCTGTCGAAGGACAAGGTCACTTTGTCGGTGGTCAATCCCGAAAGCGGCACCGCCACCGAAGATGTGGGCGCCACCTACAGCGCCGGCGCGCTGGAGATCGGCTTCAACGCCCGTTACCTGCTGGACATCACCAGCCAGATCGAAGGCAAGGAAGTGCGCTTCCTGCTGTCGGATGCGGGCTCGCCCGCCATTATCGAAGATGCGGAGGACACGCGCACCTTGTACGTCCTCATGCCCCTCCGGGTCTGACAATGAGTTGTCTGATTTGACGTTAACGCCGCACACGCGCCCATCAGGCGAACTGGCAGCCGTTTCCCGGCTGGCGGTGACGCGGCTGCGCCTGACCAATTTCCGCTCTTATGCGTCGGGCGAACTCGCGGTGTCGGGCGCGCCGGTGGTGCTGGCCGGTCCCAACGGCGCCGGCAAGACCAATGTCCTGGATGCGATATCGCTGTTGTCGCCGGGCCGCGGCTTGCGCGGATCCAAACTGGCCGAACATACCCGCAAGGGTCCCGTCGCCAGCGAAGAAACGCTGTGGGCGGTGGCGGCCACGGTGGCGCGTGGGGTAACCGAATATGAAATCGGCACCGGCCTGACGCAAGCTTCGGCCTCGCGCCAAGTGCGCCTCAATGGCGTGGCGGCCGGCAGCAGCGCCGACCTGGGCGATATCGTGCAACTGATCTGGCTGACCCCGGCGATGGATCGTCTGTTCATCGAAAGCGCGAGCGGACGCCGCCGTTTCCTGGACCGGCTGGTGCTGGGCTTCGACACCAGCCATGCCCGCAGCGCCACACGCTATGAAACCGCCATGCGCGAACGGGCGCGCCTCCTTAAATACGGTCCGCGCGATCCCGCCTGGCTGGATGGCCTGGAAAACGAGATGGCCGAGGCCGGTGTGCTGATCGCCCAGGCGCGTGCCGCCACGGTGGAAAAGCTCTCCCGCGCCTTGTCCGAGCGTGGCCAGGCCGGCGCCTTCCCGGCCGCGTCGCTGAATCTCACCGACGAACTGCATCTGTCATCCGCTGATGGGTTGCGCGCGGCTTTCGCCGCCAGCCGCATCCGTGATGCCGAAGCCGGCCGCACCCTCACGGGTCCGCACACCACGGACCTCGCCGTGCGTCACACCGCCAAGCGCGCCGATGCCCGCGATTGCTCCACCGGCGAGCAGAAGGCGCTTCTGATCTCCATCATGCTGGCCGATGCGCGCGAACTGAGCCGCGCCCGCGAGGGCCTTGCTCCCATCCTCCTGCTGGATGAAATCGCCGCCCATCTGGATGTGGTGCGCCGCACCGCCCTGTTCGAGGAAATCCATGCCCTCGCCGCCCAGGCCTGGATGACCGGCACCGATCTTTCCCTGTTCGACGGCGCGGGTTGCGAAATCTTCGAAGTCCGCGACGGCGTCTTTCTTCCCCAATGATTATCTGGTGAACTGAATGTCCGAACCCAACATGAATGTGTATGACGCCGACAGCATCAAGGTCCTGAAGGGCCTGGATGCGGTGCGCAAGCGCCCCGGCATGTATATCGGCGACACCGATGACGGCTCGGGCCTGCACCACATGGTGTACGAAGTGGTGGACAATGCCGTCGACGAGGCGCTGGCCGGCCATGCCGACCGCATCGAAGTGATCCTGAACCCCGACGGCTCCTGTACCGTGTACGACAATGGCCGCGGCATTCCCACCGGCATCCATGCCGAGGAAGGCGTGTCGGCGGCCGAGGTCATCATGACCCAGCTGCATGCCGGCGGTAAGTTTGACGAGAATGCCTACAAGGTCTCCGGCGGGTTGCACGGCGTGGGCGTGTCCGTCGTCAACGCGCTGAGCGAATTCCTGGACCTGCGCATCTGGCGCGAGGGCAAGGAACATTACATGCAGTTTCGCCATGGCGACCGCGTGGCAGAACTGAGGGACGTCGGCCCGTCCAACGGCAAGAAAGGCACCGAAATCACCTTCCTGCCCTCGACCGCCACCTTCACCAAGACCGAATTCGATTTCGGCACATTGGAACACCGGCTGCGCGAGCTGGCGTTCCTGAATTCCGGCGTCTCCATCACCCTGACCGACAAGCGCGGCGTGGAGCCCAAGGAAATCACCCTGCATTACGAAGGCGGGCTGAAAGCCTTCGTGGAATATCTCGACCGCGCCAAGCAGGGGCTGATCCCCGCGCCCATGATGATCGTGTCGGAGAAGGACGGCGTCACGGTGGAAATCGCCATGACCTGGAACGACAGCTATCACGAGAGCACGCTGGCCTTCACCAACAACATCCCCCAGCGCGACGGCGGCACCCATGTCGCCGGCTTCCGCGCCGGCCTGACGCGGGTGGTGACCAAATATGCCGAGGACATGCCTTCGGCAAAAAAAGACAAGACGGCGCTCACCGGTGATGACTGCCGCGAAGGCCTGACCTGCGTCCTGTCGGTCAAGGTGCCGGATCCGAAATTCTCGTCCCAGACCAAGGACAAGCTGGTGTCATCGGAAGTGCGTCCCATCGTGGAAGGCGCCATCATCGACCAGCTGGGCGCCTGGTTCGAACAGCATCCCGCCGAAGCCAAGTCCATCGTCGGCAAGGTGGTGGAAGCCGCCGCTGCCCGCGAGGCCGCCCGCAAGGCCCGCGAACTGACCCGCCGCAAGGGCGCGCTGGATGGCGCCTCCCTCCCCGGCAAGCTGGCCGACTGCCAGGAACGCGATCCCGCCAAGTGCGAAATCTTCATCGTCGAGGGCGACTCGGCGGGTGGAAGTGCCAAGCAGGGCCGCAACCGCGCCAACCAGGCGGTGCTGCCCCTGCGCGGCAAGATTCTGAACATCGAGCGCGCCCGCTTTGACAAGATGCTGTCCAGCGAAGCCATTGTGAACCTGATCACGGCGCTGGGCACCGGCATTGGGCGCGAGGAGTTCAACGCCGACAAGCTGCGCTACCACAAGATCATCATCATGACCGACGCCGATGTCGACGGCGCCCATATCCGGACCTTGCTCCTGACCTTCTTCTACCGCCAGATGCCGGAGCTGATCGACCGCGGCCATATCTTCATCGCCCAGCCGCCGCTCTACAAAGCCGCGCGCGGCAAGTCCGAGCTTTACCTGAAGGACGAACCGGAGCTGCAGGATCACCTGGTGGCCGAAGGCGCCAATGGCGCAGGCCTGACCCTGCATTCGGGCGAGACCATCGCCGGCGCCCATCTGGACGAGTTGATCGCCCATGCCCGCACCGCCGTGGCGGCGCTGAACAACTTCCCCCGCCACTATCCCCGCTTTGTGCTGGAACAGGCCGCCATTTCCGGCGCCATGAACCCCGACATCCTGTCCGATGCCGGCAAGGCGGCGGAGGCGGCCAAGTATATTGCCCTGCGCCTGGACAGCCTGTCCGAGGAATATGAGCGCGGCTGGACCGGCGAGCCCACCGGGGATGGCGGCCTGAAATTCTGGCGCGAGGTGCGCGGGGTGCGCGAGGCCGTGGCGATCGACGGCGCGCTGATCGCCTCCGCCGACGCCCGCCGCCTGGACAAGATGGCGACCGAGCTGCAGGCCACCTATCTCAAGGCCGGCACTTTGAAGCGCAAGGACGAGACTCGGGAAATCCGCTCCCCCTCCGAACTGCTCAACGCCATCTTCGAATGGGGACGCAAGGGCCTGACCCTGCAGCGCTATAAGGGGCTGGGCGAGATGAACCCCGAACAATTGTGGGAAACCACCCTGGACGAGAATGCCCGCTCGCTGCTGCAGGTGAAGGTCCAGCATGCCGATGAGGCCGGCGAGCTGTTCGCCAAGCTGATGGGCGATGTGGTGGAACCCCGCCGCGAGTTCATCCAGGACAATGCCCTCTACGCCGCGGTGGATGTCTGAATGTTCAAGGGGGTGCGGTGGCAAAAACGTATCACCATCATTCCCGGCCTGCTGCACATCAACCTGTCCAAGAGCGGGGTGTCGGCCAGCGCCGGCCCCAGGGGCGCCGACATCAATATCGGCCGCAAGGGCGTCACAACCAGTGCGGGCATTCCCGGCACCGGCCTTTCCTACCGCCAGAAGATGGGCGGCGGCCGGGGCATGCTGGGCATCCTGTTGGTGATCGCCGGGCTGGGCTGGTGGGCCTTCCAGCACTGGAGCAAGGTCGAGAAGATCATCGCCCCGATGCGCCCGGCAGCGACCCAAACGGCAGCACCTGCCGTTGTGCCGTCCAGATCTTCCGGCCAGAGTGCGCCTGTAAACACCGCCGCCTCACCCCTGCGCTATGTCCATCGTCAAGGCGCGATTCTGCGAGAAGAAGCAAAGCCTTCCGGTAAAATCCTCAAGAAGAGCACGAAGGGCGATCTCGTCACCCTGATCGCACAAAGCGATGGTTGGTCCAAGGTGACGGATGGGACGGTTACAGGTTGGATGCGGGCATCTACCTTGGGCACTGAGCCACCGAAATGAAGCGCATCGTTGCCGCCCTCATCCTGCTGGCGGCTCTGCCGGTACAGGCCGCCGATCTGGGCCCCATCTGTCCCGACCGGCCCGGCAAGGGCACCAGCCCCTGCACCCTGGCCGCCGGGCACGCCCAGGTTGAGCTGGGCCTGTTTGATGAAAGCTTCCTGCGCCGCTCCGGCGTGACCACCGACACCGGCAATGCCGGCGCCGTGCTGGCCAAGTACGGAGTCAGCGACCGGATGGATGTCGAGGCCGGCATGGCGCTGATCCAGTTCCAGCGGGTGCATGACGCGTCCGGCACGGTCAACAGCAGCGGCGTTGGCGACCTATTCCTGCGCGCCAAGTACAATCCACTGTCCACGGACGGACCCTTCGCTTTGGTGATCGGGCCGTATCTCAAGCTGCCCACCGCCGGGGGCGGCTTGGGTAACGGCGCGGTCGAAGGCGGGCTTGTGGCGCCCATGAGCTACGATTTGGGTGGCAACTGGTCCTTGGCCATGACGCCGGAGGCCGACATGCTGAAGAACGCATCGGGCGGTGGCTATCACGCCAACCTGGTGGATGTGGTGGGGATCGGCCGGGGCTTCGGCAACGTCACCCTGGGCGCGGAAGTGTGGAGCGCCCAGAACCTCGATCCTGCCGGCACCGTCAGCCAGTACAGCGCCGATGTCGATGTGGCCTGGCTGATCGGCAAGGACACCCAGCTCGACGCCGGCGCCAACATGGGTCTCAACCGCGCGACGCCGGACCTGGAAATCTATTTCGGCGTGTCGGAGCGTTTCTGACGACGGGCCAGCCGGTCGGCGACGATGCGCTGGACCTCAGGGTTGGTGCAGATCGACATGTGCGAACCGCTCACCTCCACCACCTCAACATTTTCGGCCGGCGCAGGCCGGGACGCTTCCCAATCAATGATCCCGTCGTCCCGGCTGATGATCGCCGTCAGCGGTACCGCCGGCGGTTCGGCGATGGCCGCCAGATCCCGCAGTTCCTCCGCATCCCATAGCAACGCCGCGGCCTGTGCCAGGGGCGCCAGCGGCGTCACCACCGGCATGCGGATGGGGCTGACCAGGGTGATCACGCGCGCTATGTCACCCGGACAGCATTTCGCCGCCTGACGCGCGGTGGTGCCGCCCAGGCTGACGCCCACCAGTGACACGGGCCGCCCCGTGGTATCGGCAAGGTCGCGAATTTGCCTTTGCAGATCGGCCATGACCCGGCGCATCGGTCCCAGATTGATCCCGCCCGTCTAGGACACCGGCATGAAATTCTGGCGGACCAGAAAATCTCGCAGCCGGCTGGTGGACATGTCCGGCGCCAGGAATCCGGGAATGACGATCACCGGCTGGCCGTCGCCGCGCGCGGCATCGTCCGGAAAGGGTGTCGGCGACAAGGTCGCCTGGGTCAGGGCCATCATTTCCCGCGCCAGGGTCGCGGCGGAAACCGAAGCGTTGGCAGGCGGCCACACCGCGAAGCCGTTCACGCTTTGCGTTCTTTCCGCGCCGACACAAGCCAGCAGGCGGCGGGCGGCGCGATCTCACCGTCGGGGGCCGCGAACTTCACCATCGCGCCACGCACCGCTTCCACGATTTTCGCGCGGGTCGCCTCGTCCGCCTCGCCCACCGCCCGCGACAAGGGCCCGATCTGCAGCGTCTGGGCGGCGATGGTGGCGATGTCGCCGCCCATCCGCATCACGCCATCAAATTTGCTTGTCTCGACATTGTGGAAACCGACATCGGTGAGGATGGACAGGACGCGCTGCGGGTCGGCAAAGGCGAAGGGACCCGGCGCGTTGGGATCGGGCGGCGGCTGTTCCGGCAAGAAGGGTTTGGCTGCGGTCAGGGGTGTGAAGGCCCACAAATTCTCCGGCGGAGTACGCCAGCAGACGAAGGCCAGCCGCCCGCCGGGCTTGAGCGCCCGGTGCAGGTTGGCGAAGGCGAGAATCGGATCGTCGAAGAACATCACCCCGAAGCGGGAAAAGATCAGGTCGTATTCCGGCTGGAAGGCATAAGCGGAGGCATCGGCCTCGATGAAGGCGATGTCCAGTCCCGCCTGGATGGCGCGGCTGCGCGCCAGCCCCAGCATGGGCTTGGAAACGTCCAGGCCCGTGACTTTTGCGCCCGCCTTGGCCAGCGCCAGGCTGGTGGCGCCGGTGCCGCAGCCCACATCCAGCACCGCTTCGCCGGGCGCGGGTCTGGCCAGCGCCAGCACTGCATCGCCGATGTCCGCCAGGTTGGCATCCATCCGCTCCTGCAACAAAACCCAGTCCTGTCCCGCCTTCTCGTTCCAGAACTTGATCTGGTCTTCGTTGGCGGGCATCGGATCAGCCTTCTATTTATTTGGGGGACTTGTTCTTGCGGGATGCCAACGTGCGAAGCCGCAGGGCGTTCAATTTGATGAAGCCGGCCGCGTCCTTCTGGTCATAGGCGCCCTGGTCATCCTCGAAGGTGACCAGCTTTTCGCTGTAGAGCGAATAGGGCGAGGAGCGGCCCACCACATCACTGTTGCCCTTGTAGAGCTTCAGCCGCACCGAACCGGTGACGAATTCCTGGCTCTTGTCGATCAGGGCCTGCAGCATCTCGCGCTCGGGCGAGAACCAGAAGCCGTTATAGATCATCTCGGCATAGCGCGGCATCAGATCATCCTTCAGATGCGCCGCGCCGCGATCAAGCGTGATGCTTTCGATGCCGCGATGGGCGGCCAGCAGGATGGTGCCGCCGGGGGTCTCATAGACGCCGCGCGACTTCATGCCGACAAAACGGTTTTCGACGAGATCGAGCCGGCCGATGCCATTGGCCTTGCCCAGCACGTTCAATTTGGTCATCAGGCTGGCGGGCGACCGTTTCTCGCCATCGATGCTGACGGCATCGCCCTTCTCAAAACCGATCTCGACATAACTCGCCTTGTCCGGCGCATCCTCGGGCGCGATGGTGCGCATATAGACGATGCTATCGGCTTCCTGGGACGGGTCTTCCAGCACCTTGCCCTCGGAGGACGAGTGCAAAAGATTGGCGTCCACCGAGAAAGGCGCTTCGCCGCGCTTGTCCTTAGCGATCGGGATCTGGTTCTTTTCCGCGAATTCCAGCAATTTGGTGCGGCTGGTCAGGTCCCATTCCCGCCAGGGCGCGATCACCTTGATGCCGGGCTGCAGCGCGTAATAGCCCAGCTCGAAGCGCACCTGGTCGTTGCCCTTGCCGGTGGCGCCGTGACAGACGGCATCGGCGCCGACCTTCCGGGCGATCTCGATCTGCTTCTGGGCGATCAGCGGCCGGGCGATGGACGTGCCCAAGAGGTACACGCCTTCATAGACCGCATTGGCGCGGAACATCGGAAAGACGAAGTCGCGGACGAATTCCTCGCGCAAATCCTCGATGAAGATGTTCTCGGGCTTGATACCCAGGGTGATGGCCTTCTGCCGCGCCGGTTCGATCTCCTCGCCCTGCCCCAGGTCGGCGGTAAAGGTGACGACTTCGGCGCCGTACTCGGTCTGCAGCCATTTGAGGATGACGGAGGTGTCCAGCCCGCCGGAATAGGCGAGGACGACCTTCTTGATGTCTTTCTTGGCCACGTCGAAATCCTGCAAAATCGCCGGGACTATAGGGATTTAGGGCCGAAAATCCAGTGGCCCCGATGTCTCAGGAAAGCCGGGAAAAGGCTGCTGCGTAATCGGCATTTCCTGCGCGAGGCGCATCTGCAACAAGCGCACGCACCATGAAATGCTCGCCCGCATAGGGCGAGATAAAGTCCCTTGCCTGCCCGGTGCCGAAGCCGAACCGCTGATAATAGGCCGGGTCACCCAGCACAAACACCATCTCCCAACCCTGCTCAGCAGCCATCCTGAGTCCGGCTTCGATCAGGCGAGCGGCCACGCCCTGGCGGCGGAACGCCGGCAGCACCGCGACAGGCGCAAGACCCAACGCCCGTGCGGGCGCCCGCATGCGCGAGAAAAGAACGTGCCCCGTGACAAGGTCGTTTTCCATCGCGACGAGAGAAATGACCGCATCGCCATCACGGCGCAACGCCTCCACAAGGTCCGCCTCGTTCGCCGAGGGAAAGGCTGACAGGTGAACGGCGCGGATCGCATCAAAACCGGAAGACTGTTCTTCGCGAATGACCATGAACTATCAGTGAGGCATCCGCGCCAGCTGCCCGGACTGGATGTCGCCGATTTCACGAGCCATGCGGGCTGACGCCCGCTCCTTGACGCTTTCGCTCTTGAGCTGGCCGCAGGCGGCCATGATGTCCCGGCCGCGCGGGGTGCGGACTGGCGAGGCATAGCCGGCCTTATTGACGATCTCCGCGAATTTCTCGATCTGGCTCCAGTCGGAGCATTCGTACGGCGTGCCCGGCCAGGCATTGAAGGGGATCAAATTGATCTTGGCGGGAATGCCGGCCACCAGCTTCACCAACGCCCGCGCATCGGCGAGGCTATCGTTGACGCCCTTCAGCATCACATATTCAAAGGTGATGCGCCGTGCATTGGAGGCGCCCGGATAGGTGCGGCAGGCTTCGATCAGTTCGGCGATCGGATACTTCTTGTTGATCGGAACGATCTGGTCGCGGATCTCGTCCGTCACCGCATGCAGCGAAATCGCCAGCGACGAGCCGATCTCGTTGCCGGCGCGCAGGATCATCGGCACCACGCCGGCGGTCGACAGGGTGACGCGGCGCTTGGACATGGCGATGGCGTCACCATCCATGGCGATGGCCAGCGCGGATTTCACATGATCGAAATTGTAGAGCGGCTCGCCCATCCCCATCATCACGATATTGGTGACCTTGCGGCCCGGCGCGGTCGAGGGCCAATCCTCCAGCGTGTCCTTGGCGATCAGGATC
The DNA here is from genome assembly GCA_013697055.1 of Alphaproteobacteria bacterium. Lineage (GTDB taxonomy): Bacteria > Pseudomonadota > Alphaproteobacteria > Micropepsales > Micropepsaceae > Rhizomicrobium. Next base: position 16,361 of record JACCXK010000118.1, read on the forward strand.
TGGCCCAGGATTTCGTCAGGGTTGAGGTTGCGCACCAGTTTCTGGGTGCCGGTGTGGCAGAAGCGGCAGGTCAAGGTGCAGCCGACTTGCGACGACACGCACAAGGTGCCGCGGTCGGCTTCCGGGATATAGACGGTCTCGAACTCGATCCCCGCGCCGGTCTTCAGCAACCATTTGCGGGTGCCGTCCTCGGACAGTTGCGCGGTGACGACTTCCGGCCGGTCCAAAGTGAAGTTCTGCTCCAACAGCGTGCGAAAATCTTTCGCCAGGTTGGTCATGGCGGCGAACTCGCGCGCGCCATGGACATAGATCCAGTTCCACAACTGGCTGACGCGCATCTTCGCGGCCTTGTCCGGCACGCCGGCGGCCACAAGGGCGGTCTTCAGCGCGTCCCGGTCGAGACCAATAAGAGAGACGCGCGCTTCATTCATTCTTTGGCATCACATATTGCAGGCGGCGTGCACCTTGACCATGGCGTCATTGAAGCCCGACAGGCTGTAGGTGTCGCTGGTCTTGGTGCCCTTGCTGGAAACGCCGCTGGCTACCGCCGAGACGCCGCCGCCCATCGCCGAGATCAGGCGCGGCGTGTCATTGAGCTGCTGCAGCCAGGCGCTGCCGTCCTTGCCGGTATTGCGGATGAAGAAGGAAAATTTGTCGGGCCCCACGCCGAGCGCGGCTGCGCCGCCTTCCTTGGCCTGGTAGCCATAAACGATCTGCGGTTCCGCCTTCACCTTGCGGCCCGGCCAGTCACTGACCATCAGATAGACAGTGGAGCCGCGCTTGGCGGTGGCGGGGCGTGTCGCGCGCGGCTTGGACAAGGCATAGCAGGTCAGGCTGGAGCCGGAACCCGAGGTATAGGCCGTCCAGTTGCCGAACACGCCCAGCAGGTTGGCAGGTTCCGCCGCGGCCGGCAGAACAGCGCCAACGCAAAGGGCGGCGGCGGTGAAAAGTCCCAAAATCCTGTTCATGTGTGCTCCGGCCAAGTGATCCGATGCGCAAAATCGCAGCGGAATCGGGCGTTTGTGTGATCGGGGGGGGAAGATACCGGACCGGGGGCTACCGCTGCAAGCGGCGGTTACTCCCTGAGGCCATAGCCCTTGGCGTACATGCGCCACACGGTGACGCTGAGAATCGCCAGCATCAGCAACGTCAGCCCCTCGCCCAGACCCGGAGGTGTTTCGTCCACGCCGATCATGGCGCCGCGGATACCATTGATGAAATAAAAGAAGGGATTGCTCCAGGCCAGCCAGCGCAGCCAGGTGGGCAGCATCTCCACCGTATTGAACACCCCACCCACCATCGACAGCGGCGTCAGGAAGAACACCACCGGCATGTTCAACTGCTCAAAGCTCTTGGACCATAGGCCGACGATGATGCCCAGGAGGCCGAACACCGCCGACACGCTGACCACCCAGAACAGGAATAGCGGGAAGGATTGGATGTGCACCGCGCCGAAGAACAGGCCCATCACCAGGATGCCAACGCCGGTGATGGAGGCGCGCAGCACCACCACCGACAGGCTGCCGGCGATCATCTCCCAATAGGACAGCGGCGACACCAGTATCTCTTCCACGAACTTGATAAAGCGCGAGAAATAGATCGCGGAGGACGATTGCAGAAAGGCGGCATTGACGACGTTCATCATCAGGATGCCGGGCAGCACGAATTCCAGGTAGCGCACACCGCCGATGGTGGCGATGCGCCCGCCCACCACAAAGCCGAAGATGAAGATGAACAGCAGCGCCGATATCCAGGGCGCGATGAAGGCCTGGATCGGCACCCGCATCATGCGCGACACTTCCCGGCGCACGATGGTGCCCAACCCGATCCAGTTGATTCCCATGGGTTTGCGGATGTCTTGCATCACTGGCCCGCCACATGTTCGGCCTGGGCGCCGGTGACGGCCAGGTAGGCCTCTTCCAATCCGCCCGGCGCGCCGGCGATCTCGTCCTTGGTGCCCTGGCGTACGATCTTGCCCTTGTTGACGATGGCGATGTCGCGGCAAAGCCGCTCGACTTCTTCCAGGTAATGCGAGGTCAGGAGGATGGTGCGGCCATCGCCGTTGATCTCCTGCAGATAGCGCCACAGGATGCGGCGCAGCTCCACATCCACGCCGGCGGTGGGCTCGTCCAGGATCAACAGCTTGGGATCATTGACCAGGGCGCGCGCCAGGATCACGCGGCGCTTGAGGCCGCCGGACAATTCGCGGAACGACTTCTTCTCATGCGGTCCCAGCTCGAAGCGTTCCATCAGGTAATCAATGCGCGATTTGCGCTCGGCGGCGCGCATGCCGAAATAGCCGCCCATCCAGTCCACGATCTGCCGCCCGGTGGCGAAGGGATCGACATTGAACTCCTGGGTGCAAAGGCCGACCAGGCGGCGGGCTTCGCGGTAATTCTTCACCGCATCCAGGCCAAAGATTTCGATACTGCCGCTGGTCGGTTCGGCGATGCCGGTGATGCAGTGGATGGTGGTGGACTTGCCCGCGCCATTGGGGCCCAGGAAACCGAAGAAATCGCCCTCCTCCACCGTCAGCGACAGATCGTCTACCGCGACATTGCCGCGGCGATAGACCTTGCGAAGATTGGTGATTTTCAGGGCGGGGGTGAGCATGGGTCTTATATGGACTGATTTCCCATATTTCCAACCCTAATAGTCTCTCGGCTTGGATTTAGGTGCGCCCCAACTATGCGCGGGCGGAATGCCCACATCTTCCCCACCCGGCGTCACCGGCCGGCCGCCATAGCCGCCCAGATTCACCAGACGGTCATACAGCACGATCGCGCCGGCCATCCCGACATTGATGGAAAAACGGGTGGGTATCTTCACCACGAACTCGCACAGCGACAGCATCTGGGGCGACAGGGAATAGCGCTCCGCCCCGAAGACGTAGGCGGCGCGGGTGGGATGGCGAAAGCGCGGCAGCTCCACCGCATCG
>JACCXK010000125.1 GCA_013697055.1 Alphaproteobacteria bacterium
CTGCCACCCCACATCCTGATCGCGGCAAACACGCTCTGTAGCTTATAAAAGCCCGTATTTCCCTGCTCCAGAACAACAGTGCGGGTAAAATGCGCCGAGGCCATAAAGCCCGGCCAAATCTCCGTCCCGAACATCCATGTCACCGTTGCACCGGCCGCCAGTACCGTTGCGGCGGCGGCGCTGAAGGCTCGCCAGCGCCCGGTCGCGGCCAGCACGAGCGGTATCACCACGGCAAATTGCGGCTTGTAACAGAGCAGGCCGAACAGCATCCCGGCAACGACCGGGCGCTCATCGAGCAGCGCCAGGCCGGATGCGAACAGCGCGGCCGTCAGAAATCCGTTCTGCCCATGCGTGGCGTTCACAAAGACGGCGGTAAATCCCAGCGCCAGAATCGGCCCAAGCCGGTCCGCAGAAAGCCATGGCGCGGCGCTTTTGCGCAGCAGAAGCCGGACCGAACCCAGGTAAAGCATCAGTGTGCCGGCCTGCCAGAGGATCAGCGCGGGAATATAGGGCAGCCGGGCCAGCGCCGCGGCGACCAGCAGAAAGAAAGGCGGATAATGCCAGCCATAGAGCTGCGTCGCCTTGCCGAATATGGCTTGCTCCGTTTGCTCCTGGCGAAGAATGTTGAACGGCGCGGTGGCATCGCCATGAATCGTGGCCACGCCCGCCGCATAGACATTCGAGAAATCGGTTCCCAGCGGCCGGCCGGCATAATCATTCACGCCATGCGCGGTAAGGCCGAGAAATACGCCGCAACAGACATAGCCCAGGATCAGCCCGGCCGCCCAGCGCGTCATGCGCTGGCGCGTCAGAAAATCGCCGCTGCGCAACAGGAGGACAATTTTCTTCATGTGGCGCTGCGCAAGGTTTGAGCAAGAATGGCAGTGTGCGCTTAAGGATTGGTTATTTGTGCGTCATGCCGGCAAACCTTAAGGCTTCTTTTACGGCGCCGGCCTAGTCTCAAGATCGAATATTTTCCGGAGTCCGCCATGCGCCACGCCCTAATTGCTGCCGCCCTCATCGCCGCCGCCACGCCGGCTTGCGCTGCGGACAAATATGCCGTGGCCAAGAACGAGTCCGTCGCCCTGGCGCTGGATGAGGTTCACACCCTCACCTTCCGCGCCCCCGTCGCCACCGTCTATGTCGGCAATCCCACCATCGCCGACGTCACCATGATCGATGCCCGCCATGCCTTTGTGCAGGGCAAGGGCTACGGCCGCACCAATGTCGTGGCGCTGAACCGCGACAATGTGCAGGTGTTCAACACCCACATCACCGTCACCGGCATCGACAGCGGCAGCACCGTCACCCTCAATCGCGGCGCCCAGCGCGTCACGCTGAATTGCGCCGGCGGACGTTGCCAGCCCACGCCGATGCCGGGCGATGACCTGAAGTCCTACGACGCCCTTACTGGCCAGACCGCCGCGCACCAGAATGTCGCGCGCGGCCTGGCCACCTCGGAAGCGCGCGCCAACTAATCAAACGGAAATCGAACGGCTCAGGCCGTCAGGGGTTCGCCGCGCTTGTCCTGCACCAGCGGGTACAGCATCTGCGCCACCAGCCCTTCGGGCATGGCCGCATCGTCGATGCCATAGCCGCCCGGCAAGACACCCGCCGGCATGTAATAGGTGCCGAACATCCGGTCCCACAGCGAGAAGGTGCTGGCGAAATTCTTGTCGCAGACCGCTTGCGCGTGATGCCAGCGGTGAAAGACCGGGCTGACCAGGACAGACCGCAGCGGCCCGAAAGTCCAGTTCAGATTGGCATGCACCATGCACGAAGTGATGATGTTGAATGGCCCGATCACCAGGAAGATGTCGGGCGAGACGCCGCACAGCAGCGCCACGATGTCCACCGCCGCCGTGCCCAGCGCCAGGTTAAGGGGGTGAAAGCGCGCCGCGCTGATCCATTCCACATCCTTGGAGGCGTGATGCACCGCGTGATACTTCCAGAACACGCCGCGGTGAAAGCCGCGATGGATCCAATAGAGCGCAAAATCCGTCGCCACCAGATAGCCGATGCCCTGCAGCCATAGCGGCAGGCGCGACAAGGGCCCGTGGCCGTGCAGATAGAAGTCGGCGATCTTCTGGCCGTCGTTGATATGAAACAGCCAGATGGTGAGGCACACCGTCACCCAGATGCGCAAGTAGCGTGTGAAAATGGGCACGAAAATCCAGTAGGTCACATCCGTCACAAAACCGCGCTTATCCCACCAGGGCTTGCCCTCATTGCAAGGCGCCAGGCGCGACAGGACGGCGAACACCACGCCCAGCCCGGCCAGCCAGGGCAGCACATGCCACAGCGTCAGCAGCAACTGGTCCAGGGCTTCGCCGGCGAGCTTCATGTTATTTCGAAACGCGCACGTTGGTGATCTGCTGGGCGATCTGGTTGAAGGTGGTGACCACTGCGCTGGTTGAGGTGAGAGTGAAATATTTTGTGCTGTCGGTAGCGCAATAGCTGAGCGGCGCCGAAGATCCGCCGCCGCCCACATTCAGGAAGATGGAGTAAATGACGATGCCGTCAGCCTTCGCCGCGTCACAGGTGCTCTTTTCGCGGGCGTCGATATTGCCGTCGGCGCTGTTACCCTCGGTCGAGCCGTCGCCCCACCAGCGGTCCATGGTATTGAGGCCGTCCGACAGCAATATAATGTAGCGGGTAGTATTTGCCGGTACGCTCGGCGCCCCATAAGGGCTGCCAGGCGTCAGGGTCTGCCAGCCCTGCGCCACGCCGATCGCCTGATTGGTGGCGCCATAGGGAGTCATATTGTCAATCTGGTTGCCCAGATTGGTCCAGTTATAGCCCAAGCTGGTAATTGTCGCCGGGCCGCAATAAACGTTGTTTACTGCGGGGAAAAGCGTGTTGGCGCTCGAGGGCGCGGTGTTGGCAATATCGTAGCTCTGCTTGCGGTCCATCAAGCAGCCGGTCCAGGTACTATGATTGTTAGCCACCCAAGTGTGATTCCACACCTTGGTGGTGCACACCGTGCCGCTGCCGCTGCCGGTGCAGCTGCAGTTGGCAGCGGAATGGCCAATGCAACTGGCCGAGCTGCCGGTGGCAATGGTGGCCGTCGTGGTCGATGTCGTACGGGTCCAGCAGCCGTTGTAATAATGATAGCCCAGCCCATCGAGCGTGCCGCCTTTGTGCATGCTGGGGCATATATAGCCGTTATAAGTGCCACTGTTGGGAATGGTGCTGACACAGTCGCCGGTTACGCCGGCATAGCAGTTGCTGTCATTGGTGGGGCTGGGGGCGCATTTGTAGCCGGCACTGCCGTTGTACGGGCAACTGTCGCCCGGCCCGAAGGTATTGAGCGGCTGACCGTTCAGCAGGGCGTCTGTATCCTTCTGATAGACATAGTTGGTCTGATCGACGATGGGCGGGCTGTTCCAATCGCTCCAGTCTATCCAGGCGGCACCGACATTGGCGGTGCCCACATTGACTAGATGCACAAAAGGCACGATCGAAACCTGGACATCGCCGGCCGTGGAAGCCGCGTTCTGCAGGATGGTCAGAAGCTGGTGCGAGGCGTTCTGCAACGCATCCATCTTGGAGCCGCCGGAGTCGCCATTGGCCATGGAGCCGGAATTGTCCAGCACCAGCGCCACCCACAATTTGCTCTGGCCCCATACCACGGTTGATGTGGTTGTGACCGGCAGAGTGGTGATGCCGGCCAGCTTCATCAGAATGGTCGGCATCGGAGTCGAGGCGGTGATCACCACCGAACCGGTGGCATTATAGCCGGACGGAGGAATGGTGACGGTAGGGACACCGAAAGCAGTCTTGTCGATGGTGAAATTGGCGTCGAAATATTTCTGCGCCAGCGTCTGAGCTGCCGATTGCGAGAGACCGTTGGTGGAGCCGACTGCCAATGCCGCAGCATCCAGGGCTTCGCCCATCTGCTGGCGCACCAGCATGGCGCGTGCGAAGTCCAGGCCCGCGCCGGCCGCCAACGTCATCGGCACCATCGCAAGCGCGAATATCATGGCGACATTGCCGCGCCGGGAGCGCACAAGGGCGCGGACTTTGCCCGTAATGGCTTTCAGTTTTTCGCGCATGGTCAGCCCATTCATCAGGCCGCCATTTTCCACCCAAAACAATGAAGATGCTGTTGCTTTTGTGGAAGCTGGTAACGCAATCCCTAACAAAAAAGGTCGCGCTGTTAACGCTGGTGAAGAAGAGATTAAAATGCCGTCTTTTCTAATGACTTTTCTACTCACCTTGTCGGCGCGCGCTTAATCCTTTGTTGAGCATGAAAGCCTGTTTGCCTTCGTTTCCTGGCCGTCACGCCTTAAAAAGTGCGGGCGAAGAGGCCTAATCTGCCGTGAGTTTCACCACGCGTTGCAAACGTCTTTATCGACGCCTGCGCGCCGACTCCATCAAGGGATCGGCGGCGATCGAATTTGCCATGGTCGCGCCGGTGTTTTTCGTGCTGCTGATGGGCACGATGGAAGCCGGCATCATGTTCTTCGCCCAGTCGGCGTTGCAGAATGCGGTGAACGACACCGCGCGCCTGGTGCGTACCGGCCAGAGCCAATGCTACACCACCAACAGCGGCAACTGCGTGCCTATGACCTCCGCCGAGTTCAAGACCAAGATATGCAGCGAGGTCTCCAACCTGCTGCTCAACTGCACTGGCGCCGACCTTCAGTTCGATGTGAGGGCCTATTCCAGCGGATTTGGCGGCGCCAACAACACCTCGCCCCTGGATGCCGGCAAGAATCTTACGCCCCTCACCGCTTTCAATATCGGAAATGCCTGCGACGTGGTGCTGGTGCGCGCCTTCTACAAATGGCCGGTGTTCTCGCCGGGCCTGAATTATTTCATGGCCAACATGTCGGGCAACAATCACCTGCTGGCCACCGCGGCGGCCTTCCGCAACGAACCCTATACCACCACCACGGGAGGCTGCTGATGCGGCGGGTTTTTTGCAAATCCCATGATGGCGCAGCGGCGGTGGAATTTGCCCTGCTGCTGCCGTTGATGCTGATGATATTCTTCGGTGTGGTAGAGTCTACGCTGGCGCTTGTATGCCGCGCCGACGTGTCGGTGATGGCCAGCACCGCTGCGGACCTGATATCGCAAGAAGGCCAGGCCACGGCAGTTGATCTAGGCAATGTCTATAGCGCTGCAGGAACCATCCTTTATCCGTATTACAACGGTTCGGGCAGCGGCAAACCTACGATCCGTATCACCAGCGTGATCTATGACACCACTAGCAAGAGTACGACCTCAGGCAAGATAGACTGGACCTGCACGCAAAGCGGTACTGGTTCTTTGAATCCAACCTCACGCACAAAAGGCAATACCGTCACGTTCGGACCGCCGCTGACCGGTGCGACCCAGGCGCTGATGACCACAGGTGGCAGCGTGATCATCGCGGAAGTAGCCTACAACTACGCCTCACCCACCACCCAAATAATCACTGGGCCGATCAACATGACCAACAATTTCTTCACCAAGCCACGCCGCGTGGCCCAGATCACCGCCCCCTCATCTTGCACCTGACTAGTGAGGCCCCGGGGCGCGGCAGCGCCCCTTCCAATAAACAGGCCGCGCGTCAGCGCGGCTGAATAAGGCCTTCCTGCGCCACCGACGCCACCAACACGCCGTCTCGCCCCCGCGGCGCGAATGCGTCGCAAAGAATAAAAACAGGCGTGACGGTCCAAGTCGCTATCGAGGCCGAATAAGCCCTTCCTGTGCGACGGATGCCACCAGCGTACCGTCGCGCCGATAGATTGCGCCGCGATTGAATCCCCGCGCACCCGATGCCGAAGGACTGTCCTGGACATAGAGCAGCCATTCATCGGCGCGGAACGGGCGGTGAAACCACATGGCGTGGTCCAGGCTGGCGACCTGTACCGATGAGAAAATGCTCTTGCCATGAGGAAGCAGCGACGTATCCAGCAGCGACATGTCCGAGACAAAGGCCAGCAGCGCGCGGTGCAGGAGAGGATCGTCCGGCAGCGGCCCCCTCGTCTGCAGCCAAATATGGTCCAGCGGCGCCCGCGCCGGACGGTCCGGCCCCAGGGGGCCGCGGCCCAGCACCGAGCGGAATTCGAACGGCCGTTCGCGCGCCACCCATTCGCGGGCCGCGCCGGTCAGGCTTTGGTCACGCAGCAGCACCTCCTGGTCGTCTTCCAGGCTTTCGGGCGGCGGCACCACCGGCATCCCGGATTGATGCTCAAAGCCGCTTTCGCCCCTCTGGAAGGACGCCGCCAGGATCAGTATCTGCGCCCCGTTCTGCAGGGCGACCACACGCCGGGCGCTGAAGCTGGCGCCGTCGCGGCTGCGGTCCACCTCATAGCGAATCGGCACCTTGGGATTGCCCGGCCGGAGGAAATAGGCATGAAAGGAATGGCAGCTTCGCGCCGCGTCGACCGTGCGGGTGGCGGCGACCAGCGCCTGGGCCAGCACCTGGCCGCCAAAAATCCGCTGCGCCGGAAGCGGCGGCGAAGCGCCGCCAAACACATCTGCCGCGATGCTTTCCAGGTCGAGCAGCGCCAGCATTCGGGTAACCGCGGTATCAGACATTTTCGATCCCTAAAGTCGCCCAATTCTCTTCTATCTTGTTGATTTTGCTATTATTATTGCTAATCTCGCGATCGTTCATGCGCGAGGCCTTTCCGGCGGCGCTGAAAAACTGTCAGTTCGGAGAAATGTACTTCGGGATCAATCGCCCGCGATGCTGTTGCCGCGGTGTCACAGGGCACGACTAAAACCTTGAAAACGTACCGCGTACCTCCCGCAAAGCAGCATATCGTATGGAGACTTATCCACGGATCACCGTTATAAGCGCTACATTGGTTCTTACGACATTGGCGGGGGCGTTCCTGCCTGTCCGTATTTTCAAGCGAGGGTAGAAAAATGAAGCTTCGTATGCTCGCCATGGCGACTGTTGCCGCCGCGGCTCTCAGCACTCCAGCCTTGGCCGGCGATGGCTGGTACTTGGGTCTTGGTGGCGGTTTCGATAACCAGGTCGGTTATCGCCTTCGTTCCGTTCCCGCTCCGGGCACCCTGAATGCCAAGATCAATTCCCAGGACAGCGCCATCGGCGTTCTCTCGGTCGGCTACAAGTGGGCCGAAGGCTGGCGTCTCGAAAACGAATTCGCCTTTACCCAGCATGACACGTCGCTGAGCGGCACCGGCGCGTACAACGCCACCGGCGGCAACCAGATCACCTCCGACATGATCAACCTGACCTACGACATCCCGCTGGGCGATGCCTGGAAGTTCACCTTGGGTGGTGGCGTCGGCGTCGGCGGTTTCCGCGGCTCGATGCGTTCGGTCGGTACCAGCTTCGACCTGTTCCGCGGCGGCCACAGCGCCTTCCAGTGGCAGGCGATTGCCGGCCTGGCCGTTTCGATCTCGCCGGATGTCGATCTGTTCGGCGAATATCGCTATCGTGAGAATGAAACCGACGGCAACTTCGGTTCGTCCTACAC
>JACCXK010000140.1 GCA_013697055.1 Alphaproteobacteria bacterium
TCGTGATCGCCCCGCCATCGGCCATTGCCGACAAATGGGCGCGGCGCTTTGCCGATCCCATTCCGGCCTTCGCCAGCGGCTGGATGATGGTGCGGGCCCGCGCCCGCCAGCGCCATGTCGAGCTGCCGCTGGTGGTGTCGGACCATGCCGACTGGGACGAATTGACAGAGACTTTCACCGAGCTGAAGCCCGAGGAATTGTGGATCACCCATGGCAGCGAGGAAGCGCTGCTGCGCTGGGCGGCGCTGAACGATGTCTCGGCCACGGCGCTGGAGATCGCTGGTTATGAGGACGAGGACGAATGAAGGCCTTCGCCCGCCTGCTCGACCAATTGGCCTTTACGCCGTCGCGCAATGCCAAGCTCACCTTGTTGCGCGATTACCTGGGCAGCGCGCCAGATCCGGAGCGCGGCTGGGCGCTGGCGTCGCTGACCGGGGCCCTGAGCTTTGATGCCGCCAAGCCAGGCTTTATCCGCAAGGCGGCCGAGGCGCGGCTGGATCCGCAATTGTTCGCGCTGTCCTATGATTTCGTCGGCGACCTGGCCGAAACCGTGGCGCTGGTCTGGCCCGCCAAGCCCGGTGCCAACCGAGAAGCGGAATTGCCCGAAGTGGTGGAGTCTCTTCGTACCGCCTCGCGCCGGGAAGTACCGCAGCTGCTGGAACGCTGGCTGGATGCGCTGGATGCCGGCGGCCGCTGGGCGCTTTTGAAATTGCTGACCGGCGGCTTGCGCGTGGGCGTGTCAGCGCGGCTGGCCAAGCAGGCGCTGGCGCAGCTGGGCGATGTGCCGGTCGGCGACATAGAAGAAGTGTGGCACAGCCAGGCGCCGCCCTATGGCGACCTGTTCGCCTGGCTGGAAAAACGCAGCGAACGGCCGTCGGCCGATGCACCGGGGCGTTTCCGCCCGGTGATGTTGGCCCAGGCGATCGACGAGGCCACGGATTTCGCCCGTTATGACGCCGCCGATTATGCCGCAGAATGGAAATGGGACGGCATCCGCGTCCAGGCCGCAGCAGAAGCCGACCAGCGCCGGCTTTACAGCCGCACCGGCGAGGATATCGCCGCAGCCTTCCCCGATGTGATGGCGGCGCTGACGTTCGACGGCGTAATCGATGGCGAGTTGCTGATTTTCAATAATGGCCATGCCGCGCCCTTCGGCGACCTGCAGCAGCGGCTGAACCGCAAGGCGGCCGATGCCAAGCTGCTGGCGAAATTTCCCGCCGGCATCCGCGCCTATGACCTGTTGATGGATGGCGCGGACGACTTGCGCGCCCTGCCCTTCATCGAACGCCGCAAGCGGCTGGAAGCCTTTATCGCCAAACTGGACAGCGACCGCATCGACCTGTCACCGCTGCAGCCTTTCGCCAGCTGGGACGAGCTGGCCACCTTGCGCGCCCACCCGCCCAAGGGCGACCCCGAAATTGCCGAAGGCTTGATGCTCAAGCGCTGGGACAGCATCTATGAACCGGGCCGGCCCAAGGGCCCCTGGTTCAAGTGGAAGCGTGATCCGCACCTGGTCGACACGGTGCTGATGTACGCCCAGCGCGGCCATGGCAAGCGGAGCGGCTTTTATTCCGACTATACCTTCGGCGTCTGGCGCGAGGATACAAACGGCGACCGACACCTGACGCCGGTGGGCAAAGCCTATTTCGGCTTTACCGACGAAGAACTGAAACGTCTGGACAAATTCGTGCGCGACAACACCATCGAGCGTTTCGGACCGGTGCGTTCGGTGCGCGCCGACAAGGATTTCGGCCTGGTGCTGGAAATCGCCTTCGAAGGGCTGCAACGCTCCGCGCGGCACAAGTCCGGCGTCGCCATGCGCTTCCCCAGGGTCAACCGCATCCGCTGGGACAAGCCATCGCGCGAGGCCGACGAACTGCCCATGCTTGAGAAGATGCTCGACTAATCCGGCAACGCGAAGCTGATCAGGTTGGTGGAATCCATCGCTGCAACATACTGCTTGCCGTCCAGCATGTAGGTCATGGGCGAGGCCCGCCAACTGTCATTGGCGCGGAAGCTCCACAAGGTCTTGCCGGTCTTGGCATCCACCGCCGCAAAGTCGCCGCCGGTTTCGCCATGGAACAAGACACCGCCGGCGGTGGTCAGCACGCCGGTATAATTGGTCTCCTGCGGCCCGGTCAGCAGCTTTTCCCACACCATGTCGCCGGTCTCGATGTTCAGCGCCCGCACCAGACGGGTGCCGACATTGGAGGGATCGGGATTGGGTCCGAAGATCTTGCCGCTCTTGCGATAGATACCGCAATCCTCCGCCGCCATGACATAGAACAGCCGGGTCTGCGGATCGTAGGACGGCGCATACCAGTTGGTGGCGCCGCGCACACCCGGACAGGTCACGGTGCCGTCATGGGTCGGCGTGTTGCCTTCGTTCAGGATCGGCGTGCCGTCCTTTTCGAAACCCTTGGCCCAGGTCATCTTCTGGACGAAGGGCTTGGCCAGCAGGAACGCGCCATTGGTGCGGTCGATCACATAGAAGATGCCGCTGCGCTGCGCCGACAACAGCAGCTTGCGCGGCTTGCCCTTCCACACCGCATCCACCAGCACCATCGACTGGGTCGCGTCCCAGTCATGGGTGTCATAAGGCGTGAACTGGAAGTGCCATTTGAACTTGCCGGTTCTGGCATCCAGCGCAATCACCGAGTTGGTGTAGAGGTTGCGGCCGCCACGCTCGTCCGGATCGGTGTCGGGATAGGGATTGCCCACCGCCCAGTAGAGCGTGCCGGTTTCCGGGTCATAGGAGCCGGTATGCCAGGTGGCGCCGCCGCCGGTTTCCAGCGCCCGCCCGACCCAGGTCTTGGCCAGTGGCATCTCGCCCGGCTTGGGAATGGTATTGAAGCGCCAGGCCAGCGTGCCGCTGTCGGGGCGATAGGCCGCGAGAAAGCCGCGCATCGGCGAATCCCCGCCTGCGATGCCGGCCACGATCATGTCATTGACCACCATCGGCGCCATGGAGCTGTAGAACTTGCCCTTGGCGCCCTTCTCCGGCAGCCACACGCTCCACATCACCGCGCCGGTCAGCCGGTTGAGGCAGACCAGATAGGCATCGTCGGAGATATAGAAGACGCGGGTCCCCAGCACCGCCACGCCGCGATTGGGCCCTACGGGCGGCGATGCGCTCTTGGGCGTCGACGCGACGCCATTGTTGCGCGGCACGCACCAGATCGGGGCGCCGGTGCGGGCGTTGAGGGCACAGACGCGTGTGCCGCCCGTCACAACCATCATATCACCGACGACAATGGGTGTGCCTTCCAGCCCCGAACCGCCCGGCGCAAACAGGAATTGCGGCTGAAGCCGCTTCACATTGTCTGTGGTGATCTGGTCCAGCGACGAGAAGCGGTTGCCGTCATAACCACCATTGTAATTGGGCCAGTCACCACGACGGGGCTTCATGATCTGGTCGATATCAGCTTGAGTCGCGGTTGCGCTGGCGGTGGTCAGCGGACCCTCCTCGACACCGGCGAGGCTGGAGAAATAGGCCAGAAGGTCACGGCGCTGGTCGGCTGTGGCCTTCAGCACCGGCATGATCGATTGCTTCTCGCGCGTCACCGACGTGTATTTCGAGGCGTCCAGCAGATGCAGCTTGCCGTCCAAGGTCTGGACCTGGGCTTCATGCTCGGTCTGGCCGCGCAGGAATCCGCGCAAAGTGCCGCCGTCCTTCAGCGCGACATCAGCGATGGCCCAGGAAAAATCCGGGCAGAAGGCCCAGAAGGGGCAGACGCCAAGCGTCTTCTTGCCCATCTGGCCGGTGGGATTGTCCAGCCAGGCATTGATCTCCTTGATGGTGGAACGCGCCCCGATCCCCGACAGGTCGGGTCCGTTGCTGCCGCCACGGCCCTTGACCATGTGACAGCCGCTGCAGCCGCCTTCACCGAAGAAGAAAGCCTCACCCGCCACCACTTGGCTAGCAGGCGCGTTGCCCAACGCGGAATCGTTCATCGACTTGAGCCAGGTGGCGATGCGCGTCACCTGTTCCTGCGGCAGGCTGGTGAAGGACGGCATCCCGCCCGGCATGCCGCGCCGGATAATGGCGGCAATGCCGCTGGCATCCAGGCGGCGCAGGTCGGGATTGTCGGCCAGCGCCGGGGCACGGTCGCCGCCGCCGCCGCCGGAGCCGTGGCAGACGGCGCAGTTCTTCTCGAAGTCGTCTTTCGCCGCCGCGAAGGCTTCCTGTGCCTTGGGTGCATGGACAAAGCCCAGTGCGCCCACGGCAAACAGGACGAACAGTGCGGCAGCGAATTTTTTCATGATGCTCGTTTCTGCTAGATCGGCGTGGCGTTGTGATCCCAGCCCCAGCCCGGCGTGCGGGTGGGATGCATGTAGATGCCTTCGGGCCCGCGTGTGATCTCATATTCCTTTTCGAACATGTCATAGACCTGCTTGGGGCCACCGGGCGGCGGCATGAACAGTTCGGCCCAGGGGGCATTGATGTGGCTGATCGACCAGTGCACCGCGCCGTTGAGGCCGCCGCCATGCGGGATGACGTCAATGTCATAGGATTCGGCCAAGGCACCGATCTTGCGCAGCTCGCTCATGCCGCCGCACCGGGTGACATCCGGCTGCCAGATGGAGGCGCCGTCGGCATCCAGCAGCTTGCGGAAACCATACCGGCCATAGACATGCTCGCCGGTGGCGATGTTGGTGGAGGTGATCTTCTTGCGCAGGCGCCCGAAGCCCGCGAATTCATAGGGCGGCAGCACTTCCTCCACCCATTTGACGCGATAAGGCTCCATCAGCTTGCACATCTCGATGGTGTATTGCTCGTCCCACGACATCCAGCAGTCGCACATCACGTCGCCATCGGGACCGACGGCCTTGCGGGCGCGGGCCACCAGCGCGACATTCTCGCGCTTGCCTTCCTCGCCGCGGATCGGGCCGGCCGGCATCGCCACTTTTAGACGCTTGTAGCCGAAGGCGACATGCTGCTCGATGTCGTTGCCGGTGCAATAGGCCGGAATGCGCGGCTTGGCTTCGCCGCCCAGCAGCCGGTACACCGGCTCGCCCAACGCCTTGCCGACAATGTCCCACAGCGCATTGTCGAAGCCGGAGATGGCGTTCATCGTCACGCCTTCGGTGCCGTAGGATTCCATCACCCGGAAGGCGATGTCCCAGTTGCGCTCGATGTCGAAGGGATCGCGGCCCATCATCAGCGGGGCCAGATGCCCCATCACCAGCGCGCCGCCGCCCGCGCCGCCTTCGCCATAACCCACAATGCCCTTGTCGGTGGTGATCTCCACCGTGAAGCCCGGCACGTTCTTGGCTGCGAACAGGCTGCGGGTGGGACGGAATTCCGGATAGATGTTGGGCGGGGCGGAGACTTCCACGCCCTGCGTGGACCAAGAACCGGCGGCCGGCGTGTATTCGGGCGGCGGATTCTTCGGCGTCAGTTTCACCAACCTGATGCCGGTGATCTTGAGCTTGGATTTTTCCTGCGCCCAGCCCAGCGTCGGCAAGGTCAAGGCCCCGGCAGCCACTGCCGCCGCGCCGGTCACGAAATCACGCCGTTTCATATTGGTCACCCCTGATACGCCGCTTATGGACGTTTCAGGCGAGCCTAACGCCCTTAGTTGGCGGGCACCAGACGGATGATGGAGCCGCCCTTGGCGTCGCCATTCATGTTTTGCAGCAGCACATAGAGGAAGCCGTCCGGCCCGACCTTGACGTCGCGCACCCGGCCCGAGTCGGCGATCAGTGTTTCCTGGGAGACGATCTCGCGGCCCTTGATCTCCATACGGATAAGCTTCTGGCCGGTCATGCCGGTGATGAAGAGGTTGCCCTTCCAGGCGGGGAATTTGTCGCCGGTATAAAAGGTGATGCCGCTGGGCCCGATCGAGGGATTGAAGAAGGTGATGGGGTCGGTCATGCCGGTGGCATGCAGCCGGCCGATGCCCGGCTCGATCCCCATGCTGGCGACGCCCCAGCCATAATCCTTGCCCGGCTCGATGATGTTGACCTCGTCGCCGCCGGTGGGGCCGTGCTCGGTTTCCCAGAAGATGCCGGTGACCGGATCGAAAGTCAGGCCTTCGGGATTGCGGTGGCCATAGGTCCAGACGCTGCCCAGCGCACCCGGGGTATGGACGAACGGATTGTCCGCAGGCGTCGAGCCGTCGAGGTTCAGGCGATGGATCTTGCCCAGCGGCGAGGCCAGGTTCTGCGACATCTGCATGTCATGGCGCTCGCCCATGGACCAGAAGAAGTGGCCCTTGCCGTCAAACAGGAAGCGCGAACCATAATGGTCGGCGGTGACGCGATAGGAATCGGCCGGCGGATTGAACAGCACCTGCTGGTCCACCCATTCATTGTTGGCATTGACCTTGCCGCGCACCACCCAGGTCATGGTCGGCGGCGACATGTTGGGCGCCTGCTCGTCGCCCGGCTGCACCACATAACCCGGTGCCACGGTGGAATAGGAAATATAGATCCAGCCCGTCCTGGCGAAGTCGGGCGGCACCGCCACGTCCAGCAAGCCGCCATCCTGGCGTTCGAACACGGTGGGCGTGCCCTTTACCGGCGCCGAGGCATTGCCGTTCTTGTCCATGAAGCGCAGCTGGCCGGAGCGTTCGGTGAAAATCAGCCGGCCATCGGGCAGGAAGGCCAGGCCCCAAGGCTGATTCAAACCCTTGACCAGGGTCTCGACCTTGAAGCCGGCCTTCTGGCTGGTGAAGACCTTGCCGGTGATGTCCGGCACCGGCCCGACCTTGCGGTTGACGATGCCGCCGCGGATGCGCAACAGCGCCGGCATCTGGGCGATCTCGTCCGGGAAGAACAGGGTCGTGAACTTGTGATTGGGCGTGCCCGGCAACCCGTCGGTTAGGGCCTGGACGATCTGGGCGTCCGTGTGGCTGGCGAGAAAGTCATTCGACAACAGGGCGCGCGCTTTGGGGCCGGCAGCGGCGGAATTGCCGTGGCACCCGGCGCAGGTGGTATTGAAGATTTCGTTGGCGCGGGATTGCAGCAGCGCCGGCACGGGGGCTTGCTGCTTGCGCGCCGGAATGTTCAGCGGCTCAGCTTGCGCGGGTGTCGCCTTCTGCTGCACCCCGGGCTGGGCCAGAGCGGCTACGGTCAGGCCGCCCGCGATCACGGTCGAGGCCAATGCGGCCAGCAGGATGCGCTTCATGAAATTCTCCCAAATCGCCTGTTTTGCGGCGACTATAACGTCTTACCAGATGGCGGCAACGGCGCTTTCGAACTGTTCCAGGGTGAACTGGACATCGGCATCGCTATGCGCCGCCGACAGCGAACATTGCTTGGTGGCAATGGGCACGAAAAACACGCCGCGCTGGATCAGGGCGCGGCGCAGCGCCACGTCCTTGGCGAAATCATGGCCCTCCACGATGTCGTGCAAATCGGCCGGCGGCTTTTCCATCAGGTAGAAAGAAAAGGCCGAACCCTGGCGCGCCACACAGGCCTTGATGCCCTTGCGGGCAAAGATGTCCAGAATGCCCGCTTCCATGGTGGCGCCCATCTTCTCCATCCGGGGATAGAGCGAATCCTTGGTGGCGACCAGATAGCGCACCGTCTCGATGGCCGCGGCCACCGCCACGGGGTGACCATTATAAGTGCCGGCGACAAACGGACGGTGCGCGGGATCCGGATCGATGATGGAGTCCATGTATTCGGCCTTGCCGCCGACCACGGCGAGCGGGAAGCCGTTGGCCACCGCCTTGCCATAAACCACCAGATCGGGGCGCACGCCGCTGATCTCGCTGTAACCACCCACGGCATGCCGAAAGCCGGTCTTCACTTCGTCGAATACCAGCAGGAAGCCGAACTCGTCCGCCAGATCGCGCAGGCCTTCCAGATATCCCGGCTTGGGCTTCACCACACCGATATTCTGCAGCAGGGGTTCGGTGATCAGGACCGCGACCGGATAGCGGCGGCAGACGTAACGCACCGATTCCAGGTCGTTGTAATTCACCGCATGGGTGAAATGAGTCTGGGCGATGGTGGTCCCTGCCCCCAGCGGCCTTAAGGGATACTCGCCCGGCGACACGCGCGGCCCGATCTCGGCCAGGCTGTTGAACACATTGGTCGCCAGCTCGTCGTGATTGCCGTTATAGCCGCCCTGCATCACGATAATGTGCTGGCAGTTTGTCACGGCGCGCGAAATGCGGATGGCCAGCGAAGTCGCCTCGCTGCCGGTGTTCATCAAGGTGATCTTGTCCACCGCCGGCACATTCTCGCAGATCAGTTCGGCGAGGCGGCCTTCGGAGACGGACGGTCCCGCGCCGAACAGGCTTTCGCCACTGTTCAGCGCCGCGGCGGCGGCCATGTTCACGGTCTTGAAATTATGACCCAGGAAATAGGGCGCGAAACCGGCGTGATAATCGATATAGCGCTTGCCTTCGGTGTCCCACAGATAGGCGCCGTCCGCCTTCACGAAAGTGATGGCCGGATCGATGGCGCGGTTGACCGAGGAAATGCCGCCGGGAATGTAGCGGCTATTGTGCTGCAACACAGTTTCTGCGGAGGGCTTATCCATTTGCGTCTTCCAACTTCTTCATTGATTTGGTGGTGTCGTCGATCACCTGCTCCATGCAACCGGGCTGGAACAGCGAAATCTTGATCTGGTAGAGACCGGGCTTTTGGTAGGTGTCGGCCGGCGCCAGGTAACCGACATTGCCGTTGACGATGTTGAGCACCATCACGGCATGGCCGGGAAAGCGGGCGCGGATTTCTTTCTGATAGGCACTGTAAGGCTCGGCCGGCGCACCGACCAGGAAGGCATCGCCCATCTGCACCAACGTGGTCGAGACGGTGCGCGATTTTCCCTCGCCAACGTCGCGGCGCACCATCAACCGCCGCTCGATCCGCTCTTTCAGCGGCCGGTCGGTGCAGTTTTTCAACTGTTCCAGCAGCTCGGCTTCGGTCGGCAGGTTGACATAGGGCAGTGCGGTTTCCGAACGGGTGATCTTCAGCGCCGTGCTGGCGGGCTTGGGGCGCAGGCTCCAGCGGCCCAGCCGCGCGCCGGAATCCTCGATGCGGTCGAAGGCGATTTCCTGTTCCGGCGGCAACATGCCGGTCAAGGTCGACAGCGCGGCATAGCCAAGCTGGCGACCATTCTGATCGGCGATGGCGGTGTCGCTTTCGTAGGAGCGCAACGGCGTCATGTCGCCCGATGCGCCGTGCAGGAAGAAACAGGGTGCGCCGCCCGTGTCGCGCTCCACCACTTCGCGCATGGCGCCGTAATAATCCGGCGAAATCATCTTGTTGCCACCGCCCAGCGAAACCGGATGGCAGGCATAGTTGACCATGGTGGCGATGATTTTGCCGTTTGCATCGGTGACACGGCCAACCAGCACGGTGTCGTCGCTGGGGCCATCGGGATTGACGCTGCACAGGAAAGTCTCGCTGTCCAAGACAAGATCGCGGTTGCGCGCCAGGTCGCAGCGCCCGCTGGCCCAGGACGCCACGGCAGGCTGCACAGCGGCCTTGGATTCCAGGATGACCTTGACAGCACCTTCCACGATCTTGTCGCGATAGGGCGGGATCAGATCGCCACCCTGGCGGTGCAGGTTCTGCAGGTTGGTGATGGGCCCAGAATGGGTATGGCCCATATGGGTGATGAGTTGGTCGTTGCGGATGCCCGATTGCTTCAGGATGCGCTCGCGGATCTCCATCTCATGGGCATTATCGTACCACCAGCCCAGGTCGAAGCAGACCAGATACAATTCCAGCTTGGGGTCGCCGCCGCGAATGAACACGCTGGTGACATAAAGCGGCCGATGGATCCCTTCGGCCGCGTCATGCTTGGCGCTGCCCCAGGAGCGCGAATAAATGCCGTCGGGCGGGGTGATATCGGCCTTGGCGACACCGATTTCACCTTTGAACTCCGATTGCCGAATCACCAGATCCGCGAGGTTTTTCTTGTTCATGGCCCTGTTCCTGTCGGGAAGAAGAGTTGGGAGAATATCACCATGCCGGCCAGGGTCAGCACCAATGACAGGCCAGCCCAAAACACCACGCTGTTGTACCATTTCTCGCCCAGCCCTTGGCGCAGGGTTTCCCCGGAATTCCAGAAGGTCACCGGGTCGGGGTCGGTTCCGGGGGTGGGGGCCGGATGTGCCAGAGTGCCCAATACGCAGGCCAGCATGGACAGCGCCAGGCAGACCGGCGCCTGGTTGCCGAAGGGATAGAACCAGCCCGGCAATGCCGGGAAGGGCAACAGAAGCGCGGTCACCTTCAGCGCGATGCCCACCCCGAAGCCGGTAATGATGGCGGCAATGGCGCCCGCGCCATTGGTGCGCTTCCACAAAAGGCCCACCCACAGGATGGCGGCAAAAGGCGGCGCCACCAGCGCATTGATGGTCTGCATATATTGGTAGATGCCGGCGTCCATCCGGCTGATGGCGATGGCCATGGCGATGCCGGCCAGGATGGAGACCATCGACGCCCAGATGCCGAAGCGCACTTTCTGTTTTTCGGTGGCGTGCTTGTTGATCAGCGCGGCATAGATATCAAACGTCAGGATCGCGCCGGTGGCATTGACCACCGAGGCGATGGTGGACTGCACGGCGCAGATCAGCACCGCCAGCAGCAGTCCGCGCAGGCCGGCGGGAAAGAATTCCCGCACCAGCACGACAAAACCGCCATCGGCGCGGTGGTTGGCGGTGGCCCAGTCTTCCAGCATGAATTCGGGATGGCGCGCGAACAGAATCAGTCCCGGCAACACGATGATCAGCGGCAGGAACAGCTTGGCGTAACCAGCCATCACCATGCCCATGCGGGCATGCCAGATGTCGCGCGCGCCCAGCACGCGCTGGACGATGAACTGGTTCATCACCCCGTACCACACACCCACCGCCAGGAAACCGAACATGGTGCCGGTCCAGGGCACCAGCGGATGATCCGGCGGCTGCCACACCGTCATGCGATTGTAAGCGCCGTAATGGGTCAAATGCGGCGCGCTGGCATTCAGCGCCTGGTGCCAGATGCCGCCGGCGGCGACATTCTTGTCGATCACATAATTGAAGCCGTCGATGATACCGCCCGATGCGGTCATCGCCTTCAGCGCCAGGATGGTGAGAAGCGTGACGCCGCCGATCTTGACGATGGCGGTCAACACGCCCGTCCAGGCCACGGTGTTGAGGCCGCCATAAACCGCCCAGCCGCCGGCGAAGATGCCGGTGCCGACGATGCACCACATCAGCGGCCAGCCGAAGAAGCCCGCCAGCGCCAGCCCGCCGGCATACATCACCGCCGCCATGAAGATGGTGATGTTGGCGAAGATGGTCAACAGCGCAAAGGCCAGCCGCACGCCGGGCCCGAAGCGCTTGGCGAGATATTCCGGCACCGTGGTGATGCGGGCGCGGATCAGGAAGGGCACGAACAGGAAGACGATAATGACTTCGGCCAGGGTGGTCTGCCACTGGGCCAGGGCGGTCGGCATGCCCAAGAGATAGCTGGCGCCGATCAGGCCGATGAAATGCTCGGTGGAGACATTGGCGGCAATATAAGAGCCGCCCACCACATACCAGGGCAACCGCCGCCCGGCTAAAAAATAGTCACTGGAGGAGCCCCGCTCACCCCGGCCGGAGACAAAGCCCACCACGCACAGCGCCGCCAGGAAGACGAAGAACTCGACATAGTCGAGCGGCAACATCGCCAATGTCGAACCAGAACCCACTATTACCCCGTCCGGCGCTTTTTCCGCCGCCCCTTTTGCGGCTAGTGTAACCACCAACTCCGCCACCGGCAAAGCGATGACCGAACAACCCAGAATTCCCCGCGAGGACCGCGCCTTTATCCGCCTGCTGGGCCGGCTCTTGGGCGAGGTGATCCGCGAGCAGCGTGGGGCCGACGCCTTCCAGCTGGTGGAGGATATCCGCCGCCAGTCGGTGGGCGAGCATCGCAGCGGCGAAATCGCCATGGACCGGCTGCGCGGCCTCAGCCAGCCGGAAATCCTGCTGCTGATCCGTGCCTTCTCGATTTTCTCTCAATTGGCCAACATCGCCGACGATCATGTCGCCCGGCGCGAGACCAAGGCGCTGGGCTCGGGGGCTGCCCAGCGCATGGAACTGCATCCGGGTCTTACCCCCAAGCGGGTGCGTGCTTACTTGAAAGACGCGCTGTTCGTGCCGGTGATCACCGCCCATCCCACCGAGGTGCGGCGTAAATCCATCCTGGACCGCGAAAATGAACTCAGCGAGTTGCTGGAACGGCGCGAGGCGGCCAGCCTGCAGACCGCCGAACAGGACGAGATCGATGTGCAGATCAAGCGCGCCATCCGCGTTTTGTGGCAGACCCGCATGCTGCGCGACAACCGCATTACGGTGCAGGACGAGATCGAGAACAATCTCGCTGTGTTCGCCCGCAGCTTCCTGCCCGGTCTGCCGCTGGTGAAGCGCCGGCTGGCGCGACTGTTCAAGCTGGACGGCGAGATGATGGCGTATTTGAAGCCCGGCTCCTGGGTAGGCGGCGACCGTGACGGCAATCCCAATGTCTCGCCGGAGACCCTGGACTATGCCGTGCGCCGCCAGGCCGAGATCGTGCTGGATCATTATCTCAGCGAGATTCATGCACTGGGTGCGGAACTGTCGCTGTCGGATTCTTTGACCGCCACCAGCGGCGCGCTGAAAGAGCTGGCGGCGCGCGACGACCAGGTCTCGGTGCATCAGGGCGACGAGCCTTATCGACGGGCGTTGGTCACTTGCTACGCCCGCATGGCGGCGACCCGCACCCGCCTGCTGGGCGCAGAGCCGGTGCGCAAGGCGCGCTTCAAGGCGGACGCTTATGCGACGCCGGAAGATTTTGCCGCTGACCTGGACGTGATCGCCACCTCGCTGGCGGAAAATGGCGATGGCGATCTGGCGGAAGGACGGCTTCTCAACCTGCGCGAAGCGGTGGGCGCCTTCGGTTTTCATCTCGCGACCATGGATGTGCGCCAGAACAGCGATGTGCATGAACGCGCCGTGGCCGAATTGTTGAAAGTCGCGGGCGCGGAAAGCGACTACCTAGCGCTGGCGGAAGACAAGCGCGCCGCGCTGCTGCTGGGCGAGTTGGCCCATGCTCGCCCCCTGCGCTCGCCTTATGCCGGCTATTCCGCCGAGACGGCACGCGAGCTGGCCATTGCCGACAAGGCCGCGGCGCTGAAAAAGAATTTCGGCGAAGGCGCGGTGGCACAATATGTGATCTCCAAGGCGGCGACCGCATCCGACCTGTTGGAGACCGCACTGTTGATGAAGGAAGCCGGCCTTTTCCTGCCTGGCGCCACGCCTGAAGCGCGGCTGCGCGTGGTGCCGCTGTTCGAAACCATCGAGGATTTGCGCCAAAGCACTGCGGTGATGGGCGCCTATTTCGACGCGCCTTTGCCCAAGGCAGTGATCGCCGCCCAGGGCAATCTTCAGGAAGTGATGATCGGCTATTCCGACAGCAACAAGGATGGCGGCTACGTCACCTCCAACTGGGAAATCTATTCCGGCATCGCCCGGCTGGTGGCGCTGGGCAAGAAAAGCGGCGTGCGCATGCGCTTTTTCCATGGCCGCGGCGGCGCGGTGGGACGCGGCGGCGGCTCCAGCTTCGACGCCATCCGCGCCTTGCCCGGCGAAGCCAGTGCCCACGGCATTCGCATCACCGAACAGGGCGAAGTGGTGGCCTCCAAGTATGGCGATCCCGAGATCGGCCAGGCCAGCCTGGAAACCATCGTCGCCGCAGCCCTGTTGGCCGAACTGTCGCCGCAGGACGATGCCGCCGACGGCGAAGGCGGTGCGCTGCTGGCGAAACTGTCCGAGACCGCCTTCGCGCATTATCGCGGGCTGGTCTATGACACGCCGAACTTCGAAACCTATTTCCGCCAGGCCACGCCGCTGCTGGAAATTGCCGACCTCAAGATCGGCAGCCGGCCCGCCTCGCGCACCAAGTCACCCAAGATCGAGGACCTGCGCGCCATTCCCTGGGTGTTTTCCTGGTCCCAGGCGCGGGTGATGCTGCCCGGCTGGTTCGGCTTCGGCACGGCGGCGAATGCCGTGGGGGTGGAGCAGCTCAAGCCCCTTTATAAGAAGTCAGCCTTCTTTCGCACCATGCTGGCGAACATGGAGATGGTGCTGGCCAAGTCCAGCCTTCCCATCGCCCGGCGCTATAGCGAGCTGGTGGAAGACCGCGCCTTTGCGCAGAGCGTGATGGCGCGTGTCGAGGCGGAATGGGAAAGCACCCGTGCGGCGGTGCTGGCGATCAACGGACAGTCCGAACTGCTGGCGCAAAGCCCCAGGCTGGCGGAGTCCATTCGCAGCCGTCTTCCTTACGTGGACGCGCTCAATCATTTGCAGGTGGACCTGCTGCGGCGGCGGCGCGAAGGCGATGCCGGCGCCGATATCCATGCCGGCATTCACATGTCGATCAACGGCGTCGCGGCCGGCCTGCGCAACAGCGGCTGATAAAAGGGGAAACGCATGAAACGCTTATTGCTGGGTCTGATGTTCCTGCTGCCGGTGACGGCGACGGCGCAGGACGCGCCCCCCGCCCCGCCGCGCACCCAGGGCGACAGCCGCGAATTCCCACAGCCGCGCCTGGTCGAAGGCCAGTATTGGGATGCGCGGCCGCCGGAAAAGGCTGACGACAAGCCGTTGTTCCCTCAGCAGAGCCGCGCCCCTTATCACAAGGTGCATGATTATAAAGTCACCATCATCACCGACAAGCTGCACCTGCCCTGGTCCATCGCCTTTCTGCCCGATGGCAAGATGCTGGTGACCGAGAAATATCCCGCCCATTTCCGCATCGTCAGTGCCGATGGCACGATGACCGAGCCGCTCAGCGGCCTTGCCGGCTTGGCCTCGGCCCGCACCCTGGGCCTGCTGGATGTTGCGCTGGCGCCGGACTTCCTGAAAAGCCACCGCATCTATTTTTCCTTCTTCGACACTTTGCCCAAGGGCAACAGCAATACCTATCTCGCCCATGCCGTGCTGGACCAGGCCGGCAATGCCTTGCACGATATGACTGTTATCTATCGCGGTGTGCCGCAACTGCCGGAGGAGAATTTCTCCATGAAGCAGGGCGGGCGCATCATCATCGCGCGCGACGGCACCCTCTTCATGACGGTTGGTGACCGCGACGGCAACCGCAAGGCGGATTATGACCAGCAACTGGCGCAGAAGCTGGACAATGATGTCGGCAAGATCATTCATGTCACGGCCGGGGGTTTGCCGGCGCCCAACAATCCTTTCCTGGGTCGCAGCGATGTGCGCCCCGAAATCTGGGCCACTGGCATCCGCAGCCCGGAAGGCTTCGCCATGGGGCCCGACGGCACCCTGTGGGAAACAGAACATGGCCCGCGCGGCGGCGATGAACTGAACCGCATCCAGAAGGGCAAGAATTACGGCTGGCCGATCATCACCCATGGCATCGATTATCCCGGCGGTCCGATCGGCGAAGGCGTGGTCGCCAAGGACGGCATGGAGCAGCCGGCCTATTACTGGGACCCGGTGATCGCGCCTTCGGGCCTGGCCTATTACAAGGGCAAGCTGTTTCCCAAATGGAACGGCAACCTGCTGGCCGGAGCGCTGCGCGGGCTGGGTGTCTATCGCCTGGAAATGAAGAACGGCAAGGTCGTGGCGGAAGAACCGCTATTGACCGACCTCAAGACCCGCATCCGCGACGTGCGGGTGGGGCCGGACGGCGCGGTCTATGTGTTGACCGAGCAGAAGGCGCTGTTGAAGCTGACGCCGAACTAGCGGTTACGGCGCGGCGGGGCCCTTGGGCGGCATCACCGGCTGGGGGTCGCTGACGCCCTTCACCTTTTCCACCACCTTTTCCATCAGGCCTTTGGCCTGCGGCTTGTCGATGCCGCTGCCCGGATGGTCGTCCTTCTTCTTGAACAGTGACATGGCTGCACTCCCGTTGCCTTTGCGTGATAATGGCGAAAGGGGTGCAAGAGTTCCGTTCCCGGTTGCACGCGCGCCGCTTATGGTCTGAAATCAGAACCTTAAGCCCCGCCAAAGGGGTATCTGGAGGACGTCATGAAAGTCGGTGTTTTTACGCCCCTGTTGTCGGCCCTGCCGCTGGACCAGGTGCTGAAAAAGCTCAAATCCCTGAACATCGACACGGTGGAATTCGGCACCGGCAACTATCCCGGCGACGCCCATGCCAAGCTTTCCATGCTGGACAATCCGGCGGAGCTGGCCACCTTCAAAAGCAAGATCGCTGATGCCGGCTTTACGATTTCGGCCCTGTCGAGCCATGGCAATCCGCTGCATCCCGACAAGGCGGTTGCCGCCAGATATGCCGAGACCAGCAAGAAGACCATCCTGTTGGCTGAGAAGCTGGGCGTGAACACAGTGGTGGATTTTTCGGGCTGCCCCGGCGATTCCTTTGGCGCCAAATATCCCAACTGGGTCACCTGTTCCTGGCCGCCGGAATATCTGGATATCCTGAACTGGCAGTGGGACGAGGTGGTGACGCCTTATTGGAAAGCGCATGGCAAGTTTGCCGCCGACCATGGCGTGAAAGTCGCCATCGAGATGCATCCGGGCTTTGTGGTCTACAATCCCGAGACCATGCTGCGCCTGCGCGCCATCGCCGGGCCGTCGGTGGGCGCCAATCTCGATCCCAGCCATCTGTTCTGGCAGGGCATCGATCCCATCGTGGCGGTGCGCGAACTGGGCGAGGCCATCCACTATGTCCATGCCAAGGACACCCAGCTTTTCCCCACCAACGTGACGCGCAACGGTGTGTTGGACACCAAGTCCTATACCGATGAGCGCCACCGTTCCTGGATCTTCCGCACCGTGGGCTATGGCCATAGCGCCGAATGGTGGAGCGAGTTCATCTCCACCTTGCGCATGTATGGCTATGACGATGTCCTGTCCATCGAGCATGAAGACAGCCTGATGTCGCCTGATGAAGGCCTGACCAAGGCGGCGTCGCTGCTGGCCCAGGTGATCATCAAGGAAAAACCCGCCGCGGCCTGGTGGGTGTGATGGAGCGTATCCGCACCGCAGTGATCGGCACCGGCTTCATGGGCCGGGTGCATCTGGAAGCGCTGCGCCGCATCGAGCATGTCGATGTCGTGGAAGTGGCCGCCACCAGCGCTGACAAGGCGCGCGCCGCGGCCGCGGGATACAATGTGCTGAACGCCACCGGCGACTGGCAGGACGTGATGCGCGATCCGTCGATCGACGCGGTGCATGTCTGCGCCCCCAACGACGCGCACTTTCCCATCGCCAAAGCGGCACTGGAAGCGGGCAAGCATGTGCTGTGCGAAAAGCCGCTGGCGATGTCCACGGCGGAAGCGCAGGCGCTGACCGAGCTGGCGGCAGCGAAGGGCTTGCGCAATGCGCTGTGCCACAATCTGCGCTTTTACCCGATGGTGCAGCAGATGAAGGTGATGCGCGAGGCCGGCGCCTTCGGCGACATATTGGTGGTCCAGGGCACCTATTCCCAGGACTGGATGCTGTACGAGACGGACTGGAACTGGCGCGTCGATCCCAAGGTCAGCGGCCCGTCACGGGTGATGGCCGATATCGGCTCGCACTTCTTCGACATGGCCGAGCATGTCACGGGACTGAAAGTGTCGGCGGTGTGCAGCGACCTGCAGACCTTCTGGCCCACCCGCAAGCAACCCAAAAGCGGCGGCGAGACCTTTTCCGGCAAGACAGGCGGTGAAACGGTGGATACCAAAATCGTCACCGAGGATTTCGGCGCCACCCTGTTCCACATGGGCCGCGCACGCGGCGCCATGACTGCCAGCCAGGTTTCGGCCGGACGCAAGAATGGCCTGATGCTGGAAATCTACGGCACCAAGGGCGGCGCCACTTGGCGGCAGGAAACGCCAGAGGAATTGTGGATGGGCCATCGCGATGCGCCCAACCAGGTGCTGATGAAAGACCCTTCCTTGTTGGACAAACGCGCCGCGGGTTACGCCGATTATCCCGGCGGCCATGCCGAGGGCTATCCTGATACCCACAAGCAGCTTTACAAGCGCTTCTATGCTTCCATCAGCGATCCGGCAATGACGCCGGACTATCCGCAATTTGCCGATGGGTTGCGGCAAATGAAAATCCTGGACGCGGAGCTGGCCAGCCACAAAGCCCGCGCCTGGATGGACGTGACGGCGTGAAGGCGGCAATCATCTTTCTCCTTCTGGGAA
>JACCXK010000168.1 GCA_013697055.1 Alphaproteobacteria bacterium
CCCCTCGACCGGGAATGACAGTTATTGCTAGGTTTTCACCGAATACAGCGCGTGATGGGTGAGGATGAACAGCATCCGCCCATCCGCGCCGCCGAACAGAATCTGCAACGGCCGCTCGGGAACATCGATGCGGCCGATTTGCTTTCCGTCCGGCGCATAGACCAGCACCTGGCCATTGGCGAGATAGACATTGCCGTTCGCCGCGACCGCCACGCTTTCGCCGCCGCGATCGGCGAACAGCTTCAGGTCTGTAACGCTGCCGTTGGCGCCCACCAGTCCGCTATAGGTGCGCCCTTCGGATGCGTTGCTGACGAACACGCGGCCGCCAGGCATCGCTTTGGTGAAGCCATAGGTGTCCAGATTGTCGGAGAAACGCCAGCCGGTGCCGTCGGGCGGGCCTTGGCTGAAAGTGCGGGCGGCCGGCAGGAACAGGCTGCCATCGGGCGAGACATATTCCTTGGGTTTGGGCGTGCCCAAGTCGCGGGCGAACATCTCGCTCAAGGTGGTATAGCGATAGGTGTCGGGATCGAGCTGGTCCTTGAACTCGCCATTGTTCCAGTAGTTGACCGGCAGCAACGCGGTCGCGCCCGGATGCGCCGATGCTGCCGTGGCGGGGATCACCGTCAGCTCCGTCGCCGGTGATCCGGGCTTGAAGGTATAAAGCGTGCCTTCCGCCCCCAGCGACGACAGCACCAGCAGATTGCCGCTCTTGTCAAAGGCCAGATTCACCGGATCGGTAGGATTGTCGCGCTCGACCGACAGGCCTTTCTCGCGCGACCAGCCATAGATGCGCTGCTGGTGCTTGTCGACGAAGTAGAGCTTGCCCTTGGCATCCACCGCCGCACCGGAGATCGAATAGAAGCCGTCTTCCAGCTTCTCCACTTTTGCGCCCATGTCGCGCATCGCAGGCTTGGCGGGCGCCGCCGGATAATCCAGCACCGCGAACTCGCGCTCGCGGGTGTCGATCTTGTGGGTAATGTCACGGATGGCATTTTCCATCGGGAACTTGCTGGCGCGCAGATAGGTGCCGCAGCCATTGGCGTCACAGGTACCCAACCCGCTTTCCGCATTCACATGCACATTGCGCAAGCGGATGTCGGAGGAATTGTACAGCCGCAACGCCGTATCCACCGGCCGCGGATTGCGGGTGACGCGATAGGCGTGCCAGTTGGCCAGGGTGATGTTTTTGGAATTGGAAATCTCGAACGAGACCGCCTCCTGGCTTTCGCCGGCTTCTTCCTCGGTCTGGGGCGCGTAAAAGGCCCAATTCTCCACCCGGTTCAGCGCGAACTCGGCCCGCACATGATGCTCGATGGACATCTCGTACACGTTGCCCGGAGTCTTGGTATCCGACACCAGCATGCCAGACTGGGCGTAGGTATCCACCGACCACAGATTGGAGAAGGTGCCGCCGCCGCCATTGGTCACCCATAGCGAGGGATATTGCCCGTCCCAGCGCTTCTTGATGTCCTGATCGGCGCTATGGGTGGCGTTGTAGGGATCCCAGCGCGAGCCATCGGGATTGTTGGTGCCATGCCCGCCCAGGAAGCGCACATCGCTCATCAGCGAATGTTCGCCCGACTGCCACAGGGCTTCCACCGCGCGCGGATTGATGCCGCCGGTGAACAGGCCGATGCCCGACACGATATTGTCGCCGCCGCGCGGCGTCTCCAGCAGCGCCTTGGGCGCGCCTACGCCGGCAAAGCCCGGCGTGTTGTCGGGCAAATCGAACTGGGTGATGGAGGAATGCAGGCCGATCAGCACCGTGTCGGGCTTCAGCCGGATCGTGTCATGCACGATGTAGCGGCCGCTGGGGACATAGATCACCCTGATGGTGTCGATGGCATGCTGGATGGCGGCGGTGTCATCGGTCTTGCCGTCGCCCTTCACGCCCAAGCTGCGGATGTTGACCCATTGCGTGGTCGGCGGCAGCGCCCGGATCGCGCGCGGCAAGGGGCGCGGCATGGACAGCAGCGGGCTCGCATCCCAGCGGGTGCCGATTTCGCCCAATGTGCCGGGCGCGTTCAGGATCAGGCCGTGATTGAAGGCCTTCACTTCATATGTCCCGGCTGAGCCCAAGGTCTTGCCGCTCTCGCGGAAGCGGGCGAATACCGGCGTGTTCGCTGCCACGGCATTCTCGAACCCGATCTGGGTATAAACACTCTTCTCATTGCTGACGATCACGGCGGCTTTCGACACATTCTCGAAGCGCGCATCCTTGGCCCACAGCCAGTCGGAATAGTCCGGATCGATATCGATGCCGACCGGCATATTGCGGAAAGCGACATTCACCAGGGTCAGCGATACTTCATGCTCGCGGATCGCCGCCTCGCGCTGGCCCTCGAACTGGCTGTCGATCAGGGTGAACTGCCAGGCGGGCGAGGGCTTCTCCGCCAGGATGCCGTAACGGCCGCCGAAGAAGCGCAGGTCCTCGGCCTCATTGGCGACCTGGTGGATGCCGGCCAGGCCCGAGCCGATATGGAAGTCGATGTGGCTGAGATAATCGTGCTGTGCGCCATGGAAGCGGATGCCCACGGCGCCTTCATTGCCCTTGCCGATCTCGAAATCGATGTTGCTCATCGCCGAATAAAAGGTGCCGGGATTGGCGTCGGCGATCTTCGGGTTGGGCGGCACGCTGTCCGGCGGCGGAAAGGGGACGCGGAAGCCGGGACGCTCCGGCCGCGAACTATCGCTGGCGCCCGCCCGGAAGCCGGCGAAGATCACCATGGCGCCGACGCCCTTGGCAAAGCCCGGCGTATTGTCGCCCAGCACGAACACCGGCCGCCGGACGCCCCAGCCGATCACCCGCACTGCTGGCCACACATAGATTGTCCGGCTGATGCAGTAGCGGCCTTGCGGAATAAAGACGATGCCTTCCTCGCGGTCGGATCCGGCCTTGTCGATGGCGGCCTGCAGGGCGGTGCTGTCATCGGCCTTGCCGTCACCCACCGCGCCGCTCAGTTGCACCGCGCGCGGATCATCCAGCCGGGTGGTGAAGGCGGACGTTCCGGGTTGGGCGGCGGCGGATGCGGCGGCGGCCAACAGCAGCACGGTGGAAAGCAGCAGGGTCTTCATGGCGGTCATCCCGAAGTCTTGTTGTGCCCGCCTCCCTAGCAGATCGGGAACTTGCCGTCCGATTCCAGCGCGCAGTTTTGTCGCGGTTTGGAACCCATGCAACTTATGTTGCAGCGCAAAAAATCTGTCACAGTAACGGCACACAGAGTCTTGCGGATACGTCCGGGGGGCGGGTGCGCAAGGCTTGCGAGAAACGGGCTGTCGCGATGAAACAGGTTTCAAACCGGTTGGTGAGTTTTTGTGCCGCGATCATGATGATCGCCGGGTCGAACATGGCCCAAGCAGAGACTTCAAAGCCTGACACCAATATGGTGCCGCAACTACTGCCGGTGCTGGGTCAGTCCAGTGACGACAAAAGCTCCTTCTGCCTGGACAGCATGGAAACCGTGCCCTTTTCGGACGATCTGGAACCGACGCTGATTTCCGTGGATGGCGGCTGCTCGGTCGCTGAAGGCACCATCGCCATCTGAATCTCAGACGAGATTCATTCGCAGTTGGCTCAAGCGTGGCCGGTGATCAGCCACAGGATGAGAATGATGGGGAGCGGCACACCCAGAAGCCAAAGACAGCCCGATCGCATGGCGATTTCCTTATAATCTTTTCGACACAACGCATCGCTCGCCACTGGGTTCCGGGACAGGAACTTTAGCGCTACAGAGCCGTTACCGCGCTAACCCAAAAGAGAAGGGGCATGCGCGCATGACCACCACCGTCCTATCAGACACCGCCGCCATCGTCCGTGATGAGAACCACTTCAACTGGGGCGCCGTCTTTGCCGGCGCGGCGGTGGCGATCGCCACGGCCTTCTTTCTCACCATTCTGGGCGCGGGCTTCGGCCTAACCCTGATGCCGCGCGGCGGCAGCACAACTTTCCTCACCCTCGGGGCGATCTGGGTGCTGGCAGCGCAAGCCTTTGGCTTCGCGGCCGGCGGCCATGTCACCGGCCGGCTGATCGGCCAGGCGGTAGAGACCAAGAAGGAAGAAGAAATCCGCGCCGGCGCCCACGGCCTGGTGGTGTGGGCAGTGACAGTGGCCGGCAGCCTGGCGCTTCTCGCCATTGTGGCGGCGGGCGGTGGCGCGCGGTTGCATGGCGATGGCCCGCGCAATGAAAGCAGCATCTCCGCCTATTGGGCCGACATCCTGCTGCATCCCATGGGCCCGCATGACACGGCGCGCGGAGAAGACCTGGCGCAGGACAAGCTGGAAGCAGGGCGCGTGCTGGCCGCCGACCTGCATCCGGGCAACAGCGCGCACAGCTATAACAGTGACGACCTGATCCGGCTGACCATGAAGGATGCCGGCGGCTCCTATGCCCAGGCCGAGAGCCGCGTCGCTTACGTCATCGGCGAAATGCGCCGCGAACTGGACATGGCGCGCAAGGCCGCCGGCTTCGCCGCGCTGTGGACCGCCTTCGCGCTTTTGTTCGGCGCGGCGCTTGCCGTGGCTGCCGCCATCTCGGCGCGTTGGGAAGACGACAAGATCGGCTTCAGCATGAAGCGCCGTTACTGAATTCGTATTTCAAGGAGATCATAATGAGCACGAAACAACCTTTCCTTACCGACGTGACGACCCTGCGCGAGCGGGCCCGCAAGAATCTAAACGACGGGGCCCTCGGCTC
This sequence comes from Alphaproteobacteria bacterium, assembly GCA_013697055.1. Lineage (GTDB taxonomy): Bacteria > Pseudomonadota > Alphaproteobacteria > Micropepsales > Micropepsaceae > Rhizomicrobium. Next base: position 4,694 of record JACCXK010000168.1, read on the forward strand.
CAATTATGTCGGCGACGTCAACAAGACCATCGAGATACTGCAGGCGGTGCTGGCCACCGAGATCGTCTGCGTGCTGCGTTACACCATGCATTCCATCGCCGCCTCGGGCATTTCCAGCGAGGCGGTCAAGGAAGAATTCGCCACCCATGCCAAGGAAGAGCATGGCCATGTGCTTGAAGTGGCCGAACGCATCAACCAGCTGGGCGGCAAGCCCAACTTCAATCCGGAAGGCCTCGCCACCCGCTCGGCCTCGCAATATGTCGAAGGCGAAAACCTGGTCGACATGATCAAGGAGAACCTGGTGGCGGAACGCATTGCGGTGGACCATTACCGCGAACTGATCCGCTATTTCGGCGATGACGATCCGGGCACCCGCGCCATGCTGCAAGGCATCCTGCGCACCGAGGAAGAGCATGCCGACGACATGCACGACCTTTTGGTGGCGCATGAAGGCAAGCCGATGTTGGCCGGCTAGCGGGAACGAACCCGCCCCATTCTCCCAATTAATGCAGCGCAGCGTAAACTTGAGCGGCGTCCGGGCGCTTTCGCGCACGCCATGTCTTGGGTGATGGGCGTCTTTACTATATAGAGTTCCCCGCAAGCCTTGGCGCCTGAGAGCGCGGCTTTTTGGGGAGGTTCTCGTGAAGGCATATCTGGCGGCCACGGCCGCTGTTTCATTGCTGCTTGGCGCGGCATCGGCCTGGGCGCAGTCCAAGGCGACCGCGGACACCGCGCCCGACCTCGCCTATGAGGCGGTGCCCAATTTCTTTCAAACGCCCGCCGGCGATACCATGGGCGAGCTGCAAGGGGTCGCCACCAATTCCAAAGGCAACACCTTCGCCTTCTTCCGCGGGCCGCAGACACGCCTCTGGATGTTCGCGCCCGACGGCAAGTTCGTGAAGGAAATCGGCAAGGGTTTTTACGGCTTCCAGTTCGCGCACTCGGTGCGGGTGGACCGCCACGACAATATCTGGACGGTGGACGAGGGCACCAACGTCGTCACCAAGTTCAATCCCACCGGCACCAAGGTGCTGATGGTGGTCGGCCATCGCCCCAACCTGTCCGATGGTCCCTTCGCCACGCCCAAGGGTCCCAATCCGCCGGACGAGAAATACACGCTCTGCCGTCCCACCGATGTCGCCTGGGACAGCCAAGACAACATCTTCATCAGCGACGGCTACTGCAACAACCGGGTGGTGAAATATTCGCCGGAAGGAAAGTTCCTGGCCCAGAATGGCGGCTCCGCCGTCGGCAAGGGTGAGAATGAATACAACCTGCCGCACGGGTTGCAGGTCGATCACCAGGGCAATGTCTATGTCGCCGACCGCGGCAACAATCGCTATGTGGTGCTGGACAACAATCTGAAATGGAAGACCGCCTATACCCAGTACGGCACCGCCTGGTCGGACTGCATTTCCGAAGGTCCGCACCAATATCTCTTCATGTCCAACTCCAATCCCAACGGCAACGGTCCGGGCACCTGGGCGCGCACCGGCCAGATCTACAAGGCCGAGCTGGATGGCACGCCGATCGGCAAGTTCGGCCATGCAGGCAAGATCGCGCCGGGCTGGCAGGTGGTACATATGATGGATTGCCGCAATCCCAACCAGATCGTTGCTGGTGAAATCGAATCCTGGCGCATGCAGAAGTTTGTGCTGCGCGGCAGTGATGCCGCCAAGGCAAAAGGGAGCAATTAACATGAAGCGTCTCGCAACCCTTCTTCTCACCGCCGCTGCTGTGCTGACTGTTCCCGCCCTTGCGCAGACCATCAGCTACACCACCTCCCAGCCGCTGATGCTGCCGCACGACACCTTCTTCGGCGCCGCCGCCGGTGTCGCCACCAATTCCAAGGGCAATATCTTCGTCTATGCCCGCAACGGCGAGCCCACGATTACCTTGGGCGGCAGCCGCGCCTTCGCCCATGGCGGTTCCAGCCTGTATGAGTTCGCCCCGGACGGAAAATTCATCCGCCAGATCGGCAAGCAGGTATACGGCTTCCTCGCTGCCCAACAGGTGCGCGTCGATAAAAACGACAATATCTGGGCCGTGGACCGCTACAGTTCCATGGTGATGAAGTTCGCGCCCGATGGCCGCCAGATCATGCTTCTGGGCCGCAAGCCCGAATCGGTGGACGTGCCGTCGTCGCCGGACATGGGCCAGGGCACCCCGCCCGGTTCGGGCGCGCAAAGCGACCTGTTCCGCGGGCCCAGCGATGTCGCCTGGGATGCGGACGGCAACATCTTCGTGGCCGATGGGCTGAGCAACGCGCGTGTCGCCAAGTTCACCCGCGATGGCGTGTTCGTCAAAAGCTGGGGCGCGCGCGGCAGCGGCGACAACCAGTTCAAGATCGTCCATGGCATCGCCGTGGATGCCAATGGAAACGTCTATGTCGCGGATCGGGGCAACAACCGTATCCAGGTGTTCGACAATAACGGCAATTTCAAAAGCAGCATCACCGGCGCCGGCGATCCGGCGGCCATCTGCATCAGCCCGGGGGCGCATCAGTATCTGTTCAGCTCCAACTCCAATCCCGTCAACGACCTGGATCATGGCGGCGAAATCATCAAGCTGGAGCTGAACGGCACGGTGGTGGGCAAGTTCGGCCAGGCCGGCAAGGGCCCGCGCGATTTCGGCACGGTTACCGGAATAGACTGCCGCAATCCCAATTCCCTCTATGTCGCGGAACTCGGGAACTGGCGGGTGACCAAGGTCGATCTGCATTGATGCAACGACGGACGTTTTTCACGGGCGCGGCAGCGATGGTTGCCGCGCCCGTTTTTGCAGCCGACGCCATTCCGGTGATCGACACCCATGTCCATCTGTTCGATCCGCGCCGCCCGCAAGGCGTGCCCTATGCAGGTCCCAGGGGACAGCCGCCGCAGATCGCGCTGCCGGAGGCGTATCGCCAGCAGATCAGCGGCACCGGCATCGTCGGCGCCGTGGTAGTGGAGGCCAGCCCCTGGATCGAGGACAATCTCTGGATTCTGGAGCGCGCCAATTCCGATGCCATTTTTGTCGGCGTGGTCGGCAGCCTCGATCCCTCCAGGCCCGAGCTCGGCGAATATCTCAATCGCTTTTCCAAAGACCCTCTATGGCGCGGTATCCGCTATGCGCGGGTGTGGCAGATGGAGAACGGCAAGCAGGTGCTCAAGCCCGGCATGGCCGAAGGGTTGAGGTTGCTGGCCCAGGCCGGCCAGACCCTGGACATGGCCAACCCGTCGTTCGATCTGCTTCGCGGCGCCTTGCTGGCGATGGATGCCGCGCCCGATCTCACTGTGGTGATGGATCACATGCCCTCGCTGGACCCAAAACCGGAAACGCAAGGGCTTTATGACTTCCTAATCCGCGAACTGGCCCAGCGCCCCAACTTCGCGATCAAGCTGTCGCAGGTGATGCATAAGGATGACAACAATGTCACGGTCACGGCGCCGCGGGCGCGGCTGGACCAGTTGATGGACGCGTTCGGCGAAAACCGGGTGATGTTCGGCGGCGACTGGCCCAACAGCGTGGGCACCGCCACCATTCCAGAAGCCCTGCTGTTGATGCGGGATTATTTCGCGGGCCGACCAAAGGTGCAGGCGGAGAAATATTTCTGGCGCAACAGCCAGCGCATCTACAAGTGGAAGAAACGCGCGGCTTCTCAGCCGTGAGGGGGCAGCCCTGAAATTGCTGCTAGTGCGAAGAGTGCTGGTTTGCGCCCCCTTTGGTTTATGGCGGAAAGCCCGCTAGGATCGCGCAAAATAAGTACCGTTCATTGGGGAGGGGCCGTTGACTCAAAGACATTCCACGCGCGGCGCGTGGCTGATCATGCTGGCATCGCTGATCACCATCGCCATATGCGTCTATGATTACTACACGCCCGAAACCGGCCTGATCGGCACCGGCGGCGTCGTCACCGTGGCGGGCGCCGGCGCCCTGATGCTGGCGGCTTCGCTGACCTTGGGCCTGGTCCCCAACCGCTCCGGTTTCCTGCAGGGCTTCCTGGTGGTGTCCATCCTGCTGGACATCATCGGATCGTCCGTCGCCGGTTATTTCCTGGAAAGCCCCGTCATCATGGCCGCGCAAGCGCTGGCGCTGATTGGCTGGTTGATAAATGTGATCGGCGACGCCGCCGAACGCAGCGTTGAGATCGATGAGGTCGAAGATGAAGATTAGAAATTTCGTCCTTGGCGCCTGCGGCCTCGCGGCCGCCGCTGCCGCCGTCACCCTGGCTCCGCTGCAGCACGCCACTGCCCAGGGGCCCAACAACGATCCGGCCCAGACCTGGGACGCGTTCGGCGGCAACCAGCAGTCGCAGAAATATTCCACCGCCACCCAGATCACGCCCGACAATGTGAAGGGCCTCAAGATCGCCTGGGAAATGCATACCGGCGATGTTTCCAGCGGGGCGCATTCCACCACCTGGGGCGCCACGCCGTTGTTCGCCAACAACACCGTCTATACCGGCACGCCCAAGTACAACATCTTCGCGGTCGAGCCCGATACCGGCAAGATGAAGTGGAAGTACGCCGCCAGCGGCGCCAATGGCCCGGAAGAAAATCAGGGCCTGAAGAACCGCGGTGTCGCCTATTGGGCGGCCTCTTCGCCCACCGCCGGCGCCTGCCAGAAGATGGTCTATATCGGCACCATGACCGGCGAGCTGCATGGCGTGGACGCCGACAGCGGTAAGCCTTGCGCCGGCTTCGGTAAGAATGGCGTGGTCGACGTCAATGCCTGGGCCACCAAGAACAGCAAGTGGAAGATCGGGCTGATCCAGCCGCCTGCTGTTTACAAGGACACGCTGATCCTGGGCTGGGCCGGCAATGACTGGGTCTACAAGACCGAAAATCCCGGCACCGTCTATGGCATCGATGCCCGCACCGGCGCGCTGAAATGGACCTTCAACATCATTCCGCCCGAGATGCAAGACCAGACCGGCACCGCCAATGTCTGGGCCGGCATTTCGGTGGATCCGGAAACGGGCCTGGCTTTCCTGCCGACCTCTTCGCCCAGCCCGAACTATTATGGCGGCGACCGGTTGACGGAGATGCCCTATGCCACGGCGACCGTCGCGGTGAATGCCGAGACCGGCGAAGTGAAATGGGCGCGCCAGCTGGTGCATCACGACATCTGGGACGTGGACATCAACTCCGCACCGACCTTGGTCGACATCAAGAAGGACGGCCAGGTCATTCCGGCGCTGATCCAGGCCAACAAGATGGGTCTGATGATCGTGCTCAACCGCAACACCGGCGAGCCGATCTGGCCCATTGTGGAGAGGGCCTATCCGGCCTCCGACATCCAGGGCGAGGTTGCATCCAAGACCCAGCCCTTCGTGCCCTATCCGGAACCCTTGGTGGCCGAACACATGCCGCCGGTTTCCACCCTGGCCGATATCGCCAGCTTCGGGGAATGCAGCCGCTGGAAGGCGCGCATCCGGGACGAGGGCCGTTACACGCCTCCGTCGGTGCGTGGCTCGATCTCCTGGCCCGCGACCCTGGGCGGCGTGGAATGGGGCGGCGGCGCGCTGGATCCCACCACCAATACCTATGTGGTGAACTCCAATCTGGTGCCGCAGATCTATAGCCTGGTGCCGCGCGCGGATGCCGACAAGAAGTATGGCAACGCGCTTCGGGCCCGCGACGGATATGCCGCGCAGCAGGGTTCGGCCTATGGCTTCAAGCTGGAGAACTTCCTCAACATGTGGGGCATGCCCTGCTGGGCGCCGCCTTACGGCATCATGTCCAGCTATGACATGAACAGCGGCAAGCTGTTGTGGCGCAAGCCCGTCGGCCAGGTCCAGAAGTGGGGCTTCTACATGCCCGAAAGCTGGGGCTCGATCACCATCGGCGGCCCGGCCGTCACCAAGAGCGGCTTGATCTTCATCGGCGCCTCGATGGACTCACGCGTGCGCGCCATCGACCTCAAGACCGGCAACGTCTTGTGGAAGCACATCGTGGATGCGCCGGCCGTGGCACAGCCTGCGGTCTATACCTACAAGGGCAAGCAGTATGTGGTGTTCGCCGCCGGCGGCAACGGCATCCTGACGCCGCGCCTGTCCGATCAGCTGGTGGCCTTCGCGCTGCCCAACTGATGGTCCGGTAATCGACAATCAAACAGGGCGCTCACCGTTGGTGGGCGCCCTTTATTTTCGGGAGCAATTCATGAACATCGGCAAACGCGAATTCCTGGCCGGCCTCGGATTGGCCGCCGGTGCCGGCATCACCGGCGCATTGGCGCAGGACTATCCCAAGGGCAAGAACCTGGGCGCGGAGGCGCCGCAAAAGCGCAAGGAGGTGCCCCATCGCAAGGTGACGACCAAGAACCTGTTCAAGGTGCCGGAAGGGTATCCCAATGGCGTCGCCATCGCGCCCGAAGGCCTATGGGTCTGCGAGCAGAAGGCCGGCGGCTATGGCCAAAGCGGCAAGCACGAACAGGAAGCGGCCTGGCTGTTCGATTGGAACGGCAAGAAGCTCAAGACGGTGATGACCGACTCCTACAACACCTCGGGCATGGCTTACGGCAACGGCCATGTCTGGATGGGCGCCAATGGCGGACCCGAAGGCGTCTATGAGGTGGACATGAACGGGCGCACCGTCAGCCATCGCCAGATTCCGCTGGGCCCGGCCGACAATGGCGGCGGCTGCCACGGCCTGATGTGGCAGGACGGCAAGCTGTGGATCGTGGCCAACCGCATCAAGGGCATCCTGCGGGTGGATCCCAAGACCTTTGCGCCGGAATTCATGATCCCCATCACCACCGCGCGCTGGCACGGCATCGCCTGGGACGGCAGCCATCCCGGCGGCGCGATCTGGATGGTGACCGGCTCGTCGGACATCAACCGCTATGTCATGCAGAACGGCAAGCTGCACCACACCACCACCTGCGGGTTGATGAAATACTCGGCCACCACCGGCCAGTTGCTGGAGACCGCCGAATTCCTGGACGGCACCGCCGACGCCCATGGCCTGGCCATGCACAATGGCAAGCTGATTTCCTGCGATGCCGGAGTGGGCCCGCCCGGCTTCGAAGGCACCGGAAGTCCCAGTGCCGGCTATGTTTTTGAAATAAATTTCGTCTGACTTCGCCCCCTCCCGCCTTCGCTGGGCGTTCGCGGGGCTTGGCCGCCCCGCTCACCCCAGCTACGGCGACCTCCCCCAATGCAAGCGCGCTGACGCGCGCGGGGGGAGTTGTATTCAGTGTGGGCCGCACTTGCCATTCCGGGGGGGCGTCCCCATTGTTCCACCCGAAAGGGTAAGCCATGGCAAGTTCCCGCGATAAGGACGCCGGCATCAGGCTGGACGAATGGTCGCCGCGGCTTTTGAAGTCGCGCCTCTACCAGCGCATCCTGGTCGACATCATCATCGGCGCCCTGGCCCCCGGCGAACAGCTGGACGAGAATCTTCTGGCCCGCCGCTATGGCGGGGGCCTGGCCGGTATTCGCGAGGCCCTGGCGCGGCTGGCCCTGGAAGGGCTGGTGGTGCGCCGCGCCCGGGTCGGCACCTCGGTGGCGCCGCTGGACCTGATGGGCGCGCGCGAAGCCTTCGAAGCGCGTTGCCTGATTGAAGTCCATTGCGCCGGCCTTGCCGCCCAGCATGCCAGCGATGCAGAGATCGCCGCCATCCGCGCCACCCTCGATGATGGGGAAGCCGCGATCCAGGACAATGACCAGGCCGCGCTGGCGGCGATGGACGAGGCGTTTCATGTCGCCGTCGCCACCGCCAGCCACAACCGCGCCCTGGCCAAGATGGTGGTCACCCTGCATCACCAGACGGCGCGCTACTGGCTCTTTGCCATGCGCGGCCCATCTTCCCACAAAGAGACGTCCTCCGATGACGGCGTCGCCGCCTTGAACGAGCATCGCGGGTTGGCCGATGCCATCGCCAGCCGCGATGTGACGCGCGCCCGCGCCGAGATGCTGAAGGTGCTGGGTGACTTTCCCGCCGAAATGAAACGCACCTTGGAAGGCCGTTAAAAAAGCGATGACCGGACCCGGTGGGCGCGCCTGGCTGACGCTGGGCCTGATGAGCGCCCTGTTCTTCATCATCACCGCCACAACCTATGCCTCGCTGGGCCTGGCCTTGCCCGCCATGGTTGCCGAATTGCATTGGAGCTGGACGGAAGCCGGCACCGGGTTCGGCCTGCTCGGCCTCTTCAACGGCATCACCAGCGCCGTGCCCGCCACCCTGATCCGCCGCTTCGGCGCGCGCGCCACATTGCTGACGGGATCAGTGGTGATGGGCCTGGCCTTCCTGGCGCTGGCGCGCACCGACGGGCTGATCCTGTATTTCGCCGCCGCCTCGCTGGCCGGGCTGGGGTTTACCCTGCTGGATTCGGTGCCCGGCACCTATCTGTTGTCGCGGCTGTTTGCGCGGCCGTCCTTTTCCATCGGGCTGTTCTTCACGGTCGGTGGCCTCGGCGGCGTGGCGGGACCGCTGCTCTACCTGCTGGTGACGGGCCACAACGCCTCGGCCTGGCGCGAATACTGGATGATCGCCGGCGGGCTGGTGGTGCTGACCGGGATCGCCGCGGCGCTGCTGGTGGACAGCAAAACCAATATCGGGGCGGAAGCGGAAGCCGATCCCGCCATTTCCACCGAAAGCTGGACCTTGCGCGACGCATTGCAGACACGGCAATTCTGGATCATCGCCGCGGCTTACGCCGCCTTCCTGTTCTGCGGCATCACCGCCAACACCGTGTCGGTGGCGCATCTGACCCAGCATGGCGTGGCGGCGGCCGTCGCCATCTCCATGCTCAGCGTGGAAGGGTTGCTGAACTCGGGCGCGCGGCTGGCGGGAGGCGTTCTCACTCGCTGGGTGGGCGCCAAAACATTGCTGGTGGTGGCGCTGGGCTTCCTGGTCGTCGGCCTGTTGGCGCTGGGAACGGCACGCGATGTGCCGATGATGCTGGTCTATGCCGCGGGCATCGGCATCGGCTATGGCCTGACCTTCTTCGCCGCCACCATCCTGCTGTTGGATTATTTCGGGCGGGGGCCGTATCTGGAGCTGTTCTCCACCGTCAACCTGATCGCCACCACCGGCGCGGTGGCGCCGACCCTGGCAGGGATGACCCGCGACCATACCGGCGGTTTCACGCCGTTTTTCGTAGTGTTGGCGGTGGCGGTGAGTTTGGTCCTGCTGGCAGTGGCCTTTATGCGCAGCCCCCGCCGGAGCGGGGCATGAAGGAGTTCGGCGTTTTCCTGCCGATAGCAAACGGCGGCTGGATCGTCAGCCGCAACACCCCGGTGCTGGATGGCGGCTGGGCGCAGAACCGCGAGGCGGCGCTGATCGCGGAAGCCGAAGGCCTGGACTTCGTGATGGCCATGGGCAAGTGGCGCGGCTTTGGCGGTGACACCGGCCATTGGGGCCACAGCCTGGAAGCCGTCACGATGCTGGCGGGGATCGCGGCGATCACCGAACGCGTCAAGGTGTGGGCGACCCTGCACGCAATCCTGCACAATCCGGCGGTGGCGGCGAAGATGATCGCCACATTGGACCATATCTCCGGCGGCCGCGCCGGGCTCAACATCGTGGCCGGCGCCTATCGCGGCGAGTTCGAGCAGATGGACGCCTGGGATGCGGGCCTGGATCATGACGCGCGCTACGACCTGACCGAGGAATGGACCCAGATCGTCAAGCGGCTGTGGGCCGAGCCCAGCGTGACCTTCAAGGGCAGTTATTTCGACTTCCAGGATTGCGTCAGCGAACCCAAGCCGTTGCACCAGCCCTTCCTGATCTGTGCCGGCCAGTCCCAGCGCGGCTTTGAATTTTCGGTGCGCGAGGCCGATGGCTGTTTCATCGGCGGCCGCGACGAGGCCGAAATCCGCACCGCCTCGCGCCGCGCCAAGGCGCTGGCGGCGGAACTTGGCAAACCGATCCGCACTTACTGCATGATGACCGTGATCACCGCAGCCACCGATGCGCAAGCCGAAGCCCGGGCGCAAGTTTACCGCGACGGGCTGGATGAGGGCGCCGTGCTGGGCATGTTGCAAAGTTACGGCGTAGAGGGAAACGCCATGACGGCGCGCGCCCAGGGCGCCTTCATGACCCAGACGGCTGTGGGTTCGCCCGCCACCTGCGCCGCCAGGATCGAGGCCTTCCTGCGCGACTGTGAGATCGACGGGCTGATGTTCATCTTCGATGATTATGCGGAAGGCTTGCGCGTCACTGGGCGCGAGATCCTGCCCGCGCTGCGCGGGGCTTTCGCATGAAAGCCGATTGGGTGGCACCAAATCGCACGGCACTGCTGGTCATCGACTGCCAGGTGGATTTCGGCAGCCCCGATGGCGAGATGGCGCGGCGCGGCATGGACATGACGGCGCCGCAGGCCGCGGTGGCCAAAGCCGAAAGCCTGGTGGACGCGGCGCGCGCTGCCGGCGTGAAGATCGTCTTCGTTCGCCTTCTGGCCCATCCCGGCGGGGAGAACCGCATTGCGCGCGAAGCCAAAGAACGCAGCGGCGACGATCCGCCGGACCTGTGCGTGGAAGGCACGCGCGGCGCCGACTTCATTGGGCCGCAACCCCGGGCCGGCGAGGCGGTGGTGTCCAAGACCCACTTCAGCGCCTTCGCCCGCACCGGCCTGGCCGACCAGCTCCATGCCGCCGGCGTGGACAGTCTGGTGCTGGCCGGGCTGACCACCGAATGCTGTGTCGCCTCCTCGGCCTGGGACGGCTTCGAGCACGACTTCCATATCTTCATCGCCGCCGATGCCTGCGCCGCCTATCAAGAGGGCTGGCACCGCCATGCCCTGCAGGCGCTGGAAATGAGCAGGGCGACCGTTGCCCCTAGCGCCGAATTTGTCGCGCTCTGGAAAAATTCTATTTAAAACAATGTCTTGTGCAAAAAATGAGAAGGCTGCTAGTCCTTTGTTGGACAACTGACGTAAAATGTTACATGGCATTTCCGTAGGAATGACTATGTACGCCGCATGAAAAGGGGATTGTTTCTTTGGGCGGGTCTGGCTGCGCTGGCTGTCGCCGGCGCGGCGCGGGCGCAGGAGGTGGAGTCGGTCACCGTGACCGGCGATCCCGTGCATCTGTTGCAGGCCGGCGCCAACGCGGCCGCCTTCGGGCTGGACAAGCCGCTCAATGAGACCCCGCGCGCCGTCACCCTGGTCAGCGACACCACCGTGGCGCGCTATGGCATCACCGGCGTCAACGGCCTGACCGCCATCACCCCCAGCGCCTACACCGCCAGCTATTACGGCGTGGAAGGTTCGGTGTCGTTGCGCGGCACCCTGGCCGAGAATTACTTCCGCGGCTTCAAGCGGGCGGAAAACCGCGGCACCTATTCCACCCCGCTGGGCGATGCGGCAGGAATCGAAATCCTGCGCGGGCCGCCATCGCCGATCTATGGCGCCGGCAAGGTGGGTGGGCTGGTCAACTTCATTCCCAAATCCGCCGCCGCCAGCGACGCCTTTGGCGGCGAAGCCACCGTCACCACCGGCAGCTATTCCAAGCGCAACGCCACGGCGCAATTCAGCACGCCTGTCGCGCTGGTCGAGGCGTCCGGCGGGGTGCATCTGTATGGCGAGCTGGACGACAGCTTCAGCTTCTATCGCGGCATCCATCCCAGCCATCAACTGGTGGAATTGTCCGGCAACCTGGCACAGGGCGATTGGTCGTTCGCCGCCGATTACATGTATTACCACTCTAACGGTGACGTGCAGACGCCGGGCTGGAACCGGCTGACGCAAGGCTTGATCGACACCGGCAGCTACATCACCGGGCGCAACACTTCGCTGCGCGATGCCGACGGCAATGGAAGGCTGACCCTGAACGAGCTGGGCGGCAATCCCTATACCTTCGATCCCGGCTTCGTCGCCCTGGCCTGCGCCGGATGCAACGACGCGACGCATAAATTAAGCAGCATTGGCACCACCACCCTGGACCCGCGCACCGTCTATATCGCCAGGGGGGTGGATTTTTCCAACACCATCACCCACACCGCGTTCCTGGAAGCGGCCGATAATCTGGGCGATGGCCAGAACCTACGCCTGCAACTGTTCGGCGACACGCTGCAGAATGACCGCTTTGTCTCCTACGGCTTTCCCGGCTCCTACCGCACCCAGATCGGCGAGGCGCGGCTGCGCTATGACATCAAGCGCGCGTTCGGTCTGCTGAAAACCCAGACGGTGGCGGGCGCCTCTTATCGCTATGTCCATGCCATCGGCAAAGAGAGTTTCAACAGCGGCGTCATCGCCCTGGACCGGCGCGATATCTCCCAGGGCCCGGCCGCCAACGACATTATCGACTCGCCGTTCAATGTCGATCCGCCCGGCACGGTCGGCCTGGCCTGGGAGAATGATGTCCGTACCAACACGTCGGACGCCGGCCTGTTCGTTACCAGCGATCTCAGCTGGAACGACAGCCTGGATCTGACCGTGGGCGGGCGTTACGACGATTACACCGTGCGTTCCGTCGACGTGGGCGCTTTGGCTTATGAACCGGGGGCAGGGCGCGGCCATGACGGACGTTTCACCTGGTCGGCCTCGCTGTCCTACAAAACACCCTGGGGCCTGGTGCCCTATGTCACCAGCGCCAAATCCTCCGCGCTGGAGATCGGCCAGGCCGCGCAAGTCTCCACCAGCTTGCTGGCGAGCAATTCATGGCTGTCGGACAGTTTCCTCAATGAAGCGGGTGTGAAGTTCACTGCCCTGGATGACCATCTACAAGGCAGCTTCGACTGGTACGTCCAGAACCGGACCCAGCTGATCCAGGGCGGTGGCGTCACCAGCGTGCGCGGCACCCGCGCCAAGGGCGCCGAACTGGAATTGCGCTATGTCGCCACCCCGAACCTCAGTCTCACCCTGGCGGCCTCGCTGCAGCACACTACCATCAAGGGCCCGGACCGCAGCTTTTCCTATGTGCCGGCGCGGACTTATGGGGTGACGCCCCAGAACGGCTTCGGCGGCAGCTATGTGGTGTTCGATTTCTCCACCTTGGCGGGACGCGGCGGCGATTATGAAAACACGCTGGTGCCGCATGCCGTCATCAGCCCCTATCTCACCTGGACCAGCGATCAGCAAAGCTGGGGTCTTTGGGGCGCAATCTTCGGCGGCACCTATGTCGGCCACACCCAGCAGACCGTGCCGGGGCCCATCGTCTATCTGTCCTATGTCACCCTGAACGCCAGCGGCTTTGCGCAATGGGATGTATGGGAAGCCGATGTAAATGTGAACAATCTGGGCGATGAACGCTATTTCACCCCCGGCGCCGACACCTATTCCAATCTCAGCGCCTTGCCCGGCATCGGCCGTTTCTGGAAAGTCACCTTCAAGCGGTTGTTCTAGCCGCGGCCTCGCGGCTAGGCTCGCGGCCATGAAAAAGCGCGCCCTGCTTGTCCTGCTGTCGCTCCTGCCGCTGCCGGCACAAGCGGCGGACAGCGCCTGGGTACAGGCCACCGCCCATGGTTTTGAAGCGCGGCTGGTGACGGCGGAGGCGTCGTGCCCTACGCTGCACACCGCCACGGGCGACAGTGTCATGACGGTTCGCGCCCCCGCCAACGCGAACTTCCCGCTGGTCTGCGTCGCGCCGCTTCCCGGCGGCACCACCAGCGCCACGGTGGCGGGCATCACCTTGCCGGTGCCGTCGGCCGACCCGCAACGCATCCTGGTGCTGGGCGATACCGGCTGCCGCATCAAGGGCGCGGCGCTGCAGGCCTGCAATGATCCGGGGCAATGGCCTTTCCCACAGCTTGCCGCCGCGGCCGCGCGGCTCAAGCCCGACCTGGTGATCCATGTCGGCGATTATCTCTACCGCGAAAGCGCCTGTCCGCCCGGCAATGCCGGCTGCGCCGGCTCGCCCTGGGGCGACAACTGGATCACCTGGCTCGCGGACTTCTACACCCCGGCCGCGCCGCTGCTGGCAGCAGCCCCCATCGTGCTGGCGCGGGGCAATCATGAAGAC
>JACCXK010000175.1 GCA_013697055.1 Alphaproteobacteria bacterium
ATCTCGGTCACCACCGCGATCAACAGCGCGCCCTTGGCATGGGCGGCATCGGCGATGGGGCGCAAGTTGCGGATCAGGCCGAACACGTCCGGCGACTGGACCACGACGCAGGCGGTGTCTTCATCGATCAGGGCGATGATGTCTTCGGCGCTGCCGGGGGTGACGGCGGTGCGCTGCATCGAGCCGAACAGGCCGGCCACGGTCTCCACCGTCTCGACATAATGGGGATGCAGGCCGCCCGACAGGATTGCCTTGCCGCGCTTGGTGATGCGCTGGGCCATCAGCACCGCTTCGGCGGTGGCGGTGGAGCCGTCATAGAGCGAGGCATTGGCCACTTCCATCCCGGTCAGCAGTGCGACCTGGGTCTGGAATTCGAACAGGTACTGCAATGTGCCTTGCGCGATTTCCGGCTGGTAGGGCGTGTAGCTGGTGAGGAATTCCGAACGCTGGATCAGATGATCCACAGCGCTGGGGACATGATGCTTGTAGGCGCCGGCGCCGCAGAAGAAGGGCGCCGCACCGGCGGCGGTGTTCTTCGCCGCCAGCTTCGACATGTGCCGCTCCACTTCCAACTCGCCCTGCGTGTCCGGCAGATCGAAGGTGGACAGCGAGGTCAATGCCGCTTTGGGCACATCGCGGAACAGCGCGTCCACATCGGGCGCGCCGATCCTGGCCAGCATGGCGCGGCGGTCATCGGGGGTGAGCGGCAGGTAACGCATTTTACAGGCTCTCCACGAACTTTGCATAGGCGTCGGCATCCATCAGCTTGGAAAACTCGCCCTTGTCGGCGAGTTTCAGCTTGAAGAACCAGCCTTCGCCTTCGGGATCTTCGTTGACCTTGGAGGGCTCCTTTTCCAGGGCGCTGTTGGCGCTGGTAACGGTGCCGCCGGCGGGCGCATAGATATCGCTGGCCGCCTTGACGCTTTCCACCACCGCGGCTTCGCCGCCGGCGCTGACAGATTTGCCGCTGGCGGGCAATTCCACGAACACAACATCGCCCAGGCTTTCGGCGGCAAACTTGGTGATGCCGACGGTGGCCTCGTCGCCGTCGAGACGGATCCATTCATGCTGATCGGTGTAGCGGACTTCCGATGAAGTGGGGGACATGGAGAACTCCTAGCGGCGGTAACGGTTGGGAACAAAAGGCATGGGCGCGATCACGGCAGGCATCGATTTGCCGCGCACGATCAAATCGACTTCAGTGCCGGTGGCGGCGAAAGCGGTCTCGACATAGCCCATGGCCAGCGGGCCATTCAGGCTGGGGCCGAAGCCGCCGCTGGTGATCTTGCCGATGATGCGGCCCGATTTTTCAGCGATCTCGGTGCCTTCGCGGGCCGGGGCGCGGCCTTCCGGCAGGATGCCGACGCGCTTGATGGCTTGTACGCCCATGGTCTTTTCGGCACCGGGAAAATCCCTGGCGTCCTTGCGGCGCTTGCCGATGGACCACATCAGGCTGGCTTCCGCCGGATTGCGGCTGGTGTCGATGTCATGGCCGTAGAGGCAAAGCCCGGCTTCCAACCGCAGGCTGTCACGCGCCCCCAGCCCGATCGCAAGCACTTCGCTTTCGCCCAATAAAACGCGGGCGACGCGTTCGGCATCACCACCTTCGATCGAAATCTCAAAACCGTCCTCGCCGGTATAGCCGGTGCGGCTGATAATGGCAGGCGCGCCCGCAACTGTGGCGCGGCGCACCTGCATGAATGTCAGGGCGGAAATGCCGGGCGAATGACGTTCCAGCACATCCGCGGCCAGCGGACCTTGCAGCGCCAGCAGGGCGCGATCGAAGCGACGTGTCAGGGTGGCAGCGCCTTTCAGCTTTTCGCTGATGTACGCAAAATCGCCGACCTTGGTGTCGGCATTGACCACCAGGTACATGTCCGCTTCGCCCGCCAGGCGGGAGAACATGAAATCGTCCTTGATGGTGCCTTCATCGGTCAGCAGCAGGCCATAGCGCTGCATGCCGTCCTTCAGGCCGGTGACATCGGCGGGGGTGACGCGCTCCAGCGCAGCCGTGTCGCCGGCCAGGAAGCCCTGACCCATGTGCGAGACGTCGAACAGCCCCGCCTTCTCGCGGGTGTGCAGATGCTCTTTGAGGACCCCGGCGGGATATTGCACCGGCATCTCATAGCCGGCGAACGGCACCATCTTGGCGCCCAGCTCCAGATGCAGGGCGTACAGCGGCGTGCGAAGAAGCGTGTCGGCGGTGTTCATGCATGGTCCCAATAGAAAGCTGCGCGCCCGGATGGACGCGAACCCCTTCTGTCATGGGACCTGAGAGTTTTCCCCGCTTGTGCAGGTTACCCCTTCGGCGGAAGCCGCGAATGCGGCGACACTTTCCAGAAGTTCATCACCCGATCGCGGTCCGTTTGCCTGAGAGTTTCCGGGGTGGTTGCTCCTTCGGCGGCCTTCTAGAGACGCTCTCCCGCGAGGGATCGTGTGCTGGCCAAACCCGCAGCGCCATCCGGCGGACAGGAATGTTGCAGAGCATCATAAGGGGGGCGGCGGGTGAGTCAACGAAGCCCCGACTTAACTATCCTTGGGGGCCAAAGTTACTCACATTCTTTCCGGAACTTCGATGCCCAAAAGGCCCAAACCCCGGGTTAAAACCGCCAGTACCAGGGCGCACAGCCCCAGCCGGGAGGCCCGCAAGGCGGCGTCCGGTTCCGACAGGATGTGGTGCTCGCCATAGAAGCGGCTAAAATTCTGCGCCAGCTCGAAGGCATATTCGCACAGCATGTTGGGCGCGCGCTTGTCTTCCGCCGCCGCCAGCGTATCGCCCAGGGACAGCAGCTGCAGCACCAGCTTGCGCTCTTCCGGCGAATGGACGGCGGGAATGCCAACTTCCATGCCCTGCTCTTTCGCCTTGCGCAGGATCGATTGGATGCGCACAGCCGCATATTGCAGGTACGGCCCGGTCTTGCCCTCGAACTTGGAGAAGCGCTCCAGGTCGAAAATGTAATCGGTGGTGCGGTGGTTGGAGAGGTCGGCGAACTTGATGGCGGCGATACCGACCATGCGCGCAATCTCGGCCCGCTCTTCGGCGCTGAAATCGGCGGCAATGCCTTGCTCCGCCAGCCGCTTCTCGGCCTCTGCCGTGGCCATGCTAATCAGTTCGTGCAGCTTCATCGCCCCGCCGGCGCGGGTCTTGAACGGCTTGCCGTCCGGCCCGTTCATGGTGCCGTAACCGACATGTTCCAGATGCGCCTTGCCCGCCAGGCCGGCTTTTTCGGCGGCGCGAAACACCTGTTCGAAATGGCCGTGCTGGCGATGGTCCACCACATACAAGATCAGGTCGGGATTCTGTGCGCGCACCCGCTCGATGATGGTGCCCAGATCGGTGGTGCCGTACAGCACGCCGCCTTCGGACTTGATCAGGATCAGCGGCGGCAGCGGCTTCTTGTCGTCATCTTTTGCGACCTGCACCACCAAGGCGCCTTCGCTGATCTCGGCCAGGCCACGTTTTTTCAGGTCCTCGATCATGGGCGGGATCAGCGCATCGACGCTAGATTCTCCGTTCCACAGATCGAACGTCACGCCCAGCGCACCGAACTCGCGCGCCAGGCCCACCTCAGTCACCTTGACGAAATGCCGCCACAGCGCGCGATAGCCTGCGCGGCCGGCCTGCAGATCCACCGTGGCGCGGCGCGCCGCTTCCAGCCGCGCCGGATCGGCTTTGCAGGCGGCGGAAGCGCGTGGGTAAATCGTTTCCAGATCGTCCATGCTGACCGGCGCGTCGTCCGGATAAGGGCCGGTGACATTCGGATCGAAATAGACCGGCGCAATGCCCATGATCTCGATCTCGGTGATCAGCTGGCCCATCTGCAGGCCCCAGTCGCCCAGATGCACGTCGCTGATCACATTCCAGCCATTGGCGCGGTACAGCCGCTGCAGGCAATCGCCGATGATGGAGGAGCGCAGATGATGGACGGCCATCGGCTTGGCGATATTGGGGCCGCCGAAATCCAGCACCACCGTCTTGCCGTTGGGCACGGGCGTTCCGTCACCAATTCCGGCGGTGCGCGCGTTCAGCGCCGCATCGGTCAGGTCCAGGTTGAGAAAGCCGGGCCCGGCGATCTCCACCTTGGCGAACAGCGGATCGGATTTCAGCCGTGCTGCGATTTTTTCGGCAATGGCGCGCGGATTGGCTTTGGCCGCATTGGCCGCGGCCAGCGCGCCGTTGCATTGGAATTGCGCCAGATCCGGCCGGTCCGACGGCTGGACCGCGCCGAAACTTTCCGAAAGCCCTTCCGCGGCGAACGCCTGGCCGGCGATGCGCGAAAGTTCGTTGGCCAGCGACGTCATGGGACGTAGCGGCCCCTGGTCTTGTTGTACTCGATCTGGGCGGCGGTCATCTGGAAGCCCGCCATCTCCTGGTAGTTCCAGGGCAGCTTGCCGTTGGAGACATGCAGCGCGATCTCGTCCGGCGATTGCTTGATGGTTACAACCGTGGCGCCGGGCGCGAAGGTGAAGCGCAGCCTGTAGATGCGCTTCTGGAAAATCTTGTCATTCTCATGCACCACCACGAAATAGGGCACGGTGTAGGTCGCCGATTCCCTGGTGGGCGGTCGGGTGGCGCGGAAGGTCAGGTCCAGCGAGGCGTGCACCAGGCTGGTCTTGGTGCTGAAGGTGCAATCGCCCTCGGTGTTGATGATCGAGACGGTGTAGAGTTCATTGGCCAGGTCTGGCTGGGTGCCCGGGCGGAAGATGGTGATGCTCTGGGTATCGGCCAGGATGGCCGGCACCGGGCAAATCGATATCTTGGTGCTGCAGCCTATCACCAGCAACAGGGCGGCCAGGGGCGCAGTGCGGAACAGGCGGGTCGGCATCAACACAAATCTTTCCTTTGTCGGGTCGCTCCCGCTGGCGCGGACGCATCCGCCGCCCCAAAAGGGGTGACGCTTGACTTTTCCCCGCCCCGGCCTGACTTCTCGGGCGCCCGATTTGGGCGCCGGACCATAGCCAAGCAGACTCCCCATGGAAAGCATAGAACATCAAAAAAGCCAAGCTTTCCTGCGATTTAGGGTCGGGGGCTGAGGCGCCATGGCCGTTTATACCGACGTCAGTTTCGAGGAGCTGGAGCGGCTGCTGGAGAGTTACGACATCGGCACCCCCCTGTCCTTCAAGGGCATCGCCGAGGGCATCGAAAACACCAATTTCTACCTGCAGACCGACCGCGGCGCCTTCTTCCTCACCCTTTACGAAAAGCGCGTCGCCGCCGAAGACCTGCCCTTCTTCCTGGGGCTGATGGAGCATCTGGCGAAAGCGGGGGTGAATTGCCCGCTGCCGGTCAAGACGCGCGATGGCCGCTCGCTGGTGACCGTGAACCGGCGCAATGCCGCCATCGTCACGTTCCTCACCGGCATCGCGCTGCGCCGCCCCGATGCAACGCATTGCGCCGCCGGCGGCGCGGCGCTGGCCGGACTGCACAAGGCGGGCGAAGGCTTCGCCTTGTCCCGCGCCAACGCGCTGGGCCCCAAGGGCTGGCGACCGCTGGCGGAATCCATCCATGGCGCGGACACAATCGAAGACGGGCTGGAGGGGCTGATCAACGGCTCGCTGGAAGAGGTCACCGCCGGCTGGCCGAGCGATCTGCCCAGCGGCGTGATCCATGCCGACTTCTTCCCCGACAATATCCTGTTCGTGGGCGATGCGGTGGGCGGGGTGATCGACTTCTATTTCGCCTGCAATGATTTCTATGTCTATGACCTGGCGACCATGCTCAACAGCTGGTGCTTCGAGCTGGATGGCAGCTACAACATCACCAAGGGCCAGTCGGTGATCAACGCCTATCGCGCGGCACGGCCGTTGAGCGAGGCGGAGATCGCCGCCCTGCCCGTGCTGATGCGCGGCGCGGCGCTGCGCTTCCTGTTGACCCGCACCTATGACTGGCTGAACCAGGACCCCAATGCCCTGGTGCGTCCCAAGGACCCCCGCGAATATTCCAAGAAGCTGCGCTTCCACAACAAGGTGAAGCACGCCCGGGAATACGGTCTGTGATTGATATTTTCACGGATGGGGCGTGTTCGGGAAATCCCGGCCCTGGCGGATGGGGCGCCATCCTGCGCTCGAGCGGCTACGAAAAAGAAATCAGCGGTGGCGAAGCGGCCACCACCAACAACCGCATGGAATTGATGGCGGTGATCGAAGGGCTGAAAGCATTGAAGAATGCCAGCCCCGTCACCATCCATACCGACTCCCGCTATGTGATGGACGGGGCGTCGAAATGGATCCTGAACTGGAAGAAAAAGGGCTGGAAGACCGCCGACAGGAAACCGGTCAAGAACGAAGACCTGTGGCGGGCGCTGGACGACGCCATGGCGCGCCACCAGATCCGCTGGATCTGGGTGGCGGGCCATTCGGGCCATCCGGAAAACGAACGGGCAGACCAGTTGGCGCGGGATGCGATCCCGCGCCGTTGATCGTTACGGCAACTGGCCTGAGCTCAGGAGATATTCGGCGCTGGAGACTTCAAACGCGCCCGGCTCTTCCACATTGACGGACTTCACCACGCCATTGTCCACGATCATGGAGTAGCGCTGGCTGCGCTTGCCCATGCCGAACTTGCTGGCGTCGAATTCCAGGCCCAGGGCGCGGGTGAAATCGCCATTGCCGTCGGCGAACATGTGCACCTTGCCATCGGATTTCTGGTCCCTGCCCCAGGCGCCCATCACAAAGGCGTCATTGACCGAGATGCAGGCAATCTCGCTGACGCCCTTGGCTTTCAGCGCATCGTAATTGGCGACAAAGCCCGGCACATGCTTGGCCGAGCAGGTCGGCGTGAAGGCGCCCGGCAGGGCGAATACCGCCACCGTCTTGCCGGCAAAAAAGCTGTCGGTGCTGACGGGGGTGGGCTTGCCGTCCTGCATTTCCATCAGGGTGGCCGAAGGGATCTTGTCGCCGGCTTTGATCGTCATGTTCTTCTCCGTTGTGTGAAAAGGGTTCAGCCGACTTCCGGGGCGGCCGCGATGTCATAATGCCTGGCAATGTAATCCAGTGCCGCGGCGGCATCGAGCGCCGGGGAAAAATAATAGCCCTGGCCGAATTCACAGCCGATCTTGGCCAGGAACTGGGCATCGGCCTCGCTTTCCACGCCTTCGGCCACCACCGCCCGCTTGAGCTCATGGGCCATGGAGACGATGCCCGCCAGCACCACTTCGCCGTCAGTGTCGATATCGGTGCCGCCATGGCGCGCCAGAAAGGCCTTGTCGATCTTGACCGTGTCCACCGGCAGGTTGCGGAATTCGCTCAAGGTGCTGGCGCCGGTGCCAAAATCATCGATCGAAAGCCCGGCGCCGGCGGCGCGGATGCGCGCCATGATCTGGGGCATCCTGGCATCGGCGGCAATGGCGCTTTCGGTGATTTCCAGGTTCAGGGTGCCTTCGGCGATGCCGCTGCCGCTGAGCACGGTCTTGAGCAGCGCCTCGAAGCCGGCATCTTTCAACTGGCGGCGGGAAAAGTTGACGCTGATGAACAGCGGCGGCTTGAGCGGAAAATAACGCTGCCAATGGGCGAGATCGGTGGCGGCGCGCTCCAGGGCGAAGCGCCCCAATTCGATGATCAGCCCGGTTTCCTCGGAATGGGCGATGAAGTCGCTGGGCGCGACCAGGCCTTTCACCGGGTGCTGCCAGCGCAGCAGGGCCTCGAAGCCCGCCACGCTGCGGTCGGTCAGGCGGATGATGGGCTGGTAATAGACTTCGATCTGGTCGGCTGTCAGGGCGTGGCGCAATTCGCTTTCCAGCGCCACGCTGTCGCCGGGCGCCAGGATTTCCAGTTCGGCCGAATAGACCCGGGCGCAGGCGCCGCCCTGCCGCTTGGCGGAGATCAGCGCCAGTTCAGCATTCTTGATCAGGGCAAAGGGGTCTTCGCTCTGCTGGCCGGTGGCCAGGCCCACGCTGCAGGGCGCGAAGACCTCGCGGCCCGCCACGCCATAAGGCTTGCCGCAGGCTTCCGCCAGCGCATTGCCGATGGGCTGGGGCGCGCGGCGCGGATTGGGAAACAGGAAAGCAAAACTGTCACCGCCGACACGAAAAATCTGCGCCGGCTCTCCAAACCCCGTGAGGCGTTCGGCAGCCAGTTTCAGAATACTGTCGGCGCCGGCATCACCCAGGCTGGCATGAATGGCCTTGAAGCGGTCGATGTCCAGCAGCGCGAACAAACTTTTGTCGAAGCCTTCGCCCAAGGCATCCAGCGCTTCCATCAGCGCCACGCGGTTGCCGAGCCCCGTCAGCCCGTCGCGCGGCAGAGCGGCGTCGCGTTTGCGCTCGCTCTCGGCCGCCGCCCGCGCAAATTCCTCTTCCTTGCGCTGGGTAACGTCGGAAATGAGTCCCAGGCAGTCGGACGGCACATCCTGTTCGCTGACGATGGTGGCGCGCAGTTCCAGCCAGCGGTACGGCCCGCTCTGCCCTCGGGCGCGAAATTCCAGCCGGAAGGCCAGGCCCGGACGCTGGCGATAGTCTTCGAGCGCATGGCTATAGATTTCGCGATCGTCGGGATGGACATGGCTTTCCCAGTCGCTGTGCGACAAGGTCGTCTCATGCACCGACAGGCCCACCATCTGGGCCGCTTCCGCCGACAAGGTGAGAAGCCCGGCGCGGAAATCCAGGTCGAACACGCCCTGATGCGCCGCACCGATCGCGGCCCGCGCCAGGCTGTTGAAAGGCGCGTTGATGTCGATGCCTTCGTCCGGCGCCTGTTCTTCCAGCAATTTCGCCGCATGCGACCCGTGCAAAAATGGCAGCACGGCGATCTCTTCCGACGCGATCACCGCCAGCGCCAGCAGGATGGCGCCCGCTGCCGCGAAACCGCCGGTGGCAGCCGGGCCGGTGAGGTTTTCGCCCAGCCCTCCAACCGCCATCACGGCGGCGGCCAGGGCCACCAGCGCAAAGGCGCCGGCGCTGGGGGCGATGACCTGGGCGGCCTTGTGGCCGCTGCGGCCGCAATAGACCAGATAGGCGGCCACCGCGATGGAGCCCAGCACGATGGCGATGTCGGTCAGCAAGGTTGCGCCCGGAAGGCCCAGATAGGCCGTCGCGCCCAGCACGACCAGGCCCCAGACGGTGCGGCGGAAATGCTTCTGGTATTTGGGCCAGGTGTCGCGCACCGGAATGATGGCATTGGCGAGCCGCGCGCCCGCCGCCAGCGCCAGCGCCGTGAGAAACGCCGACAGTCCATAAGGTCCGCCGATGCGGGTGGCGAGATTGCCGTCGAACATGCCGGTGCCCGACAACCAGCTCAGCAGCAGCATCAACAGAGTCACCGCCACCCAACGTGGCGCGGCATGACCGATCAGCACGGCAAGACCGCCGGTGATCAGCGCGGCGGCGGCGATCAGCGCACCCACGGCGGTGATGAAGATGGCGAGTTGGCGATTGTGCGAGGATAGTGCCGGCTCGGTCCAGGCCGACAAAGCGGGCGGCGTATCGGCGGCGCCGACCCGAATAGCCAGGCCCACGGTGGAAACCGGCGGCACGATCACCCGCCAGGCGCGGCGGCCATAGGCGCTGGCCGTTTCCACCACCGTGCCGGAATCCGAACTCGCCACCGCCAGGATCGCGGGCCGCGAGCGGCGCGGCAGCAGCGACAGGGCGGCGCGCGGCGGCTGGCCCGCCAGCAGTACGCGGGTGGCGGGACGAACCGAGTCATTGCTGACCTGGACGATATACCAGCTGGAGCCGTCCGCCTCGGCGCCGCCGGGGGCGCGATACGGCGACAGCGCGCTTTTCAACTCCAGCACATTGTCTGTCTTGCCGAAATTCACTTGTGCCGCTTGGGGGGCGGCTTGCGGCGCGGGCTTGTTCGCAGGCGGGGGCGCGGCAAGGACCGGCGCTGCCATCAGCAGCGCAACGCAAACCAATACTATGCGGCGAAAGTTGTTCATGAATCTCTGTATCGCCGAAGCGCGGCTAACCTAGCTGCGCTTCTTCCTTGAGCAAAGCAAATAGCAGGTGATCGGCCCATTCCCCGTTTATCAGGAGATAACGGCGCGCCAACCCTTCCTGGCGGAATCCGCTGCGGGCCAGCAGCTTCTGTGAGGCCTGGTTGCCGGTCAGGCAGGCCGCCTCGATCCGGTGCAGGCCCAGGGTGCGGAAGATGAACGGCACCAGCGCCTTCACCGCATGGGTCATGTAACCCTTGCCGGCGAATTTCTCGCCGACCCAGTAACCAAGCGTGCAGCACTGGGTGACGCCGCGCCGCACATTGGACAGGGTGCAGCCGCCCAGCAGCGCATCATCGCTTTCGCGCAGCACGAAAAACACATAGGCCGAGTCCAGCCGCGTCTCCTTCTGGTAGCGCTTGATGCGGCGGCGGAAGGCGCCGCGCGTCAGCTCGTCATCGGCCCAGACCGGCTCCCAGGGGATGAGGAAGTCGCGGCTTTCGGCGCGCAGCCTGCTCCATACCGGATAATCGGCAATGCGCGGATAACGCAGATAAATCCCCTGCCCACGGATCACTGGCTGCTGGCCGCCCGGAAAGGTGAGCCCGCGCATGAAGGCGATGGGGCTGGTCTTTGCGAAAGCGGCCTTGACCATTATTCCGCCGCGTCTGCCAAGATGCCACCGAAGCGGCGCGCAAAGACCGGATGCGATTCCAGTTTCTTGATGGGGCCGACCGCCGCGATGGTCGGGCTGCCTGCCTGCATCACCCTGGCGGCATAGCGTTTCACGGCGGCCGCATCGATGGCATCAAGCTGCGCCACGATTTCCGCCGCCGACTGGACCTTGCCCAGCGCGAACAATTGCCCGGCGATCTGTTCGGCGCGGGTGCCCGGCCGCTCCATGCCCATCAGCAGTGAAACTTTCAGTTGGGCGCGGGCGCGCTGCACTTCGGCTTCGGTCAGGTTGCCGGCAATGGCGTCCATTTCGCCGGCGATGACGGCGGATATTTCTGCAGCTTCCGATTCGCCGGTGCCGGCATAGATGCCCAGAAAGCCGCTGTCCTGGAAACCGCTGGAGAAGGCATAGATGGAATAGCAAAGGCCGCGCTTCTCGCGCGCTTCCTGGAACAGCCGCGAAGAGGTGCCGCCACCCAACGCAGTGGCATAGACCTGGGCCACGAAATAATCCGGATCGGCATTGCTGAGGCCCGGAAAGGCATACGCTACATGCGCCTGTTCCAGGTCCTGGATCTCGCGGAAATCGCCGCCGACATAATGCGACGGCGCGCAAGGCGGCACCGCGCCCTTGTTCAGGCCGCCGCATTTGTCTTCCGCCAGCGCCATTATCTCTTCATGCGTCACCGCGCCCGAGGCGATCAGGGTCATGCCATCCAGGCGGTACTGCCCGGCCATGTACGACTTGAGCATGTCGCGGTTGAAGGCGTTGACCGTCGCCTCTTCGCCCAGGATCGGCCAGCCCAGCGGCTGGTCCTTGAAGATGGCGGACTGCAGATGATCGAACACGATGTCGTCGGGCGTGTCGCGCGCCTGGCCCAACTCCTGCAGCACCACCTGGCGCTCGCGCTCCAGCTCCGGCGGCTCGAAGGTGGGGTTGGTGAGAATGTCGGCGATCATGTCCAGCGCCAGCGGGACATCGCCCTTGAGGACACGGGCATGGAAGGCGGTCTGCTCGCGGCTGGTATATGCGTTGAGCACCCCGCCGACGGCTTCGATCTCCTCGGCGATGGCACGGGCGCTGCGTGTGGCGGTGCCCTTGAACGCCATATGCTCCAGCATGTGGGACACGCCCATTTCGCCGGGATCTTCGTTGCGGCTGCCGGTGTTCACCCAGATGCCCAACGCCGCGCTTTCAAGCCCGGGCATCGGGTCGGAAACAACAGTCAAGCCATTGGAAAGTATGGATATTTCCAAGGTCATGGCGCCAGTCTAGAAGAGATGAACTGACGAAGCAAAGTCAGGTCATTGGGGAGGATGTCCAGCTTTTCGGGCAGGTCCATGACCTTCTTGAGGCTCTCCGGCATGTCGGGATCGCGGCCGATGGCGCGGGCCACCGCATCGGGAAACTTGGCAGCGTGTGCGGTGGAGAGAATGACGGTGGGCGTGGCCGATGCGGGAATGCGGCGAGCGGCATGCACGGCCACGGCGGTGTGGGGATCGATCACCTGGCCCGCTTCGGCAGCCACCGCCTTGATGGCGGCGACAGTGTCGGCATCGTTGCAGGCATAAGCGCTGTAGCGGGCGCGCAATTCCTTCAGCACCGGCTGCGGCAGCACCAGCTTGCGGGTGCGGGCAAAGTCGGACATGGCGGCGGCCACCCAGTCGCCGTCGCGGCCGGAGGCTTCGAACAAGGCGCGCTCGAAGTTGGATGCTACCTGGATGTCCATGGAGGGGCTCAAGGTGGCGTGCGACGCGCCGCTTTCATAAACTCCATCGTTCAGGGCGCGGGCCATGATGTCGTTGGCGTTGGTGGCGATCACCAGCCGCGCCACGTTGAGGCCCATGCGCATCGCCGCTTCGCCGGCAAAGACGTCGCCGAAATTGCCGGTGGGCACCACGAAAGTGGCAGGCTTGCCAAGCGCCGCAGTGGCGGTGAAGTAATAGACCGCCTGCGCCGCGATGCGGGCGAAGTTGATGGAATTGACCGCGGTGAGGCCGATAGCCCGCGCGAATTCACTTTGCGCGAACAGGTCCTTCACCAACCCTTGGGCATCATCGAAGCTGCCTTCCAGCGCCACATTGTGCACATTGGCGTGGAGACTGGTCGTCATCTGGCGGCGCTGCACCTCGCTGACGCGGCCCTTCGGATGCAGCACGAACACTTCGATATTGGGCAAGCCGCCCAGCGCCGCGATGGCGGCCGAGCCGGTGTCGCCGGAGGTGGCGGCGACAATGGTGACCTTGCCGCCGCGTACGCCCAAGGCGCGGGTGAACAGGCGCCCCAATATTTGCAGCGCGATGTCCTTGAAGGCGAAGGTGGGACCGTGGAACAGCTCCAGCAGGTACTGGCTGCCGTTCGAGGACGGCGCGATGGCGCGGAGCGGCGCGATGGCGGGAGATTCAAAGCCGGCATAGGCGGCCTCGATATCGGCCTTCAACTCGTCCTGGGTGAAGGACTCGCCGGCAAAGCGCGACAACACCTCGTAAGCCACCGCCTGGTAGGGTTGACCTGCGAACGCGGCGATCTCCGCAGCGCTGAATTGCGGCCAGCTTTCGGGCAGGTAGAGGCCGCCGTCCGGCGCCAGGCCGGCCAGGAGAACGTCGGAAAAGGAGGCACGGGGCGCCTGCCCCCGGGTGGAAATGAACTGCATGGTCAGGGGTTATAGGGCCGGATTCGCACCCAAACCACCTATTTGAGGCCGATCCGTCCCTTGGAAATATGATAGGCAAACCAGACACCTAGAAGGCAAATCGCCAGCCCGAACCAGGTAACGGCGTAAGACAGATGCTGGTTGCGGAAAGCGACCACCGTCTGACCGCCCTTGGGGAACCCGCCGGGATTGGGGGCGCTGTCGGCCTCGATCACCACGGGCGCGGCCAGCGCCAGATGATCGGCGGCGGCGATGCCGGCGAGATCCCGGGAATACCAGATGCGATGGGCCGTATCGGGCGGCGGGGTGAAGGCGCCCGGCGCGTCGGGCACGCGCCACACCCCCGTCAGCTGTGTCCGGCCGCTGACATTGCCGAGGACCCGCGTGGCGGGATCGAGCCTTTCCCTGGGCACCTCGCCGCGATCCACCATCAGCACACGGCCGCAGCGCAAGATGAAGGGCGTCAGCACATGATAGACGGGGGCGCCGGCATCCGTGGTGAAGACATAGGCCTCGTGGGCGTGATCGAAGCGGCCATCCAGGCTGACGCGGCGGTACTGCGCCTCGTCCACATTCATCGCCCGTATCGCGTCCAGGGTCAGCGGTGCGGCGGCCATATGGCTGTTCACCCGCGCGATGAGCGCAAGCTTCCATTGCAGCCGCTCCAGCTGCCAAGTGCCCAGCCCGCACAGGATCGCAAACAGAATCGCGCAGGCGATGGTCATGCCGGGATAAGGGCGGAACGTCATTCGCACGTCTTCAATCTCCCAGGCGCCCCTCGCCGGCCTTGTGCTTGTATTGCAGTACCAGCAGCGCCGACTTGGACAGGCGCAGGAAGATCGCGGTCAAAAGACAGATCAGCGGCAGCCACAACGCGGCATGGACCCAGAGCGGTGGCTGGAAGCGGAACTCCACCCATAGCGCCAGCCCGCAAACGATGGCGCCCACGATCAAAATGCCGAATACCATGGGCCCGTCGCCGGCATCGAACATGGCGTAATCCAGGGCGCAGGCTGGGCACTGTTTCTTCAGCGCAATATAGCCGTCAAACAACGGCCCCTGCCCGCATTGCGGACAGAGGCCGAGGAAAATTGCTCTAACGGTGTTGGGAGCTTCCGTGGCTCAGCCCTGCACAAGCGGGCCCTCGCCCCACACATAAATGCAGGCGAACAGGAACAGCCACACAACGTCGACGAAGTGCCAATACCAGGCCGCCGCCTCGAAGCCGAAGTGACGGGTGGGCGTGAACTGGCCTGCGATGGCGCGGAACAGGCAGACGGCCAGGAAGATGGTGCCGACGATGACATGGAAACCGTGAAACCCGGTCGCCATGAAGAAGGTCGAGCCATAGATCGCCTGGAAATTGCCCGCGCCCGCCGCCAGCAGCGCATGGGCGGAGCCTTCGGCAAACGGCACCAGCGCCAGATTGTTGAAGCCGAAGGTGAAGGGCGCATGGGCATATTCATAGGCCTGCACCGCGGTGAAGCTGAGGCCCAGGAGCACGGTAATCAACAGGCCCTGGATGGCACCCTTGCGGTCGCCGGTCTGGATGGCGTGGTGCGCCCAGGTCACGGTGGTGCCAGAAGTCAGCAGGATCAGGGTGTTCAGCAGCGGGAAGTGCCATGGATCCAGGGTGATGATGCCGGCCGGCGGCCAGGTCGCCACGCCGACATCGGCATGGAAGATCGAGGCGTTGAAAAAGGCCCAGAACCAGGCGACGAAGAACATCACCTCGGAGGCGATGAACAACAGCATGCCGTAGCGCAGGTGCAGCTTCACCACCGGGGTGTGGTTGCCCAGCACCACCGATTCCTTGATCACGTCGCGCCACCAGCCGGCCATGGTGTAGAGCACGCCGGTGAAGCCGATCAGCGCGATCCAGGGCGAGCCCGCCAGGATGCCGAACGCGGCATAGTCCTTGTTCATCCAGAACACGGCGCCCACCATCATGGTGAAGGCGAACACCGAGCCGATCACCGGCCAAGGGCTGGGATCCACCAGGTGATAATCGTGCTTCACATCGCTGCTCATGGTCGGACCTCTAGTGGCCAAATTTCACTAATGACATCAGGTAAAACAGAATAACCATACCGCCTAGGGCCAGGCCCAGTGCGATATTGCGTTTGCGGCGGGCGCGGTATGCATCGTCATCCCTCATAGCGCCAAGGAAGATAACGAAAGGGGCGCAAGCCCGATCAGCTTCTCGGCGATAAGGGCTGAGAACGGCACGAACACATAGAGCAGCGACACGCCGAACAGGCGATGGGCCGCGGGCTCCTTGATCTCATCGCGCTCGCGCCAGGTGGCGACGGCTTCCCACAGGAACCACAGGCCAAGCCCAGTGGATACCACCAGATAGAGCGGCCCTCCGATATTCAGGAAAGCCGGCGCCACGCCCAGCGGCACCAGCACCAGGGTGTAGAGCAGGATCTGGAAGCGGGTGTGGGCCTTGCCCTTCACCACCGGCAGCATCGGAATGCCGGCGCGGGCGTAATCGCTCGCGCGCCACAACGACAGGGCCCAGAAATGCGGCGGCGTCCACATGAAAATGATCGCCACCAGCAGCAGCGGCGCGAGGCTCAGGTCGCCCGTCACCGAAGCCCAGCCGATGGCCGGCGGCAGTGCGCCTGAAAGGCCGCCGATCACGATGTTCTGCGGTGTGCGGCGCTTGAGCCAGAGGGTATAGACCACGACATAGAAGAAGACGGTAAAGGCCAGAAGGCCCGCGGCCAGGAAATTCACGAACAGGCCCATGGTGGCGACCGCCGCCACGGACAGGGTCCAACCGAAGGCCAGCGCATCTTCCCGCGCGACATATCCCATCGGGATCGGCCGTGTGGCGGTGCGGGCCATCAGCACGTCGATATCGCTGTCATAGGCCATGTTCAGGCACCCGCTGGCGCCCGCCGCAACCGCAATGCACAGCAAGGCCGTGAAGGCGGTGAGCGGATGAACATGCCCCGGCGCAACCACAATTCCGGCCAGACCCGTGAGGATCACCAGCGACATCACGCGCGGCTTCAACAGCGCGAAGAAGTCGCTGACGGTCGTGACGCGGGGATAGGCCAAAGACAGGGACATTGTCTATTTGATCCTGGGCAGTTCGTTGAACTGGTGGAAGGGCGGCGGCGACGGCAGGGTCCACTCCAGCGTGGTGGCGCCAACACCCCAGGGATTGTCCGCGGCCTTGCGCTTCTTGGCGAAGGCTTCGGCGCACATCGCCAGGAAGATCAGCACGCCGAAGCCGGCGATGA
Organism: Alphaproteobacteria bacterium; assembly: GCA_013697055.1. Lineage (GTDB taxonomy): Bacteria > Pseudomonadota > Alphaproteobacteria > Micropepsales > Micropepsaceae > Rhizomicrobium. Next base: position 16,458 of record JACCXK010000175.1, read on the forward strand.
AGGCGCCGATCGAGGCGACATAGTTCCAGCCGGCATAGGCGTCCGGATAGTCCGCATAGCGGCGCGGCATGCCGGCCAGGCCCAGGAAGTGCATCGGGAAGAAGGCCAGGTTGACGCCGATGAAGGTGACCCAGAAGTGCAACTTGCCCAGCATCTCATTGTACATGTAGCCGGTGAACTTCGGGAACCAGAAGTAGAAGCCCGAGAAGATGGCGAACACCGCGCCCAGGCTCAGCACGTAATGGAAGTGGGCCACCACGTAATAGGTGTCCTGCAGCACCACGTCGACGCCGGCATTGGCCAGCACCACGCCGGTGACGCCGCCGACGGTGAACAGGAAGACGAAACCGATCGCCCACAGCATCGGGGTTTTGAATTCAATGGAACCGCCCCACATGGTGGCGATCCAGCTGAACACTTTGATGCCAGTGGGCACCGCGATGACCATGGTGGCGAACACGAAGTACGCCTTGGTGTCGACCGTCAGGCCCACCGTGTACATGTGGTGCGCCCAGACCAGGAATCCGATGAAGCCGATGGCGACCATCGCATAGGCCATGCCCAGATAGCCGAAGATCGGCCGCTTGGAGAAGGTGCCGATGACATGGCTGATCATGCCGAAGCCCGGCAGGATCAGGATGTACACTTCCGGGTGACCGAAGAACCAGAACAGGTGCTGGTACAGGATCGGATCGCCGCCACCCTTCGCGTCGAAGAATGCGGTGCCGAAATGGCGGTCGGTCAGGAGCATGGTGATGGCGCCGGCCAGCACGGGCAGCGACAGCAAGAGCAGGAACACGGTCACCAGGATCGACCACACGAACAGCGGCATCTTGTGCAGGGTCATGCCCGGCGCGCGCATGTTGAAGATGGTGGTGATGAAGTTGATGGCGCCCAGAATCGAGGAGGCGCCCGCGATGTGCAGCGAGAAGATCGCCAGGTCCATGGCAGGTCCCGGCGAGCCGCTTGTGGAAAGCGGCGCATAGACGGTCCAGCCGCCGCCGACGCCCATGCCGGCGCTGTCGCCTTCCACGAACATGGACAGCACCAGGAGCGCGAAACTGAAGGGCAGCAGCCAGAAGGAGATATTGTTCATGCGCGGGAACGCCATGTCCGGCGCGCCGATCATCAGCGGCACCAGCCAGTTGCCGAAGCCGCCGATCATGGCGGGCATGATCATGAAGAACACCATGACCAGGCCGTGACCGGTCACGAAGACGTTGAAGGTATGGGGTTCCTTGAACACCTGCAGGCCGGGATACATCAGCTCGGCGCGCATCATCATGGAGAAGAAGCCGCCGATGCAGCCCGCCACCACCGCGAAGATCAGGTACATCGACCCGATGTCCTTGTGGTTGGTGGAATAGACGTAGCGGCGCCAGCCGGTGGGATGGTGGGCGTGATCGCCGCCATGGGCGTCGTCGTGATGGGCGTCGAAGGTGGTTGTCATGGAGGATTTTCCTATTTCGACGCGACGCGGGTGGCGTCGTTCTCAAGCGCGGCATACTTCTTCTTGGACGAGGCCAGCCAGGCGGCATAGTCCGCGTCGCTCACCACGTGCAGTTCGATAGGCATATAGGCGTGGCGCGCGCCGCACAGTTCCGAGCACTGGCCATAGAACACTCCGGTCATGGTGGCCTTGAACCAGGTGTGATTGGTGCGGCCCGGCACGGCGTCCATCTTCACGCCCATCTGGGGCATCGCCCAGCTGTGGATCACGTCGGCGCCGATGGTATCGACCGCGATCACCTTGTTGACGGGCACATAGATGGCATTGTCCACGCCCAGCAGGCGCGGCTTGTTCGCCTTGACGTTGTCGGCATCCGACAGGCCGAGCGAGTCAAAGGTGAAACCGGCGGCAGAACCCGGATATTCGTAGGTCCAGAACCACTGCTTGCCGATCGCCTTGATGGTGACGTCGGGCTTGGGCACCGCCGCTTCGAAATAGAGCAGGCGGAAGGAGGGCACCGCGATGAACACCAGGATGATGACCGGGATCAGGGTCCAGGCGACTTCCAGCAAGGTGTTGTGATGAACCTTGGACGGCACGGCATTGGCGCCGGCGCGGTAGCGGATGACGATCCACACCAGCAGCGCCAGCACGAACAGGCAGACCGCCAGGATGATCCAGAACAGCAGGCGGTGAAAATCCTCGATCTGCTGCATCACCGGCGAGGCGGCCGGCTGGAAGCCGGTCTCGTAGCCGGTCGGAAGGGCAGCCGCCGGAAATGCCCAGAAGGCCAGAAGGGCGGCTGTCGCCGCGCCGATACCGGATTTCCGCAAAAACATGCTCGCGACCTCGCATAAAGCCGGACGGTGGAATCCCCGCCCTTTTTCAGATTCTTGGCGGGGATTTAGAGGGGTTAAGCCCTTAAAGTCATTGCGACCTTATGGCACGTCCCTGTATCGGGCCAAGGGCGCCGGGCAGCCCCGTCCCCAAGGAACCCGCGCCCCGCTTGTCGGGCGGCCCCTTTACCCCGATATCTAGGGGCCAAACACGAGAATTCGCGGGTCTTTATGCCGCGCACCGGAGACCGACATGGCCGACCACGATCTATTCTTCTCCCGCACCGGCATGGACCGTGGGCGGGTGCAGCAAACTGTGGATCAGGCGCTGAAGGGCGCCGACGACGGGGAATTGTACCTGGAGTACAGCCAGTCCGAATCGTTCAGCTTCGACGATGGCCGGCTGAAAGCCGCCACTTTCGACACCAGCCAGGGCTTTGGCCTTCGGGCCGTGGCGGGGGAAGCCACCGGCTATGCCCATGCCAGCGACATCTCCGAGGACGCCATCGCGCGCGCTGCCGGCACGGTGCGCGCCGTCGCCCACGGCTATTCGGGCATCGCGGCGGGCGCGCCGGCCCGCAGCAACGTCAAGCTCTATACCGACATCGACCCGCTCCAGACGACGGGCTTTGAGAAGAAGGTAAAGCTGCTGGAAGAGATGAATGGGTACGCCAGGGCCGCGGACGCCCGCGTGCGCCAGGTCTCGGCCAGCCTGTCCGGCGAATGGCAGCGCATCGAGATCATCCGTGCCGGCGGCGAAAGTTATTCCGATATCCGCCCCCTCGTCCGGCTGAATGTCTCGGTGGTGGTGGAGCAGGATGGCCGCCAGGAAAGCGGCAGCTTCGGCGGCGGCGGCCGCGGCGGCTACGAGACGTACCTGGAGGCCGATTACTGGCAGGGCGCCATCGACGAGGCGCTGCGCCAGGCGTTGGTCAATCTCACTTCCATTTCCGCGCCGGCCGGCGAGATGACGGTGGTGCTGGGACCGGGCTGGCCCGGCATCCTGCTGCATGAAGCCATCGGCCATGGGCTGGAAGGCGACTTCAACCGCAAGAAGACCAGCGCGTTTGCAGGATTGCTGGGCGAGCGCGTCGCCGCCCCCGGCGTCACGGTGGTGGATGACGGCACCATTGATGGACGGCGCGGTTCGCTGTCGATCGACGATGAAGGCACGCCGACCAACCGCACCTTGCTGATCGAAGACGGTATTTTGAAAGGCTACATGCAGGACCGCCAGAATGCCCGGCTGATGGGCGTGGCCGCCACCGGCAACGGACGCCGGCAGTCCTATGCTTCACCGGTGATGCCGCGCATGACCAACACTTACATGCTGGGCGGGACCGCGGATCCACGCGAGATTCTCACCAGCGTGAAGAAGGGCATCTATGCCAGCAATTTCGGCGGCGGCCAGGTGGACATCACCA